>JAKLJX010000004.1:252538-382653 GCA_023150945.1 bacterium | reverse complement strand
GATTGGGTAACACATATTATGAGGCAACGACGCCATTTCAAAAAAACCTTCGGTAACAATATTTATGAGCCAATGCGTTGTGGCGGAGGCGGCAAGAAACTTCTTGCAAAAGACTGGCAAATCCGCTAAGATGCAGCGCCGGTCGCGGCGAAAATTATGTTTGAATTGCAGTGCTCGCGTGCCGGTAAATCAACACTGTGCTTTGCCAATCGAGGACAGCAACGATCGCCGCGCTCCGCGGCGGGCAAGGCCACGCTGGCTGCAAGGACGTGAACACTTTTGGAAAGGATTTCCATGAGCCTCAATCCCGAGGTGCTGCCCGACGGCACCATCATTCTCTCCCAGCCGGCGCGCTTGCCGGAGGTATTGGATCTGCTGGTGGTGGGCGGAGGCCCGGCGGGCACGGCCACCGCCTTTCGCGCCCGGGAACTCGGGCTGGCCGCGCTGGTCATCGACTTCGATGACTTGATGAAGCGCATCCGCGATTACGCCAAAGACAAACTCATTCTGCCGGATTATGGCGGCGGCGATCAAATGCAATTTCCCAGGGGCGGCGAGCTGATCAATGCCCTGCATTTCACGCCGATGGACAAGGACGAAATGTGCCGCCAGTGGAAAGCCTGCTATCGCACCTTCAACGTGCCGGCACAAATCGGCGTCGAGTTGACCGGCCTGCAGCGCAACCGCGACGGCAGTTGGCGGGCGCGGGCCTACAACCATCGCACCAAATCCGAACAATTCTACACCGCGCGGCACGTCGCCATCACCATTGGCCGCGGTGTGCCGCGGCGTTTTGACATCCCCGGCAATACCGATGGCATCGCCTATCGCCTGAGCGATGCTGCGTACTATCTCGGCGAACCGGCTTGTGTCATCGGCGGCGGCACTTCGGCAGCAGAGGCGGTGATTGCCATCTCGAACGCCAAAACGCGGGCTGATGATGCCACCGCGGTTTACTGGTCCTATCGCGGCGACAAACTTCCGAAAGTTTCCAAAGCGCTGGCGGAAGTGTTCTTTGAAGCTTTCATGGCCAACGGCAATATCCGGCAGTTTCCCTGCAGCGAGCCGGTGGCGGTCTTGACCGCCGAAGATCGCAAGGAGTATCTTTCCGTGCGTACCGAGCGGCGCCGCATTCCCGGCCGGCCCAGTGAAACCGTGCATCTCGAATTCGCCAAGGAATTTTGCATTGCTTGCATCGGCGAGGACATTCCCGAGCCGTTTCTGAGTTCGCTGGGCATCGACATGGTGGCGGGCGGGCCGCAGGGCAAGAAGCGCTTTATCGTCAATCCTCTGCTGGAAACGCGGCAGCCTAATGTCTATTTGCTGGGCGACATTCTGAGTCCGGCTTATTTCGAGACCGAAGATTTCAATGCCGATCCCGCCGGCTTCCGCGAGATCAAGCGCCGCGGCAACATCAAGGCGGCGTTGCGCGACGGCGTGCTGGTGGCGGAAGCCGTGGCGCAAAAGCTGGCAGGCAAAACCAGCATCCGTATCGACCTCGAGTTCGACGAAGAACCGAAACCGGCGCCGCCGCTGCGCCGGATCGGCACCGTGGTGGTGGAGAGTGAAGGTCCGCCCAAAGCCGGCTTGCAAGCAGCAGCCGTGGAGGAACACACCGCCTGTCTGGTGCGCATTCTCGCCGGCAACGTCGAAGCCGACGAATTCCCGTTGCGCGACGAGGGCCTCACCACCATCGGCCGCTCCGGTTGTGATTTGAGTTTTCCGGAGGACGTGCTGCTCTCTGAAAAGCATGCTTCGCTGCTCTACGATCGCAGTGACGGCACCTATCTTCTGCGCGACGACGGCAGCGCCAACGGTGTTTTCGTGAGATTGCAGCAGGCCAGTCCGCGTGAAATCGCGCCGGGCAGTCTGGTGCGCGTGGGCCGGCAGTTTCTGCTCTTCGGCAGGGAGAACGGCGTCCCGCTCCTGGTGCATTTCGATGCCGAAGGTAAACCCGTTGGCCGCCATCCGCTGACGGAACGCACGCAGGTTTTGGGCCGCGAAGCGCCGGACCTCACGCTCGACGCCAAAGACATGACACTTTCGCGCCGCCATCTCGCAGTTCGCCTGGAGCGCGGCATGATGAAGATCAAGGACCTGGGCAGCGCCAACGGCACGTTCCTCAAGATCCGGGGCGCCATGCCGCTGGTCGAGGGTGATCAATTTCGCCTGGGGCAGCAGCTTTTTCTGTTGCGGCTGCGCACTTTCGCGCCGCGCCGCACCGTGCTGTTCAACACCAAGCCAGGCGTTGCGAATCCACCGGCGCCCGCGGCCGCGCCCGTGCGCGCCGCCACGCCCCAGCCGCAGCCTGCTGGAACGCCCCTGCCGGAAGGTCTGGTGGTGCGGTTCAAGAATTTCAACAAAACCGTCCCCTTCCGGCCGGGGCAATCGATCTGCGAGATTGCCGAGAAACACGGCTTGGCAATCAAAGCCGATTGCCGCATCGGCAGTTGCGGCATGGATCCGATTCGCATTCTGGCCGGCCGCGAGAATCTAAACGAAATCGGCGACGAAGAGCAGGGTACGCTGGAAGACATCAACAAACTCGAGCCGGGTGAATATCGCCTCGCCTGCCTGGCCAGGCCCGCCGGCCCGGTGACGGTTGAGATCCTAAAAAAATGAGGATATGGAACAGGGGCTGAGCATCTCTTTTGGGAGCGCATCCGATCGCGGCCTGAAGCGCGAAGAGAATCAAGACAGCTTTGGCAAATTCCCCGCGGAGGACGCCTCGCTGCAAACGCCCAAGGGCCAACTCTTCGTGGTTGCCGATGGCATGGGCGGCCATGCCGGCGGCAGCGAGGCCAGCCGCATGGCAGTGCGCATCATCGCAGAAACGTATTTCGCCGAACAGCAGGCGGATCTTCCCCACAGCCTGCAGCGCGCTTTGACCGTGGCCAATCAGCGCATCTACCAAGCCTCCAACACCAGCTTCGAGTTCTATGGCATGGGCACGACCTGCACCGCGCTGGCGCTGCAGGGCGGCACGGGCTGTGTCGCGCACGTGGGCGACAGCCGCGCTTATCGCATCAACCCGGACAAGATCGAGCAGCTCACCCAGGATCATTCCAAGGTCGCGGAGATGCAGCGCCTCGGCATGATCACCGCCGAGGAAGCGCGCCGCCATCCGGAGAAGTCGCATCTTTATCGCGCGCTCGGCATCTACACCGAGCTCGAAGTGGACATGATTCCCAACCTCAGCCTCGCGCCCGGCGATCACTTCTTGTTGTGCACCGACGGCCTGGCCAAAGTCGATCCCAGCGAATTGAAGAAGATTGTACTCTCTCACGCCCCGCAGAAGGCCTGCGAGAAACTCGTGGCGTTGGCCAATGCTCGCGGCGGTGAAGACAATGCCACGGTGCAAGTCATTCGTGTGCTGCCGGGAAATGCCGCGCGTACAGGATTTCTTTCCCGGGTTGTGCGCAGGTGGCGCCGCTTTTGGATTTGAAGATCTGAGTGTGGTCCTAATATTCGGAGTTAGGGCAGAGAAAAGGGAGATAAGAGTGATTTGGATCGAATAGTACATATCTTGTGATTTAGATTGAACAACTAAAAAAAGGAGACATCATACCATGACGATTTCAACCAGATTTTGCACAAATGGAGCGCTCATGGTTTTCGTATTGCTCTCGACTATACTTCAGGGGTGTCATCCTAAAGCAAAAAATGGCAAAGTGGATATATATGGATGCAATGAGCCCCCGCCAGACGTTTTTACGGCTGCCGGAGTTGATCTAAAGTTTACTCAGACACAGTTTTGGAAGGTTGTAACAGGTGAAGTGATTTTGAAGACCGATCCTAGAGTAATCTCACTGGCTAGCAAAGCGATGACTGATGAACGCATCAGATCATATCTGCGATGTTTAGCAATTCATCGTGATAAGTATACACCTGAACAAGCCACATATCTTGAACAGATGTATCTTTTCATGAATACACAACCTCCACCGACCCCAGTTCAATTCAAAGAATGGCAAAACAGCAACCCTTTCCCGACTTCATCTGGCAGCATCAATATTGAAGATTCGCCTGGAGCAACTGCTCAATACATGATCAACAGTCCCAATTCCGTCCAGTTCAAATTGGACAACTTGATCATTGTTCAAGATATTGAAGACACGCAGAAGCAGTCATTCTTCTTGAATATTCACAAACTGGATGCAGAACCGAATTACATCATTGAGATGCGTCCAGGCCTCGGATCATGGGCACCATTTTTCTGTGCTGTTCCGGCAGAGGAAGTTGCAAAGACGAGATATATGTCTCAAGTGACGATTATGCGAGGAAGCAAAAACAGATTACCCACGCGTTTGCTTATTTTCAATACACATTTTACACCAAGCAATGACAAAAAGTGGATGATTGCATGGACTGATGCTGAGGCGACGCCAACACAGAGTTACTATGCTTTTTTTAGGAAGCTGCCGAGTAAGATCGCCTTCGGTGCTCTCGATGGGCCGGCGCGGTATGTAGTCGATATTCAAAATTGGCTTGAGATTAAGAAGTGAACATTGAAGGACAGAGTTGCATAATAGAAAATCCAATGCCCTCACATCGGCCGTGCCGGACTGAGGAGCAGTGGCGTGAATTTCATGAATCGAAAATTCAAAGTCTTTTCTTCGAATAACGTTTGTCTCGCCCCGCAACCGGTGAGTCTGGCGTTCTCGACACCTCGACCCAGCCGAGGTTGGAACATTTTCGAACGGACACTGCACAATAAGGATGCCTGGCATGACCGGCCGCGATCTACATTACTTCGATGAACCCCGGCAACAGAAATGGCGCATCCCGGTTCTGTTTGAAGATGAAGCGCTGCTGGTGCTCAACAAGCCCGCCGGCTTGCCGGTGATTCCCGAACGCTGGCATCCCGAGTGGCCCTGCCTGCGCAGCGTGGCCGAAGAAAGGTTGGGCACACCCCTGTTCGTGGTGCATCGCATCGACAGCGGCACCAGCGGCCTGGTGCTGCTCGCCAAAACCGAGGGCAGCCATCGCGCCCTGAGTCTGCAATTCGAGCAGCACCACGTGGAGAAAACCTATCTCGCCCTCGTGCGCGGCGAGGTGGTGGAAGAAGCGCTCACCGTGCAACAGCCGCTGGCCGAACATCCCAGCCGGCCGGGCGTGATGATCGTTGCGCGCGACGGCAAACCGGCCCTCACCTCCATTCGCGTGCTCGAGCGCTTTCGCGGGGCGACGCTGCTGGAAGCCCAGCCGCAAACCGGACGGCAGCATCAGATTCGCGTGCATTTGCAGGCGCTCGGGCATCCGCTGCTGGTTGATCCGCTTTATGGTCAGGCCGAAACGTTTCTGCTCTCCTCGATCAAACCCGGCTATCATCTCAACCCGGGCGAAACCGAGCAGCCCTTGATCAAACGTCTGACGCTGCACGCCGCCGCACTGCTGCTGCATCATCCCGCCAGCCGCGAGCAGATCGGATTCACCGCGCCGGCCCCCAAGGATTTCCAAGCGGTGTTGAAGAGCCTGCGCAAGTATGCCGCCAGAACGAGGGCACGATGAGGCGAAGGCTCAGTTCGTGAGAAGTTGCTGCATGACTTGCCCAACAAACCGTGCGTACGTATTCGCTCTTCTTTATTCACCCAACTGCCGAGACACTCCCGAACCATGACTCCTCCGCCGACCCTGCAAGCCGTTTTCTTCGATGTGGGCCAGACGATTTTCTCCCCGGACTACCCTTTTTTTCAGGAAATGCTGGCGCGTTTCGGCGTGCACACCAGCATCGAGGCGCTCAGCAAGGGCGCCGCGCTGGGCCGCGAGAAGTTTTTCCGCGGCAACCGCGGCGAACAGTGGAAGGATTTCTTTACTTTTTGGCTGCGCTTCGTCGGCGCCGCGCCCGAGCATATTGCCGCCATGTTGCAAATGATCTACGAACGCCACCAGCGCGATCATTTGTGGAATTACGTCGAACCGACGGCGCGGCAAACCTTCGCCGCGCTGCGGGAAATTGGCCTTCGCCTCGGCATTATTTCCAATGCCGACGGCAAGGTTGCCCGCCTGCTCGAACAACAGGGCCTCGCCCATTTCTTTGCGTGTGTGATCGACTCCCACCTCGTCGGCGTGGAAAAACCCGATCCCGAAATTTTCAAGCTGGCGTTGGCGCAACTGCAGGTGCCCGCGGCGAACTGCCTTTACGTGGGCGACAACTACGACAATGATGTCATCGGCGCGCGCCGGGCCGGTTTGCGGCCGGTGTTAATCGACCCCTTCGCCGTCGTGCCGGAAAACGATGTCACGCGCATCAAAACGTTGAGCGAGCTTTTGGAGGTTTTGCCGCGCTTTGAACAGCTTGCCTGACATCTGCAAAAGCGCCTCATTTTTCCCTCCCTGCGCTTGCGTGCCTGCCGAATGCCGGCAGACCCGGCGAGATGCCGGACCCGAAATCAGACTCCCTCCCATTCTGTAACAAACCTCTCTGCCGTGCCGGCACAGAACGTTACAGCCGGCCACGACCACTAGCGCGATTCGCGCGCGGTGAATGCAAGTTCTTTGAAATTGCAGGCACGACGCGCCTGCGCAAGCAAACGGAATCGCCTCGCGGCCCGGGCGGCTTTGGTACGCGAATTGTTGTTGCCTTTCGCTGCACGGCGGCAGGCATCATTTGGCCGGAACAATCATCGCCTGCAGGCACACATTGCCGGCGATTCAGTCAGGCGGGAAACAACAAGCGGAGGTTCACAGCATGGCACGAGTGCAGATTCAACTGGATCAGTGTGGGAGGACTGTTGCCCGCGGCAGTGCCGGCCGGGAGCCGGTGGCAACCGTGGCGGTCGAAATGAAAGAGGCGGAACCGTGCGTTGCGCTTGAGCTGCAGGGCGTGATCAGCGGCGCGAGCGCGCAGCGGTTGGCGGAATTCCTGGCGCTCGCTTCCCAACTGGTTGCTGCGCGTTGGACGCTGCAAATGCAGGGGCTGGCGGTGCTCAGCGGCCGCGGCCTGCAAAGTTTGATTGGCTTTGCGCGGCTCATTGGCCGGCGCGGCAGCAAACTGGAGATTATTGGCATCAGTGAAAGCGTGCACGCCACCCTGCGCGACCTGAACTTGATACAGGCCTTTGGCTGGGCGGATTGAAGGCGGCTCAACGCGCCGGTTGAGGCGACGCCAGACTGCGACGCAGTTGCGCCACTTCGGCGCTGCCAGGCATCAGCTTTTCCAATTGCGCAACGCAAGTCCGAGCAGGCTCGGTTTGTCCCAACATGAGGTGGGCGGTCGCAAGGTTGTAGAGCGTCCGGCCGTCCCCCGGCGCGAGCTGCAGCGCTTTTTGCAGATACGGCAGGCTTTGCGCCGGCTGCCCGCGGTTGAGCAGAATCGCGCCCACGACTTGATAGGCTTCCAGCGAAGGCGTGAGGGCCAGCGCGCGCAGCATGCGATCCTGCGCGCGATCGAAATCCTGCAGGTTGGCATACAGCAGCCCGGCGCGAATATAAGGCGAAGGGTTGTGCGGTGTTTGCAGAATGAGCGCCTCATATTCCTTCACGGCGAGCTCGAGGCGGCCCTTTTTCTCGTAATCTTCTGCCAGCAAGACGTGCACTTTTTCCCAGGTTTGCTCGCGCCGCCACATGGCATAGGCGAGTGACTGCAGATAATCCTTCGGCTGATACCGCAGCGGCCAGCTGCGTTCGCGCGGCACGAACGGCCAGTTGTTCAGCAACACCGCCATGCGGATGGCGGCCACTTCCTCATCCAGCGCGGTGACGCCGCGCTCCTGCCAGTAAACCGAGTCCGGCCGTGCCCGGGTTTGATCCCAATCCACTGCAATCATCCCCTGCTGTTGCAGGGCGCGGCACAACTCGGCTGCCATGAGAAAATAGCCGTGCAAATTCGGATGCACGTGTTCGAGTAACAGATGGTTGCCGATCAAGCCGTGCGGCGAGGCTCGGGTAAAGGCGGCGTGCACATCAACCAACACCGCGCCGGTGGCCTGCGCGACTTCAGCGAGGCCGTGGTTGAAATCTGTGGCGGCACGGAAACGCAGGCCGTCGAGGTCGCGGCTGGTTTGATATGCGGCAGCCGCCTCGGCAAAACGGCCCATGCCCTCCAAAATTCTCGCCCGCTGAAAATGCAGGCAGGCGGGTGCGGCATCGACTTGCTGCAGGGAATCGCAAAGCGCGAGCGCCGCCTGGAGATTGCCTTGCGTGGCGAGTTGCCGGCTGCGCTCCAGCGCTGCGAGAAAAGTCGCGCGCGGTGTGACGGGATTGAAAATGTCGGCAAAGGGCGGCAGATCGCGTTCATTGCTCACGAGATTCGCCAGCAGTACCGTCACGCCCTGCCGTTGCGCGGCGTTGATCAAGTCTTTCAAATTGGCAGTGAAGAACTCCCGCGCGCGGCGGTACTTTTCACTTTGATATGGGATGGCCTGATCTCCCACCATTTGTTCCATCAAAGTGGCGTTGGCATTGCCGGCCGGGGAGTGCGCTGGCCCGAACCATTTTTGCACTGCAGCAATTTGAGCGCGCAGAAACCGCATGATTTTGAATTGCTGCAGCTCGAGATATAAATTGATCAGGCTGCGCCAGCGGCCTAGGGACTCGGTGGAGGCCACGCCGAGCGCGCCATAAAATTCGTTGTGGCCGCAGTAGATGATCAGGGCATCCGGCTGTTGCGCCAGCAGCTCCGGGCCTAAATCCCGCAAGGCAAAGCTGTTGATCGCGGGCATGGCGAGATTGGCGATTTCAATCTCGCGATCGGGAAAGTAATCGCGCAAGCGTTGCTGCAGCATTTTGGACATGCTGCCGTTGTACAGGTAGGGATAGCCGGCGGTGGTGGATTCCCCCAGCACAAAAATGCGGTAGGTTCCCGGTGGCTTGGCCGTCCGCACGAGGTCGTTGGAAACCTCCGGCGCCACAGCCAGTGCGGGAAAGTAGCGCCGCCCCACGTTCTCGTTGATTTTCAAATAGCCCGGCGCGGTCTCCGCAGGCACGAACAAGGCAAGACTGCCGCCGTAGTCGGTCAGCCGCAACAGCGCTTCACACAGCAACAGCAACAACAACGGCACGGCAGGCAGCAGGATTTTGAAGACACGTTCGCGGCGTTGCCGCTGCGCGGCCGCCTCCTGTTCGCGGAAGGCCTTGACCGCGCCCGGTTCGAGGCCGAGTTTCTTGCCGATCTTGGCATCGGAGGTGGATCTTGCCAAAGCGCGCACGCGCCTTTTTTGTTCATCCGAGAGGGACGGCATCACGGTCTCGCAGGACTTTGAGCCTGGCGCCGCAGGTTTCGCGCACCACCAGGCGGGTATCGAAGCGGTGCTGCCGCTGGGCGGACAGCGGCTCCTCGTTGATCTTGGCCATCAGCTTCTCCACTGCCAGATCGCCCATCTCGGGGATGGGCTGCTTCATCGTGGTCAAACCGATCAATTCCGCCAATTCGACGTCATCGAAGCCCACCACGGCGACATCCTCCGGCACGCGCAAGCCGTGCTGCAGAATCGCGCGCAGGGCGCCCACCGCTTGAATATCGCTGGCAACGAACACCGCTGCGGGCCGCGGCAGCCCGGCCGCCAGCAGCCGTTGCATGCACAGATCACCGGCGACTTTGTTGAAGCCGTCGTTCGGTGCCGCCCCCTCTTCCGCCAGCGCATCGCTGGAGATGATCCACGCCGGCGCCGGCGTGAGGCCGGCATCCTGCAGAGCGCGAAGGTAACCAGCCTGGCGTTCCTGCGCCGGCCGGCTGTCGCGATGGCCGTTGATCATGGCAATGCGGCGATGGCCCAGGTTCAGCAGATGCCGCACCGCCAGGTAAGCGCCTTCTTCGTTGTTCACGGTAATCGAATCATGCGCGGGATGGTAGGCATCCACCAGCACCAGCGGCAGCTTGCGCTGCAGATACTGGCGGGAGTAGACGTCTGAGAGTCGCATGGAAACCAGCAGCACACCGTCCACGCGGCGTTGCTGCAAAACGTGCTTGAAGAAGTGTTCCTTCTTCTGGAGATCGTCGACGCCGTAAAGCACGAGGTCGTATTTGTGGCGGGAGATGGCAGCCTGGATGCTGCGCAGCAATTCTACATAGAAATAGCCGGTGAAGAACGGCACGATCGCGCCGATGGTGTGGGTGCGCCGCCAGGCCAGATTGCGGGCCATCGCGTGCGGCTGGTAGTTCATCTCCTTGATGGCCTTCAGCACTTTGGCGCGCGTTTCCGGCGAAATCTGCGAGCTGTTGTTGAGTACGCGTGAGACGGTTCCGATGCCCACGCCCGCGCGTTCGGCAACTTCATAGATGGTGACATGCATGGCAAGTGATGACCTCAGACAGGCAGAGCCGCGTTCAGAAGGCCGGGGCAGCAATGCGGGCGAATGACTCGAGGTGATGAGGCTGCCGGGCGTCATGTGTGGAAGGCCTTCCAAGAAGACCGGCGAAAGTATACTCAACGCGCCTGCGTTTGTCAAGCTGTTTGTGCGGCGCAAGAGAATCGCAGTTACCACCGGCGCGACTGCAACTCCCGACCCCTCATTTGGTGCAGGCCAGCGCCTTCATTTCACACCTCTACTCCTGCAATCGGCTGCGCAGTGTGGCGAGAAAATCGCCGGCGAGTTTGTTATGAGGATCGATAGCGAGCGCCGCCTGCAGCTTCTGCTCCGCTTCCGCATAGCGCTGCAAATTCGTGAGCGCGCCGCCCCAAAGATAAAGCACGAAGGACCGGTAGGATGAATCGAACTGAGACCGCATGTCATCGCACTGAATGGCGCGCGCCAACGCCGCTTCCGCTTCGGCAAGGCGCGCAAGAAACATGCAAGCCTTGCCCACGCCGGCATGCGCAAACGCAGAGGTCGGTTGCAGCCTTGCGGCCTGCGCATAGGCGCTGCGGGCAGCCTCATAGTCCTGCAGTGAGAACAGCGCATCCCCCTGCTTTTCCCACAACCCCGCTTCACCGGGATATTGCGCTGCCAGCGCGCGAAATTCCGCCAGCGCCAGCTCGAACCGTTTGTGTTGCATGAGCTGGTCGCCGAAGTTCAAATGCGCCTGCGCCCAGGTGATCTCCCGGTTGACGTAGCGAATCGCTGTTTGCGTGGCAAGCGGCGCCACTTCCGCCGGAAGCGCCACCTCCAGGTCGACTTTCTTTCGGAACGGCCACTCCGAAGTGAGTTGCAACACCCGCAGGCGGCCGAATTCTTCATCGAGCGCGGTGATGTTGAGCTGCCGCACCTCCTCCGGCAGGCGGGCAATGGCGGTGGCATCGCTGCCGGTAGGCAGCAAACCTGCAGCCAGCAAGCGCTGCAGGAATGCCTTTGCCATCATGGCATAGCCGGTAACGGTGGGATGAAGATGCTCGCAAATGAATTCATCGCCAATGAGGCCCAGCGGGCTGCGCTCGCCAAACGTCCGTTCCATCTCCACCAACGGCACCTTGCGCTGCGCACTCACCCGGTGAATGATGGCATTGAGCGTGCCGGGCGCGCGAAACGGCAGCGCATCACGATCGCGGCTGAGCGCAAACAAATGCGCCGCTTCTTTCACCTCGCCGCGTGCCTGCCACGCCTGCGCTTGGCGGTAACACAATTCTGCATGCGTGGAATCGATGCCGGCCGCCGCCGCGAATCGCACGAGCGCGGAATCGGGCCGGCCCGCCTGCAGATGCTGCCAGCCGGCCGTGAATGCCGCCTGCCAGCGTTGCTTTTCCGCCGGCGTAAGCGAAGCCTGCGCCAGCGCCACAAACGGTGGCTGCTCACGGAGATTGCACACGAGATCGCTGATCACCACCGGCACGCGCGCCCGTTGCGCCACTGCCAGTGCATCAAGAAGATTCTGCTCGAAGGTCCGTTCGGTCAACTGCCGCAGCTCACTCTCCACGGGGATCGTCTGCTCGCGTGCCATCTGCTGCATCACCGGCGCGGTGAAGTCTGCCGCGCTTTTGCCGCCGCGCACGGCACGGGAAGCTTTGCGTATCACTTCTTGCAGCAGCCGGAACGTGCGCCAACGCAGCAGTCGCAGATAGAGATTGATCAGGCTGCGGTTGGTTCCCAGATGGAAATTCGAGCCCGCGCCCAGCGCGCCATAGAATTCATTGTGGCCGACGTAAATCAAAATCACATCCGGCTGCAGCGCGACGACTTCCGGCATCAGGTCGCGCACGGTGAAACTGTTGGTCGCGGCAATTCCCAAGTTGAGCACTTCCACCTCGCGTTGCGGCAGCAGCATCTGCAGATACGTGCGCAAAATGCCGGGCAGGGTGGCGTTCTTGTTGTAGGGAAATCCCGCCATGCTCGATTCACCCAGGCAGATCACGCGCAGGATTTGCGGCGATTTGCTGAAGCGCACTCTCCCCTCTTCGGTTTGCCGCGCGAATTCCGGCGCCATACCGAAGTAGCGCCGCGCCACGTTTTGGTTGATCTCCCACCACTCGCCCTCTGCCTCCACGACTTTGCGGGCCAGCGCAAAATCGCTGCCGTCATCCAACCGGCGCAGCCCTCCCTCCACCAGCAGCAGAAACAGCGCCGGCAGCAGCAGCAAGATGACTGTGAAAGTTATGCGCTTGGAACGCGACAATGGCGGTCGCGACGATGATGTTTGCCGCGACGCCGGACGGAGTGCAGCAGGAGATTTGCGGTTGCGCTTGCTCATTCTGGCGGCGGTACCGGGGCGGAATAACCCATTTTTGCGAAGATCTTTTCCTGCCAATTCGGAAGGTTTTCCAGCGGCAGGGGCAGGGGCACGACCATGCGTCCGGGAAAATGCGTCTTCAAGGCCAGCATGCCGGCATTGCGCACCACCACCTGGCGCAGCTCTGCTTGATCGATGGTGATGTTCAGCGAATCGGACAGCGCAAGCAGCGTTACGGTCAAGCGCCGCAGTTGTTCGTCGCTGAGTGCGGGCATTTCTTGTTCATCCATTGCCCCGCTGTCTGGCAGCAGCATTTGCCGCAGCAGGTGGCGCGCCGTCAAATTGTCGCGCCACATCGCCACCTCTCCCTTGACCTCCGCGGACTGATCGAGTCCGCGGCGCGCGGCTTCTTTGTAAATGTACTCCTGCTCCACCATCGCCAGCAGTGCCTGCCGCAAGCTGAAACGAAAACTGCGGCGCTGGCTGAAGTCCAAACTCTGCCGGCCCACGCTCAGGCGCTGCAGAAACTCGCGCATCGTCCACGTGCTGCCGTCGTCGAAGGTCACCAACACTTCCTGCCAGTGCGCTGCGAGGCCGGCTTCAGCGCGGGAAAATTCCTGCTGGCTGAGCGGTGAGGGATTGGGTTCGCGGCCGCCGGCAGCTTGGCCGAGAAACAATTCCTCGAGACGCTCGACCAGAAACTTGAAGCGCTCCGGCGGAATCGCAGTACGTTTGCCGATCATCATTTGCTTGAAGGAATCGGCAAAGGCGGCACTGCGTTTGCGCTTGAGCAGATTACGCGCAATCGTTTCACGTTTCTCTTGAAAGTCAGCCTCGGTCGGAAACGCATCAACTGTTTCGCCCAGGAGACCGGCAACATAGTACTCGCCCAGCGAGAGAATCGGCGCGGAAAGCTCGCCGGCCTTGAGGGTGAAGAGTTCGTCTTCGATCGCAGGCGCGGCGCTGCCCCATCTCACCTGCATGGTATCCACCTGCGGCCGGCTCCCACCGAGCGCCGGTGCCAGCGCCTGCGGAAAGGTTTCACCTGCCAGAACCCGCTGTCGAAATTGCTCGGCCTCCTGCCGCGTTTTGAACGAGGCAGATTGAATCTGCAGCACGCGGCGCTGGCGGGCGTAGGCCTGCCGCAACTCGGCCTCCGAGATTTCGATCTTGGCGGCGACTTCCAGGTGGTGAAAGGCCTCGATGGTTGCCTCGCGCTTGATTTGTTCGAGGAAAGCCAGCGTACGGGCGGGCGGCGCCAGGCGTTGTCGCTCTGCCTCGAGCGCCAGCAACTTCTCGGCAATCAGCGCGCCGAGAAAGGGCACTTTGGCGTATTCGGGATTTTGATATTGCAGCAGGCGGGGATTGAGTTCAAAGCGGTCGCGAAACTCCTCGGCTGTGATGGCCAGCTTGCCGACGGTCGCGACCACCGCCGGCTTCGGTTCGCGCGTGCAGCCGGCAGCCGAAAGAGCCAGCATAACAACAACGGCCGCGCGCAACACTTGGGGAGGTAAGAACGCGGGATTCCGATTCATACGATTAGGCCACTGACGGACCGGCGAACACGCGCTTTGAGAAGGGTTGTCGCCACAGAGGTCATCCAGAAGGGATCTTGTGAATTTTCGGCAAAACTCGAATGCTCTACATGATTTTCTCAAGAACGCTCGAAATGAATTGCTCCACTTCAGCATCGCGGCAACGCTGGCGAATATACAAAATTCCCGCCAATGTCAAAACCGAAAACACCGTTGCCGGAGAAAGGGGTTGATATTTGTCAGTGCTGCAGCTACTTTTCCGCCATGCAAACGCACCTCAGTTGGGCCAGGAAGCTTTTCTTCTACGTGCTGCTCGCCCTCAGTCCGCTGGCCATCCTCGGCTTGATCGAGCTGGGCCTGCGCCTTGCCGGCTACGGCGAGGATGTCTCCTTGTTTGTCACGCTCGAAAAAAATCAGAATTACTGGATCACCAACCCTAATGTCGGGCGGCGCTATTTCCTGCGCCGGGATTTTCTGCCGGCCACTTCCTACGACGCCTTCCTCAAACAGAAGCCGGCCAACGCCTTCCGCATTTTTGTTTTGGGAGAATCGGCTGCCGCGGGTTTTCCCCATCTCAACAACGGCGCTTTCTCACGCATGCTGCGCGAGCATCTGCAGCAGGCACGGCCTGATCTCCGCATCGAAATGGTGAATCTGGCATTGCCGGCAGTGAGCAGTTACGCCCTGCTCGACTTCGCCGATGAGCTGGCCGGCTACGCGCCGGATGCAGTGCTCATCTACGCGGGCCACAACGAATTCTATGGCGCGTTTGGCAGCGCCTCCACCGAGTCGCTCGGCCGGCGCCGCGGTTGGATCAGGCTCTATCTGCGGCTGCAGCACCTCAAACTGATGCAACTGTTGCGCCGTTCTCTGCTGCAGCTCACCTCTGCTTCCGGCGCGCTCGCTCCTCGTGAAAGCGGCACGCTGATGGCCCGCCTCGCCGAAGAGAAGCAAATTCCCCTGGGCAGCGCGCTTTATACTCTCACCGCGCACCAGTTTCATGACAATCTCGACGAGCTGGTGGCGCTGCTGCAAAGCCGCGGCCTCAAAGTGATGTTGAGTGATTTGCCCAGCAATTTCAGCGGCCTGCCGCCGTTTGCCTCGCTGCATGGGGCCCGCAGCGATCGCACCCAGTGGCAGCGTTGCTTCGAGCAGGCCATGCGGCTGGCAGCCGCCGACAGTTGTGCTGCCGCGCTCGCGTGGTTCAACCGGGCGGCAGAGATCGACAGCCTGCCGGCGCGCTTGCACTTTGAAAGAGGGAATTGCCTCCTGCGGCTGGGAAGAGCATCAGAAGCACGCGCAGCCTTCACGGCCGCCCGCGACTTGGACGGCCTGCGTTTCCGCGCCAGCAGCGATTTCAATCGCATCATTCACGCGGTCGCACGCAGCCGCAATCTGCCGGTGATCGCGATGGCCGATACCTTTGCCGCGCACTCGCCGCACGGCATTATCGGCAATACGCTGCTGTTCGAGCATGTCCATCCCAACCTCGACGGGCATCTACTGATCGCCAGAGCGTTCGGCGCGCAACTGCAACGCCTCGGCTGGCTGCCGCCGCCAGCGGGCGCGATTTCGCCGTTGGACACGTTGCCGTGGCGCGTGCAGGGAGTGACGGCATTGGATGAAGAAGTTGTACGTTTGCGGCTGGCCGTGCTCACTTCCAACTGGCCGTTCACGGCCGCAGCCAACAGCTTTGTGCCGTTGCAATACCAGCCGCAGAATCGCCTGCAAGAACTGGCCTATGCCCTGTTGCGCGAAGAAACCAGTTGGGATCAGGCGCATGCTGAGCTTGCGGATTACTATCTCAAGAACAAGCTGCCGGACTTGGCGGCGCGAGAATACGAGGCGCTGGTGATCGGCATGCCCTACGTGGTTGCGCCCTATCTGCGGCTCGGGCTGACTTATCTTGGCCTCAATCGCCTGCCTGAAGCGTACGAGATATTTGAGCAATCCCTGGCGGTCGAGCCGACGGCGCTGGCGCACAAGTGGCTGGGAACCATCGCCGTTCATCGCAATGAGCTGGCGCAGGGCTTGCGTTATTTGCATCAGGCGCTGCAACAGGAGCCGAACGATCCCGAGTCGCTTTACAATCTCTCGATCGGCTGTGCAAAGAGCGGGGATTTCGTGGCTGCGCGGCAATTCGCAAGGCAATTGCTGCAAGCCCATCCCCGCTATCCCGGCGCAGCGGAGCACTGGCAGAGATTGCAAGCCATGAAGTAGGTGGCCGCCCGGGCGGTAAAGTCCGCTGTCATCCCGAAGGGAACTCGTGAAGACTCAAGCACAGCCCCAGGCAATTCGCAAACCCCAGCCCGCATGAGCCGAAACCGAAAAGCAAAGCCTCACGCAAAGCCGCTAAGACGCAAAGAATGCGCAAAGCTCTTCTTTGCGAAACCTTCGCGGCTTGGCGCCTTCGCATGAATAGCTTTGTTTTTTTCACTGCGAGCAGCAGCCCACCAGAGATTCTGCAAACAGCCTCGGGCAGGCCCGCACGGCCAGTTTGCGGTCGCGGCACAGATTGTTACAAAAAATTCAACAAATTTTCCTTGACAATGTCAATTTCGTTTTCTTTCTTGCGTCGTCAATATAGGAACACAAGGTGGGAGCGGGGGTCTCTCTCGTCTCTCTCGTCTCTCTCGTCTCTCTCGTCTCTCGCTTTGTCATGGGATGTTTGATGCCATTTTAGGCGATCCCTGCCATGAAGAAACACCGCTTTCATGGCCGCTGCACGTTTTGCTGAGCTTCCTCCCACCCGGCTTTTTCTTGCTCTCCAAAAAGGAAAAGCTTTGGCAGCCTGCTGAGAGACCACCAAAGCTTCTCAACCAAAAAGCACCCGATGATACTCATTGGCCTCTTGAGAAGCAAGGGTTTCTTTGCGGCTGCCAAGCTCACACGTGAATGCTTTCTCAAGAAAGGAGTTTCAAATGAAACGCTTCTTGGCTGTTCTCGCCCTCCTGCTTGCCGTGGTGGCTCTGGCAACCTCTGCCTTTGAGTCCAAAGCCCGGCCCGTGGACAACATTCAATTTGCGGGGTACGTAAAATACAGGATTGGCACCCCAGCACCACCCAACACGGAAGTCAGGATTTTTCTTGGCAGTGAGCTGAAGAGGACAATATACCTTCAGCACAGCGACGGCCGCTATCAGATTCGCGGTAGCGATGAAGAGTTTCCCACCGGCAGCTACACCCTCAAGGGAGATGATCTCGTCGGCATGCTGGGCGTGGAAACGAACGTGAGTCATACGATTCATGTCTCTACAGATCAGGATATCATTCTTGATACGGCCTACTGAATCACCTCAGCACTCTTATTGCTGACTTCCCTTGCGAGACCGAGACAACAACCTTGTCTCGGTCTTCTATTTCTGGAGAAGAAGAACGCACATGCAAGATCATATTCCTGTTGAATTGACGTTGGTTTTTCTATTGGCATCCTATTGTTTGAAAACCCATGCCCAGGAGAGACCGTCCCCTGCACCAGGATTTCCAACGCTGATTGATTCAATTGGCCCAACGGGCCCTCAAGAGGGGGCGATGCTGGCTGATCTCGATCGCGACGGCCGGCTCGATATCATTGTTGCTAGCAGCAAAACGGTCTATGCTTTCAGGAGTGAGGGCAGCTTGTTACCTGGCTGGCCGCAGAAAACTACTTTTAATACTATCCACTCTCCGGCAGTCGGTGACCTGAACGGTGACGGTACCCTCGAAATTATAACGTTGGACAGGGAGGGCCTCAGCCGGCAAAGCTTCGTCTATGCTTGGGCTTGTAACGGCATACCTCTACCGGGCTTCCCGGTGCGGTTGGAGATGGGGGTGGGTGCCATTTCGTTGTTTGATTTGGACAACGATGGTGATCTGGAAATCATGGGAGGTTTTGGTCAGAAATTCTACGTCTTTCATCACGATGGCTCTATTCTGCCGGGTTGGCCGAAGCAATTGGCGCCCTTTTATCCAATGAGCAAGGCCAGCGTCGGTGATCTTAACCGTGATGGGTTCGCCGAAATCGTGATTGCCGCTGAATTCATTGCACCACAAAAGAATCAAAGTCTTGGCCGTTTGTATGCTTGGGATTGTAATGGGAATATTCCTGCAGGATGGCCAATCGACACGCCAAGCGGTTATCTTTATGCCAGTCGGTGCGATCCCGCGCTGGTCGATGTTGATCGTGACGGCTTCCTCGAGATTGCCGTAGGCAGTTACGTCGACGACCTTCGCCTGCCTCCCGGGTATGCGATTCTATACCGTCATGACGGCACGATCATGCCGGGTTGGCCAATCTACACCGCGGGCACAGATTCGCTCTACGAATTCGGCGCCGGCCCGGCGGTCGCCAATCTCGACGACGATGAAGAACCGGAGCTGATCTTTGCCGATCTTTACGATCACATCGTCGCCTGGAATGGCGATGGCAGCTTGGTGCCAAACTGGCCGGTCCTTCTCGGGCAATTGGATTCCATCCTCGTCGGTCGGTCAACATTCATCAATCCCTCGGCGGGAGATATTGATGGCGATGGCAACGTGGAGATTTTGACCAATAACAACCAGGCCGAACTGATCGATGGCATATGGCTGGGGCGAATCTATGCTTTCAACCATGATGCCAGCAGTCTGCCCTGGTCACCGCTACGGCCGCGACAAACGGCCGCCATCAATACTGTCGCGATGGGAGATTTGGAAGGTGACGGCACTCTGGAACTGATAACCCTTTCCGGCGATACACGGGATCGCGAAGTCTGGCTCACCGTCTGGCAAATCCCCGGCGTGCCTTATGTCAAAGAGCGCTTTCCCTGGCCGATGTACGGCCATGACCGCTGGCATACTTCGCAATATGGTTTCGAGCTGCCGGACGAGCCTTCGGTGCGAGTTGATGACAGAAATCCAACCGGCGCGCTGCCGACGGAGTTTGCACTCGAACAGAACTATCCCAATCCCTTTATGCTCTCCGCCAAGGCTGCTGGCGCATTCACTGAAATCCGCTTTGCGCTGCCCCGAGCCGCGCAGGTGCAGATTCGCCTCTTCGATATCTTGGGAGCCGAAGTCAAATCCTGGGCAATGATGAAGCCTGCCGGTGTGCATCAATTCCGCTGGAACGGCCGGGACAACCGTGGCCAGCCTTTGCCCCGTGGAGTCTATTTCTATCGGTTGGAAGCAGCTTCAGCGGCGGGTAGCGTCGTGCTCACCAAGAAGCTGCTGCTGATGCGGCAGAGGTAGAACTGCCTGGGCGGTAATGTCCGCTGTCATCCCGTTGTCATCTTGCAGAGAAAAGCCTGAAAATCCTGCTTGACAATGAGTTTTTTTTCTTATTCTGCCGTCGCCGGTTCAACGGCATGGTGGGAATGGGGAGTTGATCTCTCACGCCTGGCAGCACACTGGTATCCTCTGCCGCGCTTTCCCCTCTCACTCTGCCCAAAGAGATCAAACGCTATTTTTCTTAGGCGATCACCGCCATGAAGAAACACCGCTTTCATGGCCGCTGCACGTTTTGCTGAGCTTCCCCCCGCCCGGCCTTTTCTTCCTCTCCAAAAAAGAAAAGCTTTGGCAGCCTGCAGAGAGACCACCAAAGCTTCTCAACCAAAAAGCACCCGATGATACTCATTGGCCTCTTGAGAAGCAAGTGTTTCTTTGCGGCTGCCGCGGCGTATGCTTGAATGCTTTCTCAAGAAAGGAAATTTCCGATGAAACGTTTAATCATCTTCTTCGCAGCGGCGCTTGCCCTCCTTTTGGTGGGGCTTGCCGTGTTGAAGTCGGAAGCGCGCACGCCCAGCAGCACGCAGTTCTATGGCAAGGCGATTCACATGAATGGTGAGCCGGCCGACAAGGGCACAGTTGTTCGAGCATGGCTTGGAGGTGTTCCAGTGGAATCTCCTGGTGAAGTGTGGGATACGAGAGGCAACTTTTACATCGGTGGAGACAACTCAGATTTCCCAACCGGAACCTATTCAATTCATGCAGATGATGGTCACTGGACAGGTTCCGTCTCAGCCTACCATACCCAAGGCAGCGCCACTCATACCGATGACATCATCATGGTTCCTTACTGAGCCTGAGGTATTGTCTGTTCTTCATTCATAGGAAACTCGCTGCCTTATCGGCAAGCCATTCGGGCGTTGATCCCGACCTCTCGGGATCAACGCCTCATTGTATGGTATGCGACAGGAGGATTTTCATGTTGGCATCTCACTCCGTTCAGCACTGGCCGCCTCTTGTGATTCTGCTGTTAATCTTGAGCCCCTTCAGGTTGTTCTCACAACCGTCACCTGTCCTCCGCGAAGGCTTCCCAATTCTTCTGGAATCGGGAACATATACTTCGCCTCACGAAGGCCCAAACTTGGCAGATCTCAATCGTGATGGCAAGTTGGAGATTCTGGTGTCGAGCGGTCGCAGGGTCTACGCGTTTCGAAGCGACGGCAGTCTCCTGCCCGGCTGGCCGCAAACCACAACGCATGAAACCAGAGAACCTGCGGTCATTGGCGATTTGGATCATGATGGCAACTTGGAAGTTGTAACCGTTGACTATTCGTACGACGTTGATTCGGCGCACACCCATGAAAGTTTCCTGTATGCCTGGACTCATGACGGCAACCTTCTTCCCAATTTCCCGCTGGCACTGCGGGATGGCTTCGAACCACTCACGCTCTATGATTTGGACAACGATGGCGACCTGGAAATCGTTGGCAACTTCAACACCAGGGTCTATGTCTTTCATCATGACGGCATCGTCGCCAGCGGCTGGCCGCAAGACATTGCGCCTTTTTACCCAATTGCAAAAGCGTCGATTGGGGACATCGATGCCAACGGCCAACCCGAGATTGTGTTACCTGGGCAATATGCGGCGGATCGCTTCGAGGATTACCTCGGCCGATTGTATGTTTGGCGGCCCAATGGCGAGTCGCTGGCAGGCTGGCCGTTAACATTACCCGACAACTACACGTTTGCTTATTCAAACGATGCTGTGCTCGTAAATGTAGACTTGAATGGCCCACTGGAGATCGCCGTGGGAACATTTAAGTTCATTCCTCCCGTTGTCAGAGGCTTTGCCGCGCTCTATCGCCATGATGGCAACCTGATGCCCGGTTGGCCGCATTTTACCGTCGCAGCGGATTCTCTCAATGGCTTTCAGTCAGGGCCAGCAGCCGGCGATCTCGACGCTGATGGTTTCCCGGATTTGATCTTCGGCGATGGCTTTGATCACCTCGTTGCTTGGAAAGGCGACGGCACTCTGGTCCCGGGGTGGCCTGTCATATTCCGAGAAATCGGCAATCCGTTGGTTGGAGATGTTACTCTTTCCAACCCCTGTGCCGGCGACATTGATCATGATGGAAAAGTTGAGATCTTTGCAACAAATGCCGGCGGTTCCTTCGTTGATGGTATCTGGATCGGCAGCATTCCCGTCTTTGATCATGATGGCACATTGCTGCCGTGGTTTCTGCGACCACGGCAACTAGCGGGTCTCAATAGCGTTGCCCTGGGAGATTTGGATGAAAATGGTTCTGTAGATGTTGTCACCGTGTCAACCGGGCGCTCTCACGAAAGACTCCCCAAAGAGACTTGGCTCACCGTCTGGGAAATCCCCGGCGTGCCTTATGTCAAAGAGCGCTTCCCCTGGCCGATGTACGGCCATGACCGCTGGCACACTTCGCAATACGGTTTCGAGCTGCCGGATGAGCCTTCGGTGCGAGTTGAAGACAGAAACCAATCCCACGCGCTGCCGGCAACGTTTGCACTCGAACAGAATTATCCCAATCCCTTTGTTCTCTCGCAAAATGCTACTAGCCATTTCACCGAAATCCGCTTTGCGCTGCCCCAAGCCGCGCAGGTGCAGATTCGCCTCTTCGATATCTTGGGAGCGGAAGTTAAAACTTGGGCGATGATGAAGCCTGCCGGCGTGCATCAATTCCGTTGGAACGGTAGAGACAACCGCGGCCAGCCCCTGCCCAGCGGAGTCTATTTCTATCGCTTGGAAGCGGCTTCAGCGGCGGCCAGTGTTTCTCTCACCAAAAAGCTGCTGCTGATGCGGCAGAGGTAGAACTGCCTGGGGTTAGAATCTGATGATGCGGCAGTTCACCGCCCGGGCGGTAAAGTCCGCTGTCATCCCGCAGGGAACTTGTGAAGACTCAACCACAGCTCCCAGCAATTTGGCAATCAACAACCCGCACAAGCCGAAACCGAAAAGCAAAGCCTCACGCAAAGTCGCTAAGACGCAAAGAATGCGCAAAGCTCTTCTTTGCGAAACCTTCGCGGCTTTGCGCCTTCGCATGAGACGTTTTGCTTTTTGCACTGAGGGGAACAACCCACGCGAGACCCGGCAAACGCCGTCATCCCGCAGAGACCTTGTGAAGACCCAGGCACAGCGCCGTCATCCCGTAGGGACCTTGTGAAGACCCAGGCACAGCGCCGTCATCCCGCAGAGACCTTGTGCAGCCTCATGCGCACCTCCCAGAACATTCGCAGGCTGCCTGGCAAAATGACAGCACCAATCCCCGGTTTCTCTCCTGCCGCTTGCAAAGAAAAGCCTGAAAATGCTGCTTGACAAAGAGTTTTTTCTTTTTCTTATTCTGCCGCCGGTTCAACGGCATGGTGGGAATGGGGAGTCGACCTCTCGCGCCTGGCAACACACCGCTCTCCTCCGCCGCGCTTTCCCCTCTCACTCTGCCCAAAGAGATCAAATGCCATTTTAGGCGATCCCTGCCATGAAGAAACACCGCTTTCATGGCCGCTGCACGTTTTGCTGAGCTTCCTCCCACCCGGCTTTTTCTTGCTCTCCAAAAAAAGAAAAGCTTTGGCAGCCTGCTGAGAGACCACCAAAGCTTCTCAACCAAAAAGCACCCGATGATACTCATTGGCCTCTTGAGAAGCAAGGGTTTCTTTGCGGCTGCCAGGCCATACGTGAATGCTTTCTCAAGAAAGGAAATTACCGATGAAACGTCTGATTGTTTTCTTCGCAGCGGCGCTTGCCCTCCTTTTGGTGGGGCTTGCCGCGTTGAAGTTGGAAGCGCGCACGCCGAGCAGCACGCAGTTCTATGGCAAGGCGATTCTCATGAATGGCGAACCGGCGGAACAATACACAGAAGTTCAAGCTTGGCTTGGAGGTGCGCCAATCGGCAATCCTGGCTATGTTTGGGATACGAGGGGAAACTACATTATCGAAGGATCTGATTCAGACTTTCCCACCGGCACTTATTCCGTTCATGCAGATGACGGTCACTGGACGGGATCCGTCTCAGCCTACCATATCCAAGGCAGCGCCACTCATACCGATGACATCATCATGGTTCCTTACTGAGCCTGAGGTACTGTCTGTTTCTCATTCCGGCGGTGATTCCGGCTTTTGGGATCACCGCCTTCAATCTTCGCGACGGGAGAAGTTCCATGTCATCATCCCGCTGGCTGCAGCGCTGGCCGCTCATTTCATTGTTGCTTTTCGGCCCGGTGGGACTGTTCTCACAGCCGGTCCCTGTGTTAAGCGAGGGTTTTCCGATTCTGCTCGAATCAGGAAAATACACCTCGCCTCGTGCCGGCCCGAATCTGGCGGATCTCAACCGCGACGGCAAGTTGGAGATTCTGGTGTCGAGCGGCCGCAGGGTCTACGCGTTTCGAAGCGACGGCAGTCTCCTGCCCGGCTGGCCGCAAACCACAACGCATGAAACCAGAGAACCTGTGGTCATTGGCGATTTGGATCATGATGGCAACTTGGAAGTTGTAACGGTTGACTATTCGTATGACGTTGATTCTGCGCATACCCATGAAAGTTTCCTGTATGCCTGGACTCATGACGGCAACCTTCTTCCCAATTTCCCGGTGGCATTGCGGGATGGCTTCGAACCACTCACGCTTTATGATCTGGACAACGATGGCGACCTGGAAATCGTTGGCAACTTCAACACCAGCGTCTATGTCTTTCATCATGACGGCACCGTCGCCAGCGGCTGGCCGCGAGACATTGCGCCTTTTTACCCAATTGCAAAGGCGTCGATTGCGGACATCGATGCCGATGGCGAACCCGAGATTGTCATGCCGGGGCAATATGCGGCGGATCGCTTCGAGGATTATCTCGGCCGGTTGTATGTTTGGCGGCCCAATGGCGAGCCGCTGCCAGGCTGGCCGATCACGCTGCCGCAGAACTATACCTTCGCAGCCGGCAGCGATGCCGCGCTGGCTGATGTTGATCTGAATGGTACGCTGGAGGTCGCAGTGGTAACTTTCAAGTTTGTTCCTCCCGATCTGTTCGGTTATGCTGCGCTCCACCGTTACGATGGCACGATGATGCCCGGTTGGCCACATTTTTCGGTTGGCGGAGTACCTGTTGCCGGCTACTATTCACGTCCTGCAATGGCAGATATCGACCAAGACAGTTTTCCGGATTTCATAGCCGTCACCAATTATGATCATATGGCAGCGTGGAAGGGCGACGGTACTTTTGTTTCAGGCTGGCCTGTGATCTTGAGTGAAGTTGACGCAACCACGAGAGGCCCCAGCACTTTTTGCAGCTCCGCGATTGGTGACATCGATGGGGATGGACTTTTGGAGATTGCCTTAAGCAATAATGAGCAGGTTTTTGCCGGCAGTGTTTTGAGAGGCCGGATTTCCATTCTTAATCACGATGCGACCAGACAGTCGTTTTCGCCTTTGTATTTGCGGCAAAATGTTGGCTTCAATACCGTCGCACTGGGTGATTTGGATTGCGATGGCACTACAGAAATCGCAGCAGTATCAAGTGGCCGTCCTGACTCACTAACAAAAGAGACTTGGCTCACCGTTTGGCAAATCCCCGGCGTGCCTTATGTCAAAGAGCGCTTCCCCTGGCCGATGTACGGCCATGACCGCTGGCACACTTCGCAATACGGCTTCGAGCCGCCGGATGAGCCTTCGGTGCGAGTTGAAGACAAAAAACAGTCCGGCGCGCAGCCCGAAATGTTTGCGCTCGAACAAAACTATCCCAATCCCTTTGTTCTCACCGCCAAGGCTGCTGGCGCATTCACTGAAATCCGCTTTGCGCTGCCCCAAGCCGCGCAGGTGCAGATTCGCCTCTTCGATATCCTGGGAGCGGAAGTCAAAACCTGGGCAATGATGAAGCCTGCCGGCGTGCATCAATTCCGTTGGAACGGCCGGGACAACCGCGGCCAGCCCCTGCCCAGCGGAGTCTATTTCTATCGCTTGGAAGCAGCTTCTGCAGTGACCAGTATTTCTCTCACCAAAAAGCTGCTGCTGATGCGGCAGAGGTAGAACTGCCTGGGGTTAGAATCTGATGATACGGCAGTTCACCGCCCGGGCGGTAATGTCCGCTGTCATCCAGTAAGGAACTTGTGAAGACTCAACCAGAGCCCTCTGTCATCCTGTAAGGACCTTGTGAAGACTCAACCACAGCTCCCAGCAATTTGGCAATCAACAACCCGCACAAGCCGAAACCGAAAAGCAAAGCCTCACGCAAAGCCGCCAAGACGCAAAGAATGCGCAAAGTTCTTCTTTGCCGAACCTTTGCGGCTTTGCGCCTGCGCATGAGACGTTTTGCTTTTTGCACTGAGGGTGACAGCCTGCACGAGATCTATCAGACGGTTTCAGGCTGGTCCGCGTGGTCGCGCCAAGGCCTGCAATGAATTCCCTCCTCGAGAACCTCCAGTTGGCCCCGCCACCCGGCACAGCCCGGCCGTGAAACAAATTTTTCCCCACCGGCGTATATTCTGCCCAAAACTGGAAAAGCAGAATGATCGACGAACTTGATGCGAAAATTCTGAACATTCTTCAGAAAAACGCACGAATTCCGAATGCTGAAATCGCGCGCCAAGTCGCGCTGGCCCCCTCCGCCGTGCTGGAGCGCATCCGCAAACTGGACGAGCGCGGTGTCATCGCTGGCTACGAAGTGCGCCTCGATGCCGCGGCACTTGGGTTCGGTCTGACCGCCTTTATTTTTGTCAAGACCGAGGAGAGCCTCGGCGGAAGCACGACCACCCGGCAAATTGCCAAACTGGCCGAGGTGCAGGAGATTCACAATGTCGCCGGCGAAGACTGCTATCTCCTCAAAGTGCGGGTGCAGGACACCCGGCATTTAATGGAATTCATGCGGGAAAAATTGGGCCGAATCAAGTCCGTGCGCTCCACACGCACCACCATCGTATTGGAAACGGTCAAGGAGTGCCGCACGCTTCCTCTTCCCGAAACAAACGGGTAAAGGTTTGTCCGCTTTTCCAATAGCGCGTCCGCCGAAGCCCTCTCGATCTGCCCGGCCAGTTTTGCTGTGCTCCAATCACCAAACCGCAAGGGACTTCTTGCAACCACTATGAACCAGCACACCCAGTTCAAACTGTTTGCCGCCTTTGCCGCCATCTACTTCATTTGGGGTTCGACCTACTTGGCGATCAAGTATGCGCTGACCGCCCTCCCTCCCTTCCTGATGATGGGAACGCGCTCGCTGGCCGCCGGCTTCATCCTTTACCTGTGGAGCCGTGCGCGCGGAGCAGGAAGAGTCAAAAGAGAAAACCTCCTGCCCCTCCTGACGATCGCAATCTTGTTCTTTCTGGTGGGTCACGGTTTGCTGGCGTGGGGACAGCAGCGAATCGCCTCCGGGTCCGCGGCGTTGCTGGTGGCTTCCGAGCCGTTGTGGATCGCGTTGATCGAGGCGTTTCTCGTGCGCGAAGACAAAGCGAGCCTTCGCACGATCATCGGGATGGCTTGCGGCCTCTCCGGCCTCGGCTTGCTATTGGCGCCCGGACAACAATTCAGCACGGCGCACTTGGATTTCGGCGGCGCATTCGCCATTCTCGTCGGCACACTGTCCTGGTCGATCGGTGCGGTCTATTCCCGGGTGGCCAAACTCCCCAGCACGCCGGCGCTGGTGGCCGGGCTACAACTCATGGTGGGCGGATTCCTGCTCATCCTCACCGGCCTGCTCATGGGTGAAGGCAGCCGGCTGCAAATCGCGGCGCTTTCCCTGCTGCCTCTCCTGAGCTGGGTGTATCTCGTCGTCTTCGGCTCAGTCGTTGCCTTCACTGCCTATGTTTGGCTGCTGCGCATCACTTCGGCAACGCGGGTGGCAACGCACACTTACGTCAATCCGGTAATCGCGGTGTTTCTCGGCTGGGCGCTGGCGGGCGAGCCGGTGTCCATGCAGACCTTCGCAGCGACGATCGTGATCGTTATCTCGGTTTATCTGGTGCTGGGACAAAATCGCGAGAGGCGCAACAGCAGCTTGCCCATTGCCAGCAAAACCAGAGCGGTTTCATCATCAAACGCAATGGATCCGTGGCCGCTCCCGGCCGTGGCGCCAAAACCGGAATCCAGCTAAAGGCGCGCTGTTTGAACCCGGCCGGGCAGCGCCACAACCCGATCTTTCCACCCGCAAAAAAAATCCCGCAGCCACCGCAAAGGGTGGCGCGGGATTTTTGGTTACAGCTCTGCTGCACCTGAGGCTACTTGGTGAGCACCATCTTGTTGGTCTTCACGAAGTCCGGCGTTTCCAGCTTGTAGAGGTAGATGCCGGAGCTGGCGCGCTGGCCGTCGCGATCGAACCCATTCCATCTCACCGAATGCGTGCCTGCCACCTGCGCGCCGTCAAACAGCGTCGCCACGAGCTGGCCGGCGAGATTGTAGATGCTAAGGGTCACCCGCGTATTCTTCGGGATGCCGTAGCGAATCTCGGTTTCCGGATTGAACGGATTGGGATAGTTCTGTTCCAGCACATAGGCGAGCGGCGCCTGGCCCGGCCGGTCTTTGACGGCCGTCGGCCGGCGGTTGTCAAAGTCCCAAGCATCATAGTAAGCGGGGTTGATGCTGCCGAATTGGGTATAGATGGTGAAGGTCGGGCCGCTGTCATCGATGTTGGCAACATGGTTGTTGCCGAAGCCGCCCTTGCCGCCTTCGTTATCACCGCCCTGAATGCCGAACTTGTACACTTGGCCGACCTGGCTCTTGGAACCGATGCCGGTGCTGTCCGGCGAGGCCAACACCATACGCGTGAAGATGGAGTCGCCCGCGACGCGGTCGCCATTGGTGCCGTCGTCATACATCTTCTTGTTGAGGTTGTTCTGCAGGCCCAGGCCCCAGTCGCCGCCGGTGTTGCTCCAGCCGCCGACTGCCGGACCATTCATCCACACGCCCGCCGCCAGGATGTTGGTGGCCTTGGTGATGTTGAAATCGCCCTGAATGTCGAACAGCGTATCGCCGGCCATGACTTGATAGATCGCCGGGCGCAAATCGACTTCCCAGGTTACCATCACGTTGCGCGCCAACCGCGATTGATTCGGGAAGGTGGGCTGGCGGCGCGCGTTGACTTCGCTCGCTTCGACGTCATCGATTTGGAATGTGGCACCGGGCACGTTGAGGCGGCGGCGTTCCGCACGTGAGGCCGGGCTGCCGGTGAAATTGAAGTCGTAGTAGTTCTCGCGCACCTCGACGCCGTTCTTGGTGACATAATACTGGTAGTCCAGGTCCTTGTTGATCGTGCTCACCAGATCAAGCTGGCCCTGGTAGATGTTGGTGAATCCCTGCCGTGCCAGACGCACCCGGCCGACCGTATTGGCGGTGGCGTTGTAGCCGGCCACTGCTTCCAGCGTATCGCCATGCGAAAAACCGCGCTCCCGGATGGCCTTGGTCACGTCGGTGCGGAAGGTCACAGTGATGGCATCCTTGTTGTTGGTGGGCAGCGGCGGGACATCACCGAGCCACTTCCAGTAGAGCGTGGTGTCCGGAGTCGCGGTGTTCAGCAACAATTGGCGGTTGCCGCCGAAACCACCGAGCTGGTTTTCCCACAGGACGACATTGTCGGTGCCCTTCTCGAGCACGACGAATTGATACGGCACATCCGCGGCCGCTTTCGGGAACTGTGCCACGCCGCTCCAGAAATTCGCGGCCGGATAGTTCAACTGGCCGGCATTCTGCGTGTCTTGTTCCGGGGCGAGTTTGAAGCTGGTGCCCCAGTCAAACGGCGCGACGCCGCCGCGAATGCCGATTTCACGGGTGGCGGGATTCCAGTCTTGATAGCCTGCCACATTCACGCGTAACAGCACGTCGATCTTGTCGGCGTCGGTGAAGGGCGTGTAGAATTGATCGCGGCCATTGACGGTGTTGTAGAACAGCAACGGCACGGTCTCATCGGCGTTCCCCACCTTCCATTCCCGGTTGGTGGAGCCGGTGCCGAGATTCGCTTCCCAGCCGCTGTTGCCGTCGTTCTCGGAATCGGCAAAGAGCTTGAAGCGCAGCTCGGTGCCGGATTCAAACTCCAGCGTCGTGGTCCAGTAGTCGCCGGAGACATAGTTGAGCTTGCCGCCGGTGGCATTGTCCCACGTCAACGGCGCTTCGTTGCCGCGGATTTGAATGTTGGCCCGGCTGGTGATGGTGTCGGGCACGGTGGCGGTATTCACCCAGAAGGTCACCTTCACCTTGGCCGAAACCGAGGTCTTGTTGTTGAAGTAGACCTTATCCAGCACCTGGCCGCCGGCCGCCAGCGTGAACTTGCGGTTGTCGACGTTCTCCCAACTGCCGCCCTGGGTGGCGCTGTCACCGCGGGCGGTCAAGTTCTCGATGACATACTTGAACTCGAATTCCGAACCCGCCGCGCTGGCAGGAAAGCCGACGGTCAGGGTGTAGACATCCGGGTTGGCCGCGCTGGCAAAGGCTTCAATGCGGTTGCCCTTCCATTCCTCCAGGCCGGGATTGGCTTCATTGATGAAATTGCCGCGCAGCACGACAATCTGGGAATCCGGTTTGAAGAAGCCCAGTTGTTTCTGAATGCCCATGTCGATCTGAAACGTCACGGGCACGCGCGTCACGGCCTCCGCCAGGCTGTAGGAACCGATCACGTTGTTGGAGAGCAGCACGATCAAGGCATTGCGCACGGGATCATAGCCGAAGGCGCCGGTGCCGTTGAGATTGGCATTGGTGCCGACCATCGCCGTTTCACCTACGGCAAACGCACGCTCCGGGCCGTTGGTGACATTGATCAACCGGGTCCATTTCGGCAGACCGGCAGAAATGTTTTGATTGACGGCAATGAACTCAGGCGTGGTCTTGAAATACTTGATGCCGCAAGACTGGAAGCCGGCAACTGCTTCTGCAACGCCGCCGAGCAGCATGCCGGTTTGATCGAACAGCGCCGGCCGCACGCCGTAGGCATTGCCCCAAATGTTGCCGGCAGGCGCAGTGGCATCGATGCCCAAGCGCGCCCGGGTGCCCACACGAATGGTGTCGTTGACCACGTAGGTCACGCCATCCGCCGTGGTGAGCAGGCCGGCATGCAGCGTGTTGCCGCCGCCCGCGGCATAGATTTCTGTGTTGGCGCCGGTGCCGACCACACCGAAGGCATCACCATAGCGATGCGGCGTGGTGGGGAACAACGCATCGAAAGCCACGGTGGGTTGCGCGGCTTCGTTCTGCCAGCGATAGACCTTGAAATTGGCGGTGTTGCTGACGCTGAGATTGCAGGCATAGATGACACCGTTCTCATCCACATCGATGAGATTGATGGGGAACGTGCCACCGCCGACATTGGTCAGGTCCAGCGTGCCCAGGCTGTCGCCATTGGCCGCATTGAGAATGACGACGCGCGGGGCGCCCGTTCTGGCAACGACCAGCACATGATCCGTGGCCGGATTGTAGGCCAAGCCGCGCGTGTTGTTGTCGGCCTTGAACCACGAGACCGCATCGGCCTTGATCTCCCAGTTGGGTGTCATCTTCACCTGGGAAAAGGCGGCTGCCGCCATTAGTAACAGAGACAACATCCCTATACCTAGACGTCTCATACTAACCTCCGCTTGAGTTTTGGGTGGTACGGCGTTGAGTTTGTTTACCCTATTGACCCGTTGTCGCGTCATCGGCCATCCATTTACCTCCCTGAGTTGTGGTGAACAAAGCCCGGCTCATCGGGGTGCGCTGCGCAGGCGCTCCGGATTTCAGAAGGCCAGGCCGAGTGAAAACATTTTGACATTGTCGAGCAGGCCGTAATCGGCATAGGCGAAGTCGAAATTGAGCATGCCGGCCGCGCCCATGTTATATTTCACCCCGGCGCCCAACGTCAGCCCCTCTTCACTGTCCTCGCGGAAGAGCGATTTGTAGCCGCCGCGCAAGAACAGCGTGTTGTACAGCTCGACTTCAGTGCCGAGATTGAGCACGCCGGTGTTGTCGCTCGGCCGCAGCGCGTCGGCGGCCAGCGTGACGCGCGTGTTCTGCGCGCGCAGCAAATCATACGCGAGCCCCACCCGGAAAAACAGCGGCAGCGGCCAGCGCTCCGTGCGCAATTCGGAAACCAGCGTCTCATTGTTGCCGGAGTTATCCGGATCGATGTCGATGCGTTGCAGCAGGTCCTTGCCGCCAAATTTCATGTCCGCCCCGAAATTCGAAATGCTCATCCCCAGCCGCATGTCGTTGAACTGGGTGATGAACAGCAGGCCGGCATCGAAGGCAAACGAGCTGGCCGTCTCGTTCCAGATTTTCTGCTGGATATATTTGGCGTTGCCGCCGATGGCAAAGCGATCGGTGAAGCGCCGCGCATAGCTGGCGGCCACCGCCAGATCGTTCGCCGACCAGCGCGCGCCGGTGCCGGTTTGATTGTACTCATCGACGACTTCCTCTTCGCCGTAATCCAGCAGGGTCACGCTCAGGCCCAGGGCGTTGCCCTCTCCCACCTGCAAGACGAAGCCGGCCCAGTTGAAATCCGTGTTGACCAGCCATTGCGTATGCGAAACCAGCAGTTGTGATTTCTCCAACATGGCAATGCCGCCGGGATTCCAGTACAGCGCGGTGACATCGTTGCCCAGAGCGGCGAAGGCGCCGCCCATGGCCGCGGCACGCGGCCCAATCGCGATGCCGAGAAACGGCGCACTCGCCGTTCCCACTTTGGCCTGAGCCCGCAGCTCACTCGCGCCCAGGCTGAGGATGAGCAGCGCCAGGCTCAGCGCCACGATATTCACTTTGCGGATCATGTTCTCGTGCTCCCTGTTTTCAATCGAGCAGTCTCGAAACTTGTTCTCCAACGCGGCGGCCAGGGGTGGCCGCCGGCGCTACTTGATGATCGCGATCTTGCCCTGCTTCTGGCCGGCCTCGGAGTCGACCACGTAGAAATACACGCCCGGCGCGATATCGAGATTCTCAAAGGTCTTGAGGTTCCAGGCCACGGCGCCGCTCTGGAGGTTGCCGCCGTTTTGCAGCGTCTGCACCAGCTCGCCGCGCGCCGTGAAGATGCGAATCGTGGCGTTGACCGGAACATTGGTGAAGGTGATGCGCCGTTCGCCGCGCCCGCTGGTGACGCCCTCCGGCAGCGGCGGCTCGTGCACCGAGGCCACGACGTAGGGATTGGGCACGACGCGAATATCGGAAAGCATCTGGCTGGCGCGGGCCCGATCGACCGTGGGCAGCTCCGGTGCAAAAGTGAAACGATCGCCGCGGCGGAACGGCTTGCTGGTGTTGATGAACAGCGTGTCGCCCGCGCCGAAGGAGATGGTGGTATCCTTCGAAGAGGAGAACACCATGTCCCAGGTCACGACCGGAATATTGTTCGCACCGGTCTCCACCAGCACTACTTCGTCAAAGGTCGAAATGGTCGTGCCGTCGTTGTCCCGGTCGAGCACGAGAAAATCAATATAGCGCCTGTCGGTCAAATTGTAGACGCGATAGTTGACCGGCACCGGCTGTGCCCCGAGGAAATCCGAGGAGGTATCGACAATCGTGCTGGCAAACTCGAAGCGATAGCTGGCGGCGTTGCGGAAGCCCTTGATGGTTTCGGTGCCGAGATTCAACTCCAGCGGCACGAAGCTGAAGAAGAACGGCTGCTTGTCGCGGTTGAAGCGCGACCGGCTTTCGATTTTGGCAATCGCCTTGGCGTTGCGGAACGACAGCACCAGGCCGTCGAAATTGTCGGCATCGGAGAGCCGCGGCGCCGTGGTACTGCTCGGCACCTGGCGTTGCGTTGAATCGAGGTTGGCGCTGCGATAGACCGGATAGTAGCGGTAGCTGATGGCGTACTGTCCGGCCGGCAGCGCGCCGCGCCGCGCACCGCGAATGCGGCCGCGATCCAGCAGCACGAGATACTCGGAGGCCGGCACCGTGGCGCCGGCGGGATTGCGCACCACCACCGAGCCCGGCACCAGGTTTTGCTTCGACAGATTCACAAAAACCGTATCCTGGGCCAGAAAAGCCTCCGTCACGCCCGTGCTGTCCATGATCGAATAGGAGGTGGTGAATTTCTCCAGCAGCTCCTTGTTGTCGCGGTGATCGAGATTGGGCTCGCCGCGATCGGGCACGCCGTTGCCCTCGGAGCCGTCGGGATCATTGGTGTCTGCCACGCCGTCGCTGCCCACGTCATCGGTGAGCAGATTCCAGTTGTTGTTGTTGTCGATGCCGTCGGTCGAGGTGTCGTAGAACTCCAGCACGTAGAGGTGGCCGGTCAGGGCTTCGTGATTGAGCACCTGATAGTTGATGTCGCCGGTCGCAACGGTCTGCACCGGGCTCAGCGGCACGCTGTCCTTGGGATGCTGGTAGCCTGCCACTTTCGTGCGCGGCGTCGCGATCACGGTGTTGAGATCGGTCTGATATTCTCCGTTTGCCAGGCGGCGGATCACGCGGGTGTTTTCTTTGGGGAAAATGTCTTTGGAAGCGTCGCCGCGATCGTAGGCCACCACCGCGTAGTAGTAAGTGCGGCCGTTCTCGACATTCTCATCGATGTAAGTATGCTGCAAACCGGTATCATTGCCGAGCAGGAACGACAACCCGCGCAAATCCTGATACAGCGAGCCTTGCGCCTGGAAATAGCCGGTGAGGCCGTTGATCAGGTCGAACTGGGCAATGGGCTTGAGCTGCTCGATGGTGCCGTCGGCGTTGGTGATCAAACGCGCGTCATTGAAGAGCGGATCAGTCGAGCGATAGACTTTGTAACCCTCGAAGTCTTTCTCGCGCGTCGTCGGATCCACCGACTCCTCCGCATGGCGATCCCAAGTGAGCGTCACTTTGCCGTCGCCGGCATAGGCCTGCACCACCGGCTTGCGCGGCGCCTGCGGGAATTGGTAGTTGCTGTTGTAGATCTTTTGCACGGTGTCGCGGTTCTTCAGCAGATCATCGAGATCGAGCTGCCGGCCGCCGCCCGCGCCATAAACCAGCGCCAGCGAGAAGCTGCGCGTCTGGCCGGCAGGCAGCGGGAAATAACCCGAGCCGAAGATGAAATCTCCATCTTCGCCTTGAATCGGCCGGTTGTTGACGATCGACGGCGGCACGTCGAAGAAGCCGGGCGTGAGGCGCTGCCACAGGCTCTCATCGTCGCGGATCGAGAAATTGCCGGCAGGCGCGAAATATTCGAAGCTGGTCAAGCCGATTTGATCAGACTCATCGACGTCGGTCTTGTCGATGTTGGGTTCACCCGGCAGATTCGTGCCGGCGCCGCTGGTGGCCAGGGCATCGCCTTCGCCGAGGTCGCCGGTGCCGGCTTCACCATCGAGGCCGACGTCGTGGAATTCCACGTCCCAGTCATTGTCATTGTCGATCTTGTCATCGCGCTTTTCATCGAGCATGCGGTCGATGGCGCCGCGGCCGGTAAGATAGTCGATGCGGGCGAGCGGATTGAGGCGGTCGAACAGAGTGTTGCCGTTCTGATCCACCCGCACCTGGCGGTAGTGCAATTGCGAGTTTTCGTCGATGACGCCGTCGAGATCATTGTCGATGCCGTCATAGGCATTGGGATTGACAATGGTGCGGAACTGGCCCGGCAAGCGGTAGGTGTTGCCTTCGACCAGCTTGGTGATGCCCGGGCGCACGAAGATTTTGGCGCCCAGCGTCGTGAAGGTCGTGTCGCGGTCGGGAACAGTAGCTATGGTGCGCCCGAACCGGCCTTCATTGGTGATCAACACCACTCGCTGCCCGGGGAGGATGCGCACCGAATCGAACTCGGTGGACTGAAACAGCCCGGCCGTGGCAGGCACGCCGCTGTCGACGTAATCATCGAAATCGCCGTCGTTGTCGAGGCCGTCAAACGGATTGCCCGGGCTTTCCAGAAACGCGTAGCCGACGACGCCCACTTCACCGACCCAGTTGGGGTTGCGTCCGGAAACGTTGTCGTCAAAATCCGCGGTGTAGGTGAGATCGCGCTCGACATCAAAGAAGGAAAAATCGTCGTCATACTCGCGGCGATCTTCCGTGGAGGTCACGCCGACATAGGTTCCCACCAGCGAGCCGAACACCACGCGATTGTAGTTGGTGGTGCTGTTGTTGGACACTTCATAAAGCCAGAAGATGTTGTCTTGCGCCAGCACATCGTTCCACTGCAGCGCGCGCACCCGCACTTCCAGCCCCAGGCCGTTGCGGCTGGGATTGTTGGCATCGGGCTTGAAACTGACGCCGAAGCGATTGTTGGCGGCGACGTTGAACTCTTCGTCGGCGTTGTCATCCATGACGAAGTAGGTTTCCAGGTCGGCGTTGAATTGATTGCGGCCAAAGTAGCCGTTCCAGGCGCCGCGCCAGCCGGGATCGAGCGCATCATCCAGGCGGTCAGGCCAGAAGCCCGGCCAGGAACTGGGGTTGTTGCTGATGGCCACATCTTGTTGGCTGGCGTTCAAGTAACCGGAGACCGGCTCGAAGCCCCAGCGCTTGCCGGTGGGCGATTGCTCCGGCCCGCCGGAGGACGGGCGATCCACCGGACACACCACCACCGAGTGAAAGACCGTATCGGCGGCATTGATTTCGGCGCCCACCAGGATGCTCACGTCGCCGACGTAACCGTTGTTGGGGTTCAGCCAGGCGCCCCGGTTGCCGCGCGTCGAAGGCTGGCCAATCACGCCCCAGTTGCCGTAGACGGTTTTGACCAGATTGCCGTCCATGATGCCGGAGCGGCGGAACTCCGCGCCGCTTTGTGCCTGCAGCGCAAAGGGCAACAGCGCCAACAAAGCAACGATGCTCAAAACTCTTTTCATGAGATGACTCTCCCTCATGTCGAACTCACACATGTCTGCCGCCTTCCGGGCGGTTTGATTAGTTGGAAATGCACGTCCGCAGGAGGCTGCGGGAGGCGCTGAGCGACCGCCCGGACGGTCGAGCGCAAAAGTCAGAAAGTGATGGTCGTGCCGAACTCGACACGGCGCGGCTCGGAGAAATAGGTCGGATAGGTGTACCACTCGTCGATCGAATTCACCGGCGTGCGCGTGCCCACGGTGCGGATCGCAAGATTGCGATCGGTGGTGAAATCGGCCTGGCCGGTGTCATTGAAGACGTTGACCTCGTTGAGCGTGTCGAACAGGTTGAACACCCGCGCAAACAGCGAGAGATTCAGACGGGAAAGCCGGAAATCCTTGTACAAACGCAAATCGACGTTCAGGTTTCCCGGTTTGCGTTCGGAATTGATCGACAGCGCCGAGATGTCGGTGACCTGGCGTGGCGAATACGGCTGTGCGCTGGCGGCCTGCAGAATCAGGCCGGCGCCCCAGCTCGAGCCGTTGTAGGCGGTGGAGATATTGAGCGTGTGGCGCTGGTCCCAATCCACCGGCGTGAGCTGGACTTCCGGCAGGGCACCGGAGTTGGCCGCATTGCGCGCGGCTTCTGGATCCGAATTCGAAGCCTTGGCGACTTGGAAGGTGTAGTCGGCGTTGGCGGAAAAGCCGCCGGCAAAGCGCCGGCTGTAGGAAATGATGACGCCGCGCACCAGGCCAAAATCAGCATTGACGAATTTGTTGTAGTAGGCGGCGCCGCCGAAGACTTCGATATTGTCGGCGCGCGTGCTGGTGAGATCGCGAATATCCCGGAAAAACGCGGTCACATCGATCGTGCTGTTACCGGTGATCTCCTGCTTCAACCCGATCTCATAGTTCGTGGTCTGTTCGGGCTCCAGATCAGCATTGCCGATCAAACCCTGGTTGCCGGTGCCGCTGCCGATTTTGAAATCGCTGTTCTGATACAGCCGCTCGAACTTGGGCGCCTGGAAAAACTGGCCGAAGGAAAAATGAAACACGCCGCCGGCCAGCACGGGGAAGGAAACGCCCAGCCGCGGGCTGACCTTGGTCTTGCTGCCCACACTCTTATACCAGTATTGCTGGCGCTGCTCGATGGTCAGACTCGGCTCGTCCGCATCCTGTATGCCGTTGCCGTTGCGATCGAAGAAACGGTTTTCCGGCCGGATGGGATTGTAGATGTTGGGATCGCTGGGATCCGCCAGCACGCGGCCGTCGGGATCGAAATGATCCAGCCGCACGCCGACATTCACGATGAAGTTTTGCAGCTCGATCTTGTCCTGCAGGTAAGCTGCAAATTCCGTGGGCCGGTGCGTGCTGCGGTTGTGATCCGGCGTGCTGAGATCCGGCACGCGCGTGCGGATGAAAGGTGAATCGTTGGCAGGATCGAAATCCGATTGCTCGAGCACCGGCTGCAGACTGATGTCTTCGAAGAACACCCGGTTGCGGCGATACTCCACCCCGGTTTTGAATTGATGGCTGTTCGTCACCTGGCTGGTGATATCGAGCTTGACCAGGCCGGTGGAAGTGCGGCGGTTGAAATGACGATTGCTCACGCCGCCGGTTTTGAAGCTGAACAGCAGTTGATTCGACAATTGCGGATGAACATAGCGCGGATCGTGCGGATCCTCGTAGGCATATTCCCGGTATTCCTTCTCCGTATAGGAGACGGCCAGATCATAGAAGGTGCGATTGCTGACGGTGTGGGTGAGTTTCAGGATGTTGGTGAGGCCGGTGCGGAAGCGGTTGACGTTGCCGTCGGGGTTGAGCACGAAGTCGCGGTCGAAGTCTTGATAATCGACATCATCGTAGATCGAGGTGAGCGTAAACTTCATCGTCGGGCGAAATCGGTAGGTCAGCTTGCCCTGGCCATAGACCTTGCGATTCCAGTTCATCGGCACATAGGCGCCGTCGCCCAAGCCGGAAGGATCGCGCGAGGCGATGAAGGTGCCGGTCGAATCCAGAAAGCCGATGTTCTCCGGTTTGTAAACGCGCTGGCCGCGCAGCCAGCCGTCAAAGTAGATGTAGCGGCCGGCGACGTTGAAGGAGAGCTTGTCGCCGATCAGCGGGCCGTAGAGGCTGCCCTCGAAATTGCGGATATCCGCTGGATTGACGTTTTTGATGTCACGGAAGAGGGGCGCCGGGGTGGCCGCCTGCGTCGAGTAGGGTGCCGGAAAGCCGCCCCAATCCAGCTTGTCGTTGCCGCTGACGTAATCGCCAAAATAGGTGGTGAGCGCGCCGCCAAATTGCGCGGCTCCTTCCTTGGTCGCGATGTTGACGATGCCCGAGAGCGCCTGGCCGTATTCCGCATTGAAGGCGCCGCTGATGACTTGCAGCTCCTGCACCAGGTCTTTGTTGACGTCGACCACGGTGCCGCCATCATAGGCGTCGGTGACCGGTACGCCGTCGATCCAGTAGGCCACCTCGCCTTTGCGGCCGCCGCGAATGTGCAGGCCGTCCTTGTCGACCACGCCCGCCTGCAGACTGATGACTTCATTCACTTCGGTCACCGGCAGGCTCTGGATGCTTTTGTCACTGACGATGGCGGTGGTGGCGGTGAGGTCCTTTTGAATCAATTCGCGCTGCGCCACCACTTCGACTTCTTCGCCAAGCTGCAGGGTTTCCTCGGCCAGTTGGAAGTCGGCGCGCGTGGTGAGATCGATGCTGACGCGCACTTCTTTGAGCGTCATCTCACCGTAACCGATGAGCGAGGCTTTCACGCTGTAGACGCCCGGCGGCACGTTCAGAATGATGTACTCGCCTGCGATATTGGTGGCCGCGCCCAGCGTCGTTCCTAGAACCACGACATTGACGCCCGGCAGGCCCTCATTGCTCGTCCGGTCGATGACCTTGCCCGTGAGCTTGCCAGTGGTGCCGGCAAAGCTGGCCGTTGCCAACACGGCCAACAGGATCAAAGGACAGCAGATCAGCAAAACCCGGAGTCTTGAACAAGTCTGCATTACCGCCCTCCCGTCCTTGAAAATGAACTGTGTGGAGAATTGTTGAAAAGATGAATGATCATTTGCCGTCCCGCCCCTGGCCGGGGATCAGGCGGCAGTTTGGCAACTCGAGTCCCTTGCACCCGCTCGCAGGCGGTTGGAGAGGCCGGCGCGGCAGGGGTTGAAACGAAACGGCGGACAATCCGGAATTACTCGTGATGAGGAAGCGTGCCCGTTCGCGGGGCGGGCATCAAACTGTAGTGGCTGAGGAAGAAACGGCAGTACAGGAAGAGAAAAGACTGGAAAGCGGTTCCGGTTATTCAAATCACTCGCCACAACGCCTACCTTCATTTGCATAATTCAATATGAATCCAATAGAAAGCGGCTGCAACTGTTTGCTGGAAGGCCTTCCAAAAAATCGGGCAAATAATACATACGCCCATTTCATTTGTCAAGCCCTTTTTTCGTGGTCGGCAAAATGATTCATTATGCAGAAAACCCATGATCTCTGCACGCCGGCTGGCAGATTACTTGCGCAAATCCTCCCCCCAGTGAAATTTCGCGCGCAACTTGTCATAGAAACTCGACGAGGCTGGACCGGACTTGCGCACCAGGTTGACGCTGTAGTCGGCCTTGCGTATTTCCACACACATGCCCGAGACGATCCGCCGTGCCGGCTGGCCGTCCGCCGAAAGATGCGCCTGTGTGTCGGCGGTGGCAATCTCGACCATCACGGTTTTCTCATCGGGGATGACCACCGGGCGGGCGTTGAGAGAATGCGGGCAGATCGGCGTAATCACCATGGCTTTCATCTCCGGCGGCATGATCGGCCCACCGGCCGCAAGGGAATAGGCGGTCGAGCCGGTGGGCGTTGCCACGATCAGGCCGTCGGAAATGTACGTGTTGAGATATTCATCGTCGATCATCACCTTCAGGCGCACCAAACGCATCTGCCCGGCCTTGTCGATCACGAAATCATTCAGGGCATAAAGCGTGGCGGCTTCGGGCGCATTGCGGAGGCGGCCCTCCAAGACCATGCGCTTTTGCACTTCATAGCGGCCGGCCAAAATCGCCTCCAGCGCGCTGTAAAGCTCCTCCGGCCCGATTTCAACCAGAAAGCCCAAGCCGCCGAACTTGACGCCGAGAATCGGCACGCCCGACCGCCCCACCACATGCGCCGTCGCGAGGATGGTGCCGTCTCCGCCCAGCGAAATCAGCATGTCGCAATTGAGATGAACGGAGTCGCGCGGCGCCACGGTCACGCGCGGCGAAACCACGCCCAGGTAAGCGGCCAAATCATCGGCGATCACCACCTCGGCCCGATCACTCAGCCACTGCAACCACCGGGGCGCCACCTCCACAATCGCGGCGTGCGTCAAGTTTCCCAGAACGGCAAAGCGCATGTTCATCCGATCTCGGGATCACTCATGAGTTCGAGCTGAAAACCGGCCTCGGTTTTCACCAGCTTCTGCAGTTTCTTTTCGGCTTCTTGCAACTGGCCGGCGCACAGGCGGTAGAGGCGCACGCCTTCTTCAAAAACCTTGACCGCCTCCTCCAGGGGCACTTGTCCCTGTTCGAGTTGCTGCACGATGGCATCCAGCTTCGCCATCGCCTCTTCAAAGGAAATCTTTTTGCTCATTCGGCCTCCGGCAGTTGCGATTGATCAGCAATCTAACAAACTGGTTCACAATGGCAAATTTCGGTCAGAGAATCAAGCAGAATCTCTGCGCCAGCGGCCGCAAAAAATGCCATTGCTTCTCGCAGCGATTTGTGATATGTTTGCCCCGCTTTGCCGGCGATCGGCGCTGTCACCGCAAGCAGGCGCGGTTCGGCCGCCGGCCGGGATGCTGTTTGGCGGGCAGCGTCCACCTTGCGCTCCGTGCCAAGCCTCAGCCTCCCCTCCCGCCATGAGCAGTCACAAGACCAGCCATTGCCTCACCTTCAGGTAAGGAGAACGTGCCATGACGACCACTTCCCGCTTGCCCAACTACATCAACGGCGCTTGGTGCGCCGCGAGCGCAACCGAATTTCTCGAGGTGCGCAATCCGGCGACCGCGGAGCTGCTGTGCCTGGTTCCTCTCTCCCCGGCCCAGGACGTCGACCAGGCGGCGCAGGCAGCGCAGGCAGCGTTGGCCGGTTGGCGCAACACGCCGCCGACCGAGCGCATTCAGTATCTGTTCAAACTCAAGATTCTGCTGGAGGAGAATCTCGAGGAAATCAGCCGCACGATTACCATGGAATGCGGGAAGACGCTGGAGGAGGCGCGTGCCGAGATGCGCCGCACCATCGAGAACGTCGAAGTGGCCTGCGGCATTCCGATGATGATGCAGGGCCAGATTCTCGAAGACATCGCCGCGGGCATCGATGAGATGATGATTCGGCAGCCGGTGGGCGTGTGCGCCGCGATTGCGCCGTTCAATTTCCCCGCCATGATTTGTTTCTGGTTCATGCCTTATGCCCTGGCCTGCGGCAACACCTTCCTCATGAAACCCTCGGAAAAAGTGCCGCTGACGCTGCAGCGGATATTCGAACTGCTGCACCGCACCGGCCTGCCCCGGGGCGTGGTGAATCTGGTGAATGGCGCCAACGCCGCAGTGGATGCCATTCTCGAACATCCCCTCATTCGCGCCGTTAGCTTCGTCGGCTCGACACCGGTGGCGCGCCACGTCTATAGCCGCGCGGCAGCCAACGGCAAGCGCGCGCAATGCCAGGGCGGCGCCAAGAATCCCGTGATCGTGCTGCCCGATGCCGATTTGGAGATGACGACGCGCATCACCGCCGACAGCGCTTTTGGTTGCGCCGGCCAGCGCTGCCTGGCCGCCTCCGTGGCGATTACGGTGGGCGCAGCGCGACAGCCATTTACCGAGGCCATGGCCGAGGTTGCGCGCACGCGCGTGGTGGGCTATGGTCTGGAGGAGGGCGTGCAAATGGGACCGGTGATTTCGGCGCAGAGCCGCGACCGCATCGCGGGCCTGGTTGCGAAGGGGGTGGCGCAAGGCGGCCGCCTGTTGATCGACGGCCGGCAGCCCCAGATTCCCAAATATCAACACGGCCATTTCGTGCGGCCGACGATTTTGCACGAGGTGCCGCCGGAGAGCGAAATTGCCCGCACCGAAATCTTCGGGCCGGTGTTGAGCTTGATTCACGTCGACACAATTGATCAGGCCATTGCCCTGGTGAATGCTGGCGCGCACGGCAACATGGCCTGTCTGTTTACCAACAGCGGCGCAGCGGCTCGCAAGTTTCGCCACGAGGCACAGGTCGGCAATCTCGGCATCAACTTGGGCGTGGCTGCGCCCATGGCCTTCTTTCCCTTCAGTGGGTGGAAGGAGAGCTTCTTCGGCGATCTGCATGCGCAGGGCCGGCATGGCGTGGAGTTTTTCACGCAAACGAAAGTCGTGGTCGAGCGCTGGCCCAAGGAATGGTCGCGCAAATTCTGACCTCTCCGTGCGCGCGGTTTGACCGTGGCGCAAGCCGCGCGTGCAATCTCTCCCGCACTGCAGGAGAGCTCCGGCGTGGCGTCCTCCGCTGGCCGTGATATCACAACCTGCCTGACTGATCCCCTCTCCCACCCTGCGCGTGTCTGCAAGCTGCTCGTCGCCAGTGCGCAGTTCTGCCGCTGCTTCGATTAAGAAAAAGACATTTCCCGCAGCAGCTTCAGCAGGGTTTCGGCATTGAAGGTACAAGATTCGACAACACATCAGCAGACCACTGCCCAACGCTTTTCTCCGTGATCTTCCCCGCGGTCTACGCATCGGGACGCTTCATCCGAAGGAGTCGGATTCATGAGAACTTGCATCGCCGTACTGTTTTTGTTTCTTGCCACCACGGCCCATGGCCAGGGCTACATCGTCGAGCCGGCCACGCAGCCGGACTTCATTTGCGAAGTGTACAACCTGGGATCAAAGGATCCTGCCAAGAGCCGCCTGAGTGCATGCCTGAGCATCTTTCACTCGGATTTGCAGTTCGTTCCCGTTGCCGGCGGCTACGAGGCCAATTTCCGCATCGCCGTTCGTCTGACCAAAGGCGCCGGCGAACTGGCGGCCAGTCAAGAAACCTCCGAGCGCCTGCATTTTGACACCCTCGCCGAAACGCGCTTGCCGGAAAAATACAGTTTCTACTACTTCGAGCTGGAGGCTGCGCCGGGCGAATACCAAGTCGTCTGCGCCGTCACGGATTCGGCGCGCGGCACCACAGCCACCCGCACCCTCACCAAGAAGCTGCGGAATTTTTCCAGCCAGGCTTCTGCCCTGGAGATCAGTGAGATCCTCGTGGCCGATCAGGTGATGCGGGACGGCGCGAACGGTTTGATCATCCAGCCCGGCCTCTATCAAAACACCGCCTCGCCCAGCCGCGAAGTGTTTCTACATTTCGAGATTTTCCATCATGACACGACGCAGCCGTTGATCCTGCGCCAGACGATTTTGAATCGCAGGAAGGAAAAAATTATCGACCAGCAACGGCCGTGGCCGGGCCGGCAGCCGCGCGTGCAGTTTGCGCTGCCGGTCTGGACCGACATGCTGCCCTATGGCGACTATGAAATCGTGCTGGAAGCACGCAGCGGAAAGATTCAAAAGACCGCCTCGACCACCTTGCGCGTCGTGTGGGATGGCATTCCGCAAACCGGCATCCATCTCGGCCAGGCGATTCAAACCGCGCTCTGCCTGGCAGAAGGTGAAGCGCGCCAATTGCTGGCCGCGGCCCTCACTTCCCCCACCGCCGAACAACACCGGGCACTGGCAGCCTTTTGGGAAGCTCGCGATCCCTCGCCCGGAACCGAGATCAACGAGGCGATGAATGCCTTCTATCAGCGCGTCGCCATCGCCAATGAAAAATTCGGCGGCAGCCGGGAGGGCTGGCAAACCGATCGCGGCCAAACCTTTCTGAAATTCGGCGCGCCTGACAAGATCGTCCTACACCCGCGCTCGATCGCCAGCCGGCCCTACCAAGTGTGGCACTATCACCGCTTGCATCGTTCTTTCAAGTTTGTCGATGAGGAAGGCGTTGGCGATTTTGAGCTGGCAGGCAGCTCCGAGGATTGACGTCGCGGTAGATTTTTCGGCAAGGCACCCCGAAGCGCTCTGCGACCGGATTCCCAGGATTGACAGGCTTTTTGTTTTGAACCGGAGTCCGGTCGCTGAGGCTTTTCAGGTTTGGTCGACCCAACTTCCTCGGCAGGCGATCAGGCAGGAGACTGCCTCAGACTTTGTGCTGAACGGGTGGCGAGGTGCAACTCTTTCTTGCCAATCTTCTGCATTCATCCTCCCTACCTTACTTCGGCGAACCCGCCTCGCGGCTCACACTTTCACCCTGCCGGTTTTGGCACTCTCGCTGCGGCGCACCAGGGCGCGGCATTTCTCGATCAACTCCAGACACATTTCGTAACGCACGAACGGCGTGATGAGATAGATGCCGTTGAAATAGTCCAGCACACTTTCCAGCACTTCCGCGGCAATGGTCACGCCTTCGCGCCGGGCCCGTTCGCCTTCGAAGCGAAACAGCCGCTTGCGGGTTTTTTCCGGCACGCGAATCCCGGGGACTTCATTGTGCAGGAAATCGGCATTGCGGCCGCTGACCAGCGGCATGATGCCGATGAAAACCGGAATATCCAAATCGCGGGTGGTGGTGTGAAGCTCCTTGGCCATGCGCCAGTCAAAGATCGGCTGGGTCATGACGAAATCCGCGCCCGCCTGGATTTTCTTGTGCAGACGGCGCACCTGGGTGTCGAGGCGATCGACATTGGGGTTGAAGGCCACGCCCACAACGAAGCGTGTGCCCTGTTTCATGGCCCGGCCGGAGAAGGCAATGCCCTGATTCATGCGCTTGATCATTTCCACCAGGCCGAAGGAATTGAGATCGAACACCGAAGTGGCACCGGGTTGATCGCCGAATTTGGCGGGATCGCCGGTCAAAGCCAGCACGGTGTGCAGGCCGAGCGCATGCAGCCCCATCAATTCCGACTGCAGCCCAACGAGGTTGCGATCGCGGCAGGCGAGATGAATGATGAGCGGCATGTCGACTTTCTGTTTGATGAGGGCGCCGAGCGCAAGGTTGTTCATGCGCGTGATGCCGAGCGAGCTGTCGGCCATGGTGAGCGCATCGATGCCGGCGCGCTTGAGTTCACGCGCGCCCTGCAGAATGGGCTCGAAATCCAAATCGCGCGGTGGGTCAAGCTCGACGATGATGGCCGGCCGGGTTTTGACTTTGGTCAGAAAATCGGGCGTGATGATTTCTTGCAGGCTGGGTGGCGGGGGCGCAGGCCGGACCGATATGATCTTGTCATTCACCGGCGGCAGGCCGCGCAGGCTCTCGGCAATCGCCTGAATGTGTTCCGGCGTGGTGCCGCAGCAGCCGCCGATCAGGCGCACGCCCTGTTGCCGCAGCTTGAGCGCGGCTTCGCCGAAATACTCGGGCGTGGAAAGATAGATGTAGCGGCCATCGACGTAAGCGGGCAGGCCGGCATTGGGGAACGCCGACAGCAGCAGGCCTTCCTCCAGCGGCACCTCCCGCAATGCTTTCAGAATGCCGGCCGGGCCTTTGGCGCAGTTGATGCCGACCACGGCCGCACCCAGGGCGCGCAGCCGTTTGAAAATTGCGGTGAGATGCTGGCCGTCGCTGGTATAGCCTTCTTCATCCGCCACCACCTGCGCGATGACCGGAATGGCGCTGAGGCGCCGCGCCTCTTCCACTGCGATTTCGAGCTCCGACACCACCGTGAATGTTTCAAAGATCAAGGCATCGGGCTGGCCCTCCACCAGCGCCGCAATCTGCTCGGCAAACAAGCTGCGAATTTCGACGGTTTCCATTTCTTCGCTGGCGCGGTCGCGCACCGGTCCGAGGGAAGCCAGCACGTAAGCCTGCTCGCCGGCGGCCGACCGGGCCAGGCGCACGGCAGCGAGATTGATTTCGCGCACGCTCTTTTCCAGTCCGTAGCGCGCCAGCCGTTTGCGATTGGCGGTGAAGCTGTTGGTCTCCACCGCTTGCGCGCCGGCCTGCACGTAGGCACGATGAATGCCCAGAATCAGTTCGGGCTGGGTGAGATTGAGTTGGTCAAAGCTCTGCGAGAGGGCGACGCCCTGGCTGTAAATCATGGTTCCCATCGCGCCGTCCGCGATGAGGAGGTCATGCTGCAAATGCTGCAGGAAGGGAATGCGCATGCCGGAATCTTCCTAATGTGTCTGAGATTGGTGCGGCCGGTTGGAGCCGGCGCTGCGATTCACAATTGATCAGAGATGGTTGAGGGCGCGATCTGATTGGCGAAGCCGGGCTGGTTGCGCGCCTGCCCCCACCACTGCTGCCACGCCGAGATGACGCGCTCGTTGGCCACCACCATGTCGTGGTTGAGCGCGGGGAAATGGATCGTGCCCAGATCTTGCCGCACGAGTTGCGACAAGGTCTGCACCAGGCGGCTTTGCGCTTCGGCGGTCGGTTCTTGGTTGAGAATGTCGATGAGGGTGGCCACCATGTTGGTGTGCCTGCCGGCGACGATGTAGTCCAGCATAAGCTGCACGTCGTGGAGTGTGAGATCGTAGTGGCGCCAATGCCGCAGCCATTCCGCGAACAACGGCAGGCTGGCGGGCTCGTTGAGCTCGCGCATCACTTCGATCAAGACGCGCAGGTGTTCGCCGGTGCGCGGCTCGCCGGCCAGCTCCAGCGTGATTTGCGCCGCCAGGCTGTCGTTCATTTTCACCAGCGCCAACAGTCCTTCGCGCTGCAGCAGGAGATCCGAGCCTGCTTTTTGCCGCAGCAGCGCGGCCAACGCTTTGATGGCAAGCGGCTGAGATGATTCACTCAACACGCCGGCGGCCGCGCTGCGCAAATAAGGCTCGCGTTTGTCGTCGCCGAGCAGGCGCACCAGGAACTGAATGCCCTCTGCCGAGCCAATCATACCCAATGCCCGCACGGCTTGCGGATGGTTTTCGCTGTTGATCAGGCGCATGAGCGCCTGATTGGCGCGGCTGTCCCGCAGTTCCGCCAAGCCGCGGCACGCGGCGTCTTTGACCTTGGGGTCACGCACTTTCAAGAGTTCGAGCAGCACCGCCAACGCCTGCGGATGCCGGCTGCGGCCGATGGCCAGAATCAAAGGCTCATAAGTCTGCGCGGCCGGCCGCCGCACCCGGTCGACAAGCTCGGCGAACTCCACCAGGCCGGCCGACGAAGGCTCGATGAGTATGTATTGTGGCGCGACGATGGTTTGCGGGACAAAAGCCGAGGAAGTGGTCTGGTTCGAATGGGCGGTGGGTAGGCTGCGATAGCTTGCGGCCAGCGAGAAAATGGCAAAGTGCTGGCGGTAATCGAAACGCAGCTCCAGCGTGTGATGGCTGAGTGGCGGGATGGAGAATCCCTCCGGCAACTGGATATCCTGCGCGTCGCCGTTTTCCCGCGGGCGCAACGTCGCTGCCGCGGAATCCAGTCTGGCTTCGACCTCCAACTTTTCCTTTTTATCATCCAGGGCGACATCGGCCAGGGCCGTCAGGCGCAGGCTCTGCACCTGCACGGTTTCGCGAAAGCGCTGATTTCCCAGTTTCCACACCACGGCATAATGGTTGGCCGACGGCTGCTGCTGCGCGAGCAATTCCCAATAAAAGGCCGGATTCTGCCAGGTCGCCAGGGTGAGATAGTTGAACCCAATTCCCGCCCACAGCCCGAACAGCAAGAGCAAGGCGCAGAGAATGCGGTACCGGCGGCGGTAAAGATAGACCGGACGAGTGCGGCGATACGTTCGCACGCGAGCCATGATGCGATACAACAGAAAGTATCCAATCGCGCTGGCGCCCAGCCAAAACAAGACCAGCTTGGCCCAGTCCATCGTGCGGCTGTGGCTCGCCTGCAACACGTACGCGACAATTGCCAAACCCGCCAGCAATGCCACGTTGGAGATGTAGTACAGATTCCTGCCCATCGAGCGGCTTCAGATTAGGTCAAAAAGAGAGTAGCGGTGAGCGCTGCGGCAATCGCGATCGCATTGTGCGGCTGCGGCTCTCGGCAGATGTGCTTCCGGCTGTTCGCGCTCGCATGCTGGGGCAAGATAGAAAATAATCAGTCCGAATTCAAGAGGGCGCTTGCTGCGTGTGGATCGCGACGCGATGATGAAGTAGGCCAGCCCGCAGGATCAAGAGCTGGCCCAGCAGGTAGGTCGACCAAATGAGCTGACCGGCGATAAAAGGCCGTGCGCGCAACAGGAAATATCCGAGCAGCGCATCAGAAATCAGAAACAAGACACCACCGAGCGCCACAGCGGCGCCGAGTTTTCCCCACGCCAGTGCCACCCAAAACGACCCCACGACCATCGCAGCCAGCACGAAGCTGTAGGCCAGCGAGGCCGAGATCACCATGCGCGGCGCCTCTGCCGGTATGACGCGCGACCAAATCCCAATCGCCAGCAGCGGCACGGCGGCAAGCGTGAAACCCAGCACCCGGCTGCTGCTGCCGTGCACGCGCGGGCGGCTGAGCAACACAAAAGCAGCGAGATAGCACACATGCGCCACTGCGAACGGCGGAATGGAAAGCAGGGTGGGCGGCCGGATGATGGCCGTGAAATCGATCAAGTCGGCGTTGATGCAGTCACCCACGAACGAGAACAGCGCGCCGGTGACCAGCAAACCGGCGACCCGTTGCCATTGTGCGCGCGCGAGCTGCGGGCCAACTGCGGCAGCATGCCTGATTTCATGCCTGATGACGAAGCCCAATGCGATCAGCCAAAGCATTTGCAGAAGATGAAACAGCCGGTGGAAGATCTCCACGGGTGGTGGCAGGAAGGGCGCGAGCAACTCACCGATTGCAAGCAGCATCAGTATCAGCAGCGTCAGGCGAGAGCTGCGGCTCAGGTTGACTCGCGGAGCGGATGGCAACGGAATGGCAATCATGGTTAGTCTTCTCTTTGTCGGCATGAGCGGAAGACGGCTCCGCAACAGGAAACAGTGCAAAGTATCGCTTGAGGTTTAACCTCGCTTGCATTATGTTCACGCCTCGCACTGACGCGAGGTGCGCGGACAATCAACGGATTCTCTCATTCCGCTTTTTTTCGAAGCCAATGTATTCTGCCAATTCCCCGCTGGTTCAAATCACGCCTGCCCGGCCGGCCGCGCCTGCCGAGGAGGCCCGCAACTGGGTGCTGTGCTCCGGCTGCACGCAATGCTGTGAGTACATCAGTCTCGAAATCGACTCACCCACCACACTCAAGGACGTGGATCACATTGTCTGGTACCTCATTCACCAAAACGTCTGGGTTTGGGTGGATGACGACAACAAGTGGTACGTCCAATTCAACACGCCCTGCGAGAAACTACAGCCGGAGGGCCGCTGCGGCTGGTATCAAGACCGCCCCAAAATCTGCCAGGACTACAAGCAGTCCGAATGCCCACGCTACTCGCCGGCCGCGGCCGAAAAATTTCTTTTCAAGGGCGCGGACGATTTCTTGGACTGGTTGGCGCACCATCGCAGCCGAGCCAAGCGCGAGTTGCGCCGGCGCTATCTCGCAAAACGTGCACAGCGCTGGCGCAGAACGAATGCCAAAACCACCACTTCGTCTCATCCAACCGTTTTCACCAGGCAAGAAAGGAGCAGGTGATGCCTCCCGAACCACGCAAGCGCGATCCGCAGGCGCCGGCCAGTTTGATACTCGAAGTGCGCACCAGCGACGGCCGCGTTTGGGGCGTGCTCACGGCCACGGCCAAGCATTTCTCTTCCGGATCGATCGGCTTCTACGCCAACGGCAAAGTGGAGAATCCGGACTCGCACGAACGCTATCAAGTCGGCGCCAATCTCATACTCATCGGCAGCAAGCCGGAGGACAAGTAGCTCGTGTGCATTTGAGAATATTGCCGCGCGCGCGGTTTCTTCATTTCTGGATGAACACGCGTGAGGTCCCACGTTTCTGAGCCGAGGCTGAGCATTCCTGGGACAATCTCAAGCCAGATTTCGTACGGTTGAGCCGTGGTCTGCCCGACTGGAGGCTTGAGACTCTGAATCGTCCAGCAAAGGCCGCGGCTGAGTCCAAGCTGACTGTTTGCGTGCAAAGCCACCAGCTCTCACCGGCGTCTTGCCGCAGAGCGCTCGCGTTGTGCCTGCCGCAGCAGCGGAATCAAATCCATGCAAGTTTCGAGCATCAAATCCGGCTGGGGCGCGGCGTGCCAGGCCTGTGCTCTCGTGGTCACGCCGGTGAGAACCAAAACGGTGAAGATCCCGTTCCTGGGTCCGGCGGCAATGTCGGTTTCCAGGCGATCGCCGACCATTGCCAGTTCAGCGGCAGAAATCCCAAAACGCTGCTGGATGCTGCGGTAGAGATGGGGCTCCGGCTTGCCGATGACGATTGGCGCAACGCCGGTGGCCGCAGTGAAGGCTGCCGTAAGCGCGCCGCAATCAGGTTGCAGGTCATGGCCGGGCAACGGGCAGTTCAGGTCCGGATGCGTGGCGATGAACCTCACGCCTCGGCGCAGATGGCGGCAGGCAAGGTCGAATCTCTCCCACGTAAAGGTCTTGTCGAAACCCAACACCACGAAGTCCGGCGCCGCCGCCTGCGTTTCGAAACCGGCCTCTTGGAATTGCCGTTGCAGGCTTTCAGTGCCGAGCAAAAAAATCGGCTGCGGCCCTCCCTGCGCCAGCAAATACTCGATGCTGGCGCGGCCGGAGGTGTAGATGTCTTCCAGTGTCGTTTCAATCCCCATCCCCTTGAGCTTCAACCAATAGTCACGCGGGCTGGCAGCGGAATTGTTGGTCACGAACACGCAAGACTTGCCAAGCTCACGGAGACTCTCGAGAAAACGCGCCGTGAAGGGGAAGACTTCGTTGCCCAAATACAGGGTGCCGTCCAAGTCCAACGCAAACACCTGAATCTGAGCCAGGCGCGCCATCGTCTTTTTCGCGAGAGCCTCGATCATTCGCCGGTCTGTTGTCATAGTGGGAATGCGCCAACCATAGCCAATTCCACGTTCAAAAGCAAGCGCGGCAGAGAAGACTCGATCAGACATTGGGTTTCGCCGCGCCTGCCGCATCTGTTGTCACGTCATAGCGAAGGAGAAGAATCACATGCTGCTGGAGTTATCAACCTATCGCCTTGAACTCAAGCATACCTGGACGATCGCCCGCGGGTCTGCTGATTTCAAGGAGTACAGTTTCGTGGAATTGTCGGCTGAAGGCGTGGTCGGCCGCGGGGAGGCCGCCCACAACATTCGCTACGGTGAATCGCTGGAGAGCATTCGGGAGTTTTTACTTGAAGCGAGGGGCCTGTTTGATAGCGCAAATCCTTATGAATTTTATGAGTTGAACAAAAAAAATCTGGCGCTGGCCCAGGGCCAAAATGCCGCTAAAGCATCACTTGACATGGCGCTGCTCGATTGGGTTACTCAGAGGCTTCAGGTACCACTTTATGCTCTGTGGGGGCTGAATCCTGCTCATACCCCGAAGACCAGTTATTCCATCGGCATCGACAGCCCACAGGCCGTCTATGAGAAAGTGCGAGAAGCAGAAGCCTATCCAATTCTCAAAATCAAACTGGGCGGTGAACAGGATGAGGAGATCATGCGCGCCGTCCGGGAAGCGACCGACCGCCCTGTGCGTGTCGATGCGAATGAGGGCTGGCAGGATCGGGAACTCGCGCTCGAAAGAATGCAGTGGCTTGCGGGTTTGAATGTCGAATTTGTCGAACAGCCCATGCCGGCAGGCCGCCTTGCTGAAGTGGCGTGGTTGCGTGACCACTCGCCCCTGCCGCTGGTCGCCGACGAGGACGTGAAGACTGTGAATGACATTCCGGCGCTGGCGCGTGCCTATCATGGCATCAATATCAAGATCATGAAATCCGGAGGATTGCAGGAGGCGCTGCGCATGATTCATGTGGCGCGCGCCCTGGGCTTGAAAATCATGCTGGGCTGCATGATCGAAAGCTCACTCGGCATCACCGCCGCGGCACACCTTTCGCCGCTGGTCGATTGGGCGGATTTGGACGGGAATCTTTTGATCAAGAATGATCCGTATCGCGGCGTCAAAGTGGAGGGCGGACGCTTGCTGCTGCCGCATACGCCGGGGCTGGGCGTCGAGAGGATTCAAAGCGCGAAGATCGAGTAGTCCCATTTGCGCAGCGCCGTGGTCAACGCGATAATCGGCAGTCCGATGATTGCGGTCCAGTCTTCGCAATCCAGGCGTTCGAACAGCAGCAAACCCGGGCCTTCGGTTTTGACGGAGCCGGCGCAATCGATGGGGTTATCCAGCGCAATGTAGGCACGCAGCTCCTCGTCGCTGAGATCGGCGCGCAACCGGCCGCTGCCCGTGATGAGAAATTCCTGGGAGAGATTGGCCGCAGTGTGATGGAGATAAAGGCCCATGTAAAACTCGTGGGTCCTGCCGCGCAGGCTCTGCAGCTCGCGCCAGGCGCGTTCCGGGGTTCCGGCTTTGGCGAGCACGCGACCGTCGCACCACACGACTTGATCGGAGCCGATGAGGATCGCGTGCGGATAATCGCCGGCAACGCTCATGGCCTTGCCGCGCGCCAGCGCCAACGCCAGCTCACCCGGATCGCCATTGTGCACGTGGTTTTCTTCGAAGCGGGGCGCGACGGCGCGAAACCGGAAACCCATTTTGGCCATCAGTTCCCGGCGGTAGGGCGAAGTGGAAACGAGAACGAGGTCGGGTGGCATGTTCATTAGTCTGCGTAATCGACAAACTCTGAACCTCAAGTTCGAAGCTGGCGGGTTCTGTGCTCTATGCAGTCGTGCCTCGACGTTCTCACGCGGCTCACAGCAACGGTGGCTTTCTCAGCCGGTCGCACCGAGTTGCTGCAATTGCCGCAAAGTTGATTCAAACACCGCATAGGCTTCCTCCCCCCACAAACAAAACATCACTTGCTGCAAGCCGGTCTCGCCCTGCAAATACTCCCGCGTGGTTGACAGCATGACCTGCGCGCAACGCTCGAGCGGATAGCCGAAGATGCCGGTTGAAATTGCTGGGAAGGCGATGCTCTGAAGGCGGTGTTGATCGGCAAGCGCAAGCGCATGGCGCGTGGCCTCGCGCAGCTTGCGATCTTCGTCCCCCTCTCCCAGGCGCGGTCCGACCGCATGAATGACATGTTTGGCCGGCAGGTTGCCGCCGGTGGTGAGGACGGCAGTGCCCACCGGCGTGCCGCCGATCCGGTCACATTCCTGCTGGATGCGTGGTCCACCTTTGCGCCGAATCGCGCCGGCCACGCCCCCACCGAGTTGCAAGGCGGAATTGGCGGCGTTGACGATGGCGTCGACCTTCATCTCGGTGAGGTCGCCTGCGCGCAATTGCAGCGCGGTGTGCTTGATCAGAATTTCCATCATTGAAAATCCATGAGCATGCTGTCAAACAAATAGCGCAGGTTGCCCCACTGCGAGTAGTACATGAAGAAGGCCAGGGCAATCGCCACCGCGATGGAAAGCAGACGCTGCACTTTGAATTGCGCCTCGACGTTGAAGAAGCTCATGAGGGCCAGCGTGAGGCCGCCTAGAAAGATGACGCCCGGGAAGAAATCACTCAGAAAGATCAAACCAAACAGCAGGCCGAACAACAACCCGCCCATCAGCTCGCCGATCAGGCGCCGCAGGCCGGGCCAGACATTCATGTTCTTGCTCAGGCTGCCGATCCAAATGCCGAGCAAAATAATCAACAAGAACAGGGAAAGATTGAATCCGGGGTCGAAGTTCCGGGTACGCAGCCAGTCGACCAGCTTGTCCAACATGAAACCAGTCCTTGAAAAGGTAAGTTGCGGTGCGAGAGTTGCAAGTGCCGTGTATCAATATCCGAGGGCCGCGCCGTCGCTGGCGCGCGGATCAGCCGCGCCCAGGCGCAGGCCGGTCACCGGATCCAGCAGAATCCCCATCGCGCTGCCCTGGCTGCGCGAAGATCTCGAGAGGGAAACCCGGTGACCGTAGCTTTCCAACAGCCGCTGGGTGTCTTTCGAGAGGCCGAATTCCTCGACGCGCAGCACGTTGGGCAGCCATTGATGATGCACGCGCGGCGCCGCGATCGCCTCGCTGATGTCCATCTCGAAATCGATGACGTTGCTCACCACCTGCAACACCGTGTTGATGATGGTGCGGCCGCCCGGCGAGCCGATCAAAAGAAAGGGTTTGCCGTTGCGCGCGACGATCGTGGGCGTCATCGAAGACAGCATGCGCTTGCCGGGTGCAATCACATTCGGCGGCGTGCCGATGAGGCCGGTGCTGTCCGTGCGGCCAGGCTGCGGGTTGAAATCTCCCATCTCGTTGTTCAGCAGAAAGCCCGTGCCCTCTGCCACGATTTTGGAGCCATAGCTGTCTTCCAGCGTGTAGGTGACCACCACGGCATTGCCCGCCGCATCGACGACGGAATAGTGCGTGGTTTCCGCTGATTCGTAGGCCTCATTGAATCTTTCCGGATCACTGCGCGAGGCCTGCGTCAGGTTGATTTGCGCCCGCAAGGCGGCAGCGTATTCTTTCGAGATCAGTTTCGCCACCGGCAGGTTGGGATTGAAATCAGGATCGCCGAGATAACGGGCGCGATCGGCATAGGCGCGGCGCATCGCTTCTGCCAGCAGATGCAGATGCTGCGCCGAGCCAAAGCCCGCGGCGCGCAGGTCGAATCCCTCGAGGATATTCAACATCTCGACCAGCACGGTGCCGCCTGAGCTGGGCGGACACATGGAATAGACCTCGTAGCCGCGATACGTGCCGTGAATTGGCGGGCGCTCTTTGGCCTCGTAACTGGCCAAGTCCTGCGCGGTAATCAGGCCGCCGTGCTGGCGCATGGCGGCCGCAATCAGCCGGGCGGTTTCGCCGTGGTAGAATTCGGCACGGCCGCGCGCTTGCATGCGGCGCAGCGTTCTGGCCAGATCGGGCTGCTTCCAGATCTCGCCAGGCTGATACACTTCCCTGCCGTTTTTCAAGAACACCCGCGCGCTAGCTGGATACTTGAGGAATTCCTCCTTGAGATATAGAAAATCCTCGTGCAACCCCCAACTCACCGGAAAGCCCTGCTCGGCCAGCTTGAGGGCGGGCGCCAGCAACTCCTTCATCGCTTTGCTGCCGAAGCGCTCATGCGCCAGGAAAAATCCGGCAACCGTCCCGGGCACGCCGATGGCGAGGTAGCCTTCGTGATTGATCGGCTCGTCGTAAACGCCTGCCTCATTCAAGTACATTTTGGCGTGTGCCGCGGCCGGCGCTTTCTCCCGGAAATCAAAGGCGGTGAGGCGGCCGTCGGCCGTGTGCACGATCATGAAACCGCCGCCGCCGAGGTTGCCGGCCGAGGGCAGCGTCACGGCCAGGGCAAAACCCGTGGCGATGGCCGCATCCACGGCGTTGCCGCCGCTCTGCAAAATCTGAACGCCGGCTTGGGAGGCGAGCAGGTGCGAGGACACCACCATGCCGTGTTTGGCTTTGACCGGCGGCAGTGAGGCGCCTGCCAGGAGTTGGACCGGCAAGCTTGCAAACCAGGCCGCGAGGATGAGTGTCTTGAGACGGGCGATGATCATCAGGCTCGAATTCCCTCAGTTTGGGTGGTTCCAACGCACAGTTGAACGCCGCAAAGCGCGCTCAAAGTAAATTTTTTTGTCCGTGTATGCAAGGTGATTTTTGATTGATTCTCAGGAATTTCTCACTATATTCCCCGGCATTGTCCGAAAAGATCGGCACTATTCACTACTGCTTAGATTTGTACAATGGGAGTTTTTCGCATGAGCACACATCACAAGAGAATGGCGATTCTGGTGGGCGGCGGCCCCGCACCCGGCATCAACAGCGTCATCGGTGCGGCGACGATCCGCGGGATCCTCAGCGGCGAGGAAGTCATCGGCATCATGGACGGCTTCAAATGGATCATGGACGGCCAGATCGACAAGATCAAGGAACTGACCATTGAGCGCGTCAGCCGCATTCACTTTCGCGGCGGCTCGTACATTGGCATCTCGCGCGCCAACCCGACCAAAAATGCCAAACATCTCGAGAACACGGTCACCTCCCTGCTGCGCATGAATGTGGACCGCCTCATCACGATTGGCGGCGACGATACCGCCTTCTCCGCGATGAAATTGGAAGAGCTGGCCAACGGCCGCATTCACGTCGTGCATGTTCCCAAAACCATCGACAACGACCTCGATCTGCCGCTCGGCATCAATACATTCGGCTTTCAGACCGCGCGCCATCTCGGCTGCGACATCGTGAAGAACTTGATGGTTGACGGCCGCACCACCTCACGCTGGTACTTCGTCGTCACCATGGGGCGCAAAGCCGGCCATCTGGCGCTGGGCATCGCCAAGGCTGCCGGCGCCACCCTGACCCTGATTCCGGAAGAGTTTCGCGATCAGAAGCTCAGGCTCTCCGTGCTCGTGGATATACTGGTCGGCTCGATCATCAAGCGCTTGAGCTACGGCCGGCCCGACGGCGTTGCCATCATCGCAGAAGGCCTGGTGGAGATCCTCGATCCCCAGGATCTGCAGACGCTGGTCAACGTCGAGCGCGACGCGCATGACAACATCCGGCTGGCGGAGGTCAACTTCGGAGAGATTCTCAAATACGAAGTGCAGGCGCGGCTGAAACAGTTCGGCATCAAGAGTACAATCGTGGCGAAGAATATCGGTTACGAGCTGCGGTGCGCCGACCCGATTCCCTTCGACATGGAATACACGCGCGATCTGGGCTATTGCGCCGCGCGCTACATTCTCGAAGGCGGCAACGCGGCGATGGTTTCGATACAGAACGGCCGCTTCGTGCCGATTCCATTCCATGAAATACTCGACCCCAAGACCGGCCGGGCGCGCGTGCGCATGGTCGATATGAGTGCCGAGTACTATCATATCGCCCGGCGCTACATGATCCGGCTCTCGCCCGAGGATTTCGAAGATCCGCACGAGCTGGCCAAGTATGCCGCCACCGCCAACATCTCGCTCGACGAGTTTCGCCGGCAATTCCAATACCTGGTGGATCTGGAACGAGCGAATGGCACCGAGCTGCCGCTCACCATGGCGAAGCAAAAGAACGGCGAAGCCCTGGCGACGTCGATTTCAGCCGAGTAGAATTCCCTCCTGCTGCGCACATTCTCGCCATCGCTGCGCCGATCACGGCGCGGCGATGGCGTTTTTTGTTTGATGCGATCCGCCCTCACGCCGCCGGCTGCGACTGCTCGCCGAGCCCCCCCATGATCCAGGCCCGAATCTGGGCCACCTCCTCCTCAATCAAACTGAGCTGCGCCGTTCGGCACAAGTCCAGCGTGTTTTCCACCAGCTTTTCGCCCAACTGCACGGGGTCCTCCCGTTCCTGGCCGCCAAAGCGATAACCGGTATGACCAATGCCGATCAACACGAAGTTGACGTGCGATCTTGCCACCGGCGCGCCCTTTTCCACGCAGCGATCACGCACCGTTTTCGAAGTGCGCGTCATTTGATAGCCGTTTTCGTTGATCTCACGCGCCAATTCGTGAAACAGCAGGGCATAGTGCTCAGGCATAAGATAGGGCGTTTCCGTCAAACGATGGACTTTGCGCGCCAGCTCGGCGAGCCCGGGATAGCGTTGAGCAAAATGATCCGGCGGGGCGGCGGCTTCCTGGCTGGCGGCGGGCGGCGCGGCAAAAGCCGGTGCCGCCGGCAATTGATGGCGGCCCGGGTCATAGACGTAGCCGGGTGTCAGCGTCGAGGTGTGCAGGTTGCCGAGATCAAGTTGCATGAGCAAATCCTTGAACGTGCCGGCTCCCAGCCATGTGCTGCCTGCCAATTGCTCGCCAAAACGTTGCTTCACTAAACTGGCCAGCGTGGCCCAGGCCACAGCCTTGTCCGAGTGGGACACGTACTCGCGAATACTCTGCGCCATTTGCGCTTTCACATCGGGGACGGCCGCTGCCGGCGCGGGTGGACCTGCCGCCTCCAGGCTATCGGCCAACACCGGCGCGGGCGCGGTCTTGACGACCACGCGCCAGGGGTCTTCATCGCTGATGGCGAGATCCTCCCGTTGCGCGATCAGGGCCTGCGTCAAGCGGCGCAGCGAGTAAAAGCCGAGCCAGTGATTGCTCTCGCGGAATTCTTGAAACTCTTTGAAGACTTCCGGCAGCTCGCTGGCCTCCACGCCGCCGGGTACGGCCGCCATTTCCCGCAATCGCGCCGCCATCCGCTTCAACAGCAGGTTCAGCGTGGCATCGATCTCCTGCTCATTGATCGGCTCTGGCGCTTCCTCGTCGGGATAGACGATGCCCAGGGCCTCGCGCACGAAAGTGTCGCGCTCGATCACGATATCACAGGCGGCCCGGTAAGCCAGTGAAACCCAGCCCACCGCCAACACCACGCCGTAACGGCCATGCTTTCTGATGCGCAGCAGCACCGGCGTGAAATCCGCGTCGCCGGAGAGTACGATGAACTCATGGAAATAGGTGGCGTGATTGAGCGTGTCGAGAATGTCCATCACCATGTAAATGTCCGTGCTGGTTTTGCCGCGGCCGGTGAGCGGCGGGCAATCGATCACCTCGAAGGCCGAGCGCACGAAATCAGGCCGGAAGCTGCTGAACGATTCCGGATTCAGATAGCAGCGCCTGGTCAGAATTCTGCGCTGCACGATCTCGGGCAGGTAGGTGGTGGTGGAAAGCTGTTTCTCCAACCAGGACAGCCACAATTCCGGATTGGTCGAGAAGCGGCGCGCGGCTTCCGCATCATGCTTTTCCAGGTTGATGCGAACATTGTCGAAATCGACGAACAGCGCGGAATAGATGACTGAAGGCGGTACAACGGACGGAACGGTTTTAAGAATGGACATGGTCTCCCCCTTTGACGTGAGTGGGTGACGGAATGGTTAGTTCCTGAATCGTGCACGACACTTGATGCCCGCCTCGTCTGTGATTGCAATCGCAGGCCGCAAACTCAAGTCGGCTCAGTTTGGCTTATCACCCAACAATAGGTGATCGCTGCCTTTGGGCGACTTCCACCTCTGGCCTGGGAATCGATTCCCAGGGACGGAGGGCAACAAATGATGCAGAATTCAAGTCGTTGCTTGTTAGTGCTGGTGCTTCCCGGCTTGGAGCTTTTGCGCGGTCTTTTCCACTTCCGACCATACCCGCAGCAAATTGCCGGAGCAGATTTTTTCGATATCCTTCTCGGAATAGCCCAGGCGCAAAAGCGCAAAGATCAAGTTGGGATATTCGGCCACGCTTTTCATACCGGTGGGCAGCGCATCGCCGACGCCATCGAAATCAGAGCCGAAGCCGACGTGATCGACCCCCACCAGCTTCACGACGTGATCGATGTTCGCCACGAGGTCGGCTATGGTAACTTCCGGGAACCGGTGTTCTGCGCGGTATTGCTGCAGGCGGCTGCGGCCCTCGGCGCTGGCAAGATCGATCTTGTGTTCCTCAATGAAGTGCCACATGCCGGCATCGGCAGCCTGATAAGCGCCGCTGACAAAGGAGGAACCAAATGCAATCTGAATCACGCCACCGTTGCGCGCCAGCGCCCGGATCATGTCGTCATCCATGTTGCGCTCCCAGCCGGGGGTAAAATGGCGGCAAGAGGAGTGCGAAGCAATCACCGGCGCGCGCGTGAGCCGCAGCACTTGGTAAAAAGTCGAATCCGTCACGTGCGAGATGTCGATCATGATACCCAGCCGGTTCATCTCCGCCACGACTTCCCGGCCGAACGGACTCAGGCCCTGCCATTGGCGGTTGGGATCATAGGAAGAATCGCAAATGTGATTGCTTTTCGCATGCGTAAGCGTGATGTAGCGAACGCCGCGCGACCAGAAGTGCCGCAGATTTTCCAGCCTGCCCTCGATGGGCGCGCCGTTCTCCATGCCCATCGGCAACGAGATCAGCCCCTGCTTGAAATGATCACGCACCTCGGCGACCGAGCGGGCAATCGCAAACTTGTCGGGCCAGCGACGTTGGAACCCTTCCACCATGTCGATGAGACTGTCCGCCAGTGCTTTGGCCAGGCCCTTCGGCTCGTAGTCCGAGGGCACATAGATGGACATGAAGGCCGCATTGAGGCCGCCCTGCTTGGCACGCACGTAGTCGAAGTTCCCTCCTTCAGTGCGGCCGGAAATGTCCTCATATCTCTCGCGCAAACGGTACGGCACGTCGATATGAGTATCGACAATGATGAACTTTTGCGCCAGGCGTTGGGCTTTTTCCCGCAGTTTGGCCTCGTCCGCCGGCTGGGCGTGAACGAGTGCAAAACATACCAGCAAGCCAATCATCGCGCTGATTTTCTTCATGTGACTCCCTTCCTGAATTTGGGTTTTCGAGCCGGCGGGTATTTCCCCCTTTTGCCATTCCAGCCGGCGGTCCGGCGCGTTCGATTCTACGCCCGCAGGGCTTGATCAAAATCGGCGATCAGTTCATCGGTCGACTCGATGCCGACAGAGACGCGTATCAAGCTGTCGGTGATCCCCAACTTCAGCCGCTCCTCGGCGGCCAGGCCGGCGTGGGAGGTGGTGGCCGGCCGGGTGATCAGTGTGTGAATGCTGCCCAAACTCGGCGCCTTGATGGGAATCTGCGTGCGCGCGATGAAGCGTTTGGCGGCAGTCAGTCCCTCGTGCAGCTCGAAGCTCAGCATGCCGCTATAGCCGTTGAAGAATTCGCGCGCGAGCGAGTGCTGAGGGTGGCTTTCCAAGCCGGGATAGTTCACCCGGGCAACTTCACGATGCAGGCTCAGAAAGCGCGCAAGCTGCAGGGCGCTTGCATTGTGCTGCTTCATGCGCACCGCCAGCGTGGCAATGCCGCGCTGCAGCAGGAAGCAGGCATGCGGATCGAGCGCGCCGCCGAGGTGATTCAGTTTGTGGCGAATATTCTCCACCAAACCGGCGCGGCCGATCACCGCGCCCGCGACGATGTCCGAATGGCCGTTGAGGTATTTTGTGCCGCTGTGCAGTGAAAGATCAAAACCCCATTCCGCCGGCCGAAAGTTGTAGGGGCTGGCAAAAGTGTTGTCGATGATCGCGACCAAGCCGTGGGCATTCGCAAAGGTCACGGCCGCGCGCAAGTCTGCTACTTGCAGCAGCGGATTCGACATGGCCTCCACATAGAGCACACGGGTCGTGGGGCGCAGCTTCTGCGCCCAACTTTCGGGAGCGTTGCCGTTGATGAAGTCATACGCAATGCCGAGCGCCGGCAAATCCTTGGTGATGAAATCGTGCGTGCCGCCATAGAGGTTGCTCTGCGCCAGCAGATGATCGCCGCTCGCCAGCAGAGTGAGCAGCGTGGTGGAAATCGCGGCCATGCCGCTGGCCGCGACCAGCGCCGCTTCGGCATTCTCCAGCGCCGCCAGCTTCTGCTGCACCGCGTGATGGTTGGGCGTGTTGTTCAACCGGATGTAGCGCAGATCATGATAGCCGGTCTCTTCGCCGTCATACTCGAACATCGCGGTTTGAAAAATCGGCATGCTCACCGCGCCTTCGATGCGCGGCGCCGGCTCGCCGGCATGCACCGCCTTGGTCTCGATGTCCCGAAAAGCATGGGGCATATCCCTCTCCTTGCTGCCGAAAACGTTTGATGGTTACCCGCACCAACTCATCATGCGCAGAGTCGGCCGTGGCTTTCGAATTTCACCGGCACCTGCTTTCACTTTGTCCGGCGGTGCCCGCCTGGCATCGCCATGCAGTGATCTGGCCCAAATCAACAGGCATCCGGGCAAACTTGTTCCGGTTTGGCCGGCGCCGGCCGTGCCGTTGTCTCGGGAACAACTGCGCCGCGCTCCGGGCTGGGCAATTGCGCCGGTTGCCGGTTCAACACAATAGCGATAACCGCAGCGACAATCATCAACGTCGCCGCCAGCGCGCGAGCGGTCAAAGGCTCACCGCCAATCGCCCAGCCCAAAATCACCGCAACGACGGGATTGACGAAGGCATAGGTCGAGGCGCGCGCGGGCGTGGTCACCCGCAACAGCCAGAGGTAGGCGGTGAAGCCGATCAAGGAGCCAAAGACGATCAAATAAGCCAACGCGAGCGCGGATTGCAGCGAAACTTGTTCGAAGTTGAGTTGCTGCCACTCGCCCGCGAGCAAGCCCAGCATCAGCAGCAGGAAGCCGCCGCAGAGCATCTGCATACCGGTGGCCAGTAACGGCGAGGCTTTGATGCGGCTGTGCGTGGAGTACAACGATCCCGCCGCCCAGGAAAGCGAGGCCAGCACCAGCACCACCATACCCAACGGATCCACGGCGCCGCTGCCCATCAAACGCTCGGGGCCCACCAGCACGGCAATGCCGGCGATGCCGATGACGATGCCGAGCATGGTCCGGCCATCAGGCTGGCCGCGCTTCTGCCACAGCCACAACAACACCACAATCCAGAGCGGCACCATTGCCACCAGCACGGCAGTCAATCCGCTCGGCACATATTGCACGGCCCACACCACGCCGCCATTGCCGGTGAACAACAACAAGGCGCCGCTGATCGCGGTGGTTTTCCACAAGAGCAACTCGGGTTTGGGTGTCCCTCGTATTCTTTCCCAAAGATAAAGCGCGCCGCCGGCGGTGAGAAAGCGCGTGGCCGCCATGAGAAACGGCGGCAGCGTGGCGACGGCGAAACGCATGGCCAGGTAGGTCGAACCCCACAGCAAATAAACAGCGGCAAATGCCGTCCAAATTTTCCAACGGGCGGGTGAATGAGAGCCGGACATTCTCCTCCTTGCAAACGATGGTGTTGAGCGGTCAGGGTTTGATTGTCGCAACCAAAAGGAACAAAGTCAAGCGCAGAATTGCCACCCCATCGTTGCGCAGGTGCAGCTCCGCAGCCGGTAAACTTCGGCCTTGCTCGTCTGGCTGCGGCATGATATATTGCGCACCATTTGCAGCCGAACGGCGCAAGCGCAGTAATGCGTGCGCGGCACGCGCTGTGAGCGGCGGCCAAAGTAAAGTCTCAGACCAACAAGCCCGATGAATTCTCCCTCTTCCGGATGTTTGACCGGCGTGCGCGTGCTCGATCTCTCGCGCGTGCTGGCTGGCCCGTTCTGCACGCAGTTGCTCGGCGACATGGGCGCGGAAATCATCAAAGTCGAGCGGCCCGGCATTGGCGATGACACGCGGCAATGGGGACCGCCGTGGTTTCACGGTGAATCGGCCTATTACCTGAGCTGCAATCGCAACAAGAAAAGTGTAACCATCAACCTCAAATCCCCGGCCGGTGTTGAACTGATTCGCGAACTCGCCGCTCAAAGTGATGTTCTGGTGGAGAATTTCAAAGCCGGCGAGCTGGCGCGCTGGGGTTTGGACTATGCCGCGCTGCGCACGCGCAATCCCGGCTTGATCTATTGCGCGATCACCGGCTATGGACAAACCGGTCCCTATGCCGCGCGGCCCGGCTATGATTTCATCATGCAGGCGCAAGGCGGGATCATGAGCATCACCGGTGACGCCGAGGGCGAGCCTGTCAAAGTCGGCGTGGCGATCGCAGATGTGATGGCCGGCATGTATGCCGCCACCGCCATTCTCGCGGCGCTGCATCAGCGCGAGAAAAACGGTGAAGGGCAATTCATCGACATCGCCTTGCTGGACAGCCAGGTCGCCTGGCTGATCAATGTGGCGATGAACTACCTCGTTTCCGGCCAGGCACCGCAGCGCTGCGGCAACGCCCATCCCAATCTCGCGCCCTATCAGACTTTTGCCACGGCCGACGGCCAGCTTGCGATCGGGGTGGGCAATGACGAGCAGTTTCGCCGGTTGTGCCGCTGCCTGGAGTTGCCCGCGCTCACGGCAGAGCCGCGCTATGCCACCAACGCGCTGCGGGTGCGGCACCGGGAGGATCTGATTGCCGCGTTGCAGCGCCGGCTGCGTGAGAAATCCACCAGCGCGTGGCTGGATCTGCTGCTGGCCGCACGCATTCCGGCCTCGCCGATCAACACCATTCCCGAAATCTTGCAGGATGCTCACATCCTCAGCCGCGAGATGGTGCGAAGCATTGCGCATCCCGCCGGCGAGGAATTGCGGCTGCTCGGCCCGGTGGCGAAATTCTCCGCCACCCCTTCGGCCGTGCGCCTGCCGCCGCCCCTGCTCGGGCAACACACGGAAGAAGTCCTGCGCACGCTGTTGCAACTCGATGACGCCGGCTTGCAATCGTTACGCGCCGCAGCGGCGATTTGAAAACCTGCGCCCCGGCGGCGCCCTACCTGGAATTTTGCGAAACGCCCATGAACACCATGCCTCGTGTCAAACATCTGCTGAAGAGTCTGCCCAAGACTTCCTTTCCCAAAAGCAAGATTCGCGTGTTGCTGTTGGAAAACATTCATCCCGCTGCGCTGGCGCGCTTCGAGGCGGAATCCTATCAAATCGAATCTTTGCCCGGCGCGCTCGACGAAGAAACCCTGTGCCGCAAAATCGAATCCGTGCACGTGCTCGGCATTCGTTCGAAAACACAAGTGACCGCCGCGGTGTTGCAGCACGCGCGGCGATTGTGGGCGATCGGTTGCTTTTGCATCGGCACCAACCAGGTGGATCTGGTGCAGGCGCGGCGCCAGGGCGTGGCGGTTTTCAATGCGCCCTACAGCAACACGCGCAGCGTTGCGGAATTGGTGATCGGCGAGATCATCATGCTGTTGCGCCGCGTTTTTCCCAAGAATCAAGCGGCGCATAGCCAGGTTTGGGACAAAAGCAGCGCCGGTTGCTTTGAAGTGCGCGGCAAGACCCTGGGCATCGTCGGCTACGGCCACATCGGCTCGCAGGTCTCGATCCTGGCGGAGGCGCTGGGCATGGAGGTGATTTTCTACGACATCGCGGAAAAGCTGCCGATCGGCAATGCCAAACCGGTGCATTCTCTGGTCGATCTCCTGCACCGCGCGGACGTGGTGACGCTGCATGTGCCGGAGGATGAAACCACCATCAATATGATCGGCGCGGCGCAACTGCGACTCATGAAGCCGGGCGGCTTCCTGCTCAATCTCAGCCGTGGCCGCAATGTGAATCTCAGCGATCTGCGCCACGCACTAGTCGCGGGCCATTTGGCGGGCGCGGCAGTCGATGTCTTTCCGCACGAGCCGCAATCCAACCAGGAGAGATTCGAAACTGAATTGCAGGGCTTGCCCAACGTCATTCTCACGCCGCACATCGGCGGCAGCACGTTGGAATCGCAGGAGGACATCGGCAGCAAAACCAGCGAGAAGCTCATCACCTACATGAACACCGGCGCCACCCTCGGCAGTGTGAATTTCCCCGAGGTGCAGTTACCGGTGCAGGGCCGGCGCCATCGCGTGCTGCACATTCACAAGAACGTGCCGGGCGTGATTTCGACTTTCAGCCAGGAGTTTGCCCGCTTCGGCATCAACATCGAAGGGCAGATTCTCAAAACCGAAGAGGAGATCGGTTATCTAGTCACTGACGTCGATCGTCTGGTGGACCGGCAGATTGTGGAAGATTTGAAAGAGATGGAGGTCACGATCAAGGTGAGAGTGCTGTACTAGCTGGCCGTTACTCTAATCCATTCGGCTGGCCCCCTTGACGTGTCATCTTGCAGGGAGCTTGTGAATCGCTCGCGACTGCGGCCAGTTCTTCGTAGTACTACACCGTTAAGTCGATTCCTTTCGCACAGATCAACAGCCCCAAAAGGGTATCATATGAAAGCAAAGGGCAACGCTCTGGGAATCGGTCGATTCAAACATTCGGGAGCCCCATGGGCTTGCTACGATAGATTTCATTGGTTCCCAGGGCGCTGCTCGTGGGCTGTTACCTGCGACCCCGTTGGGGTCAATTTAGCCTTTCTTGAAAAGACGGCGTGGATTCAACGTTGTAGCCATCGGATCCTTGCAGGATGACAGCAGCGATTGACTTGACACTGTCACATTTCAAAAATTACCGTAGCGCCGCGGAATTCACGGGGCGAGATTGACTGAACGCTCAGCGAGCTCGGCGTCTCCACGGTGAATCTGACATGGACAAGTCAAAACAACCTGGCAGATGCGAAATCCTCGAACGGCTCACCCCACCACTTGTCCCTGCCGGTTCGTCAGTTTCACGGGCGCCGCATGGGCATGGCCATCGGTTTCGCGAAAACTCAGCGTGTCCATCGGACAGACGGTCACGCAAATGCCGCAGCCGATGCAGGAACTGGTGGCATTGTCCAACACCTGCTGTTTGAGCGCGTAGCTCATGACATCGATTCCCACCTGGCAATGACGCGAACACTCGTAGCAGCCGATGCACTTGTCATTGGCGACAATCTTGAATTTGCCGATCTTCAGCTTGCTGAACAGAGCGGATTGTATTTGCATGAGCTTGGCCAGCGGGCACCAGTAGCGGCACCAGATTTTGCCGCCGAGAAACGGATACAGCGTCACCGGCAAAATGCCGACCAGCCAGACATCAGCGTAGATGCGATAGAGGCTGATGCCCACTTCCGCCGCGCCGGTGAGCGCGTGGTAAACGTCCTGCAACAGCATCAGGGCGGTAATCACCACGGCAGAGATCAGCACCGCGAGGTTCATCCATTCCCACTTGATCGAAGTCCTGCCCTTGGGCGCAAGATGGCGCCAGCGGTCGCCGAATGTCTCCGCCAGGCCGCCGCAGCCGCAGATCCACGAGCAATAGCGCTTGCCGTGAAACAGCACGACGATCGGAATGATGACGAAAGTGAGTAATACGCCCCACACCACCCACACCTGATGCGGGCTGTAGAAGAAAGTGTAGAAGAACAGCGGCCAGGCATAGACCAAGCCATAGCTGCGCCAGGCCTGTTCCGCGAATACCGGATCACTCGCCAGCCTCTCCCCCACCCACTGATACTGCACCGCCATTTGAAACAAAAATTCCGGAATCAGAAAAAAGAAGATCCACTGGAAGCTGATCAGACTGACGTAGCGCCAGATTTGGAATTTGTCTTTGCGGTCGAGGCCCCAGCGCTGCAATGCTTGCAAGCCGAAGAACGTCATCAGCGCGGTGTAAAGCACGGTATACCAGAAAGACCACGGCCGATTGAAGAAGGACAGAAACTGGTAGCCCCAGTTGTGAAACGGCCAGAACTCTTCACCCTTGCCGACTTTGACGCCATAGACCGTGTACCACACGAAGAAAGACAAGCCCAGCCAGGCAAAACGATCGCCGCGCGCGCCGAAAAAAATCAGACTGCCGAGACTGAGCGCCCACAGCAGGCCGCCGAGCCAGCCCGGCAGCAGGGACAGGCTTACGCCCAGCACCGGCGCGTGGCCGCCCAAGCCGGCGCCGAAAATCGCCAGGCCGAGAAATCCGGCAAGCGTGAGCAACGCCGCGCGCAGCAGGCTGCCTTCCCATTCGTTTTCCATCTTGAGGCCGAGCGACTTGAGAAACTCGCGCGGCACCTCGGCGCCAATGAGCACAAAGGCATGATCATAAGGAATCGTGCGGGTTTCCCGGCGGCCGTCATGAGCGACGGCGAGCGTGGCCTCGCGCTCGCCGAATGCGGTGACGTTGGAATGAAATATCGGCTCGATGCGCTGCGCGGCGATGGCTTGATTGAGCTGCCGTTCATTGTCACGAAACACCCGCTCGAACTCTGCGCGGCGATAGGAAAGATAGACTTTGTTTTGCTCGCTGAGCGTGACCGCCGCCTCCACCGCGCTGTTGCCGCCGCCCACGACCAGAAGGTTCTCGCCTTTGTACTTGCGCGGCGAATAAAGGCGATGATAGACGCGCTCGCGCTGCTCGCCCGGCACGTTCAGCTTGCGCGGATTGCCGCGCTGGCCGGTGGCGAGCACCACTCGCTTGCTGCGATAAACCGCTTGCGGAGTCGTCACCCAAAAAACGCCGCCCTTCTTGGCGAGGGCAGTGACACCCTCGCCAGTGTGAACCTGCAGATGGTTTTCGGCGATGATCTGATGCCAGCGCCGCATCAGGTCTTCCTTGGTGGCGCCATCGAGCCAGAGCTTGCCCTTGGCCGGCTGGCTGTCCGGCTCGGCATAAACGTACTTGCCCTCCGGAAAATTCTCGATGGTGTTGGCGATCTGTTCTTTCTCCAACAGCAGGTAACGCATGCCGCGTTCCGCCGCCTGCAGCGCGGCATTCAAGCCCGCTGCGCCCGCGCCGATGACGATCACATCATACAAACTCGCATCCTCCCCGCCGATGGCATGCGGCAGCGCGGCAATGTGCTCGATGACGTCATAGCCTTGCGCCATGGCATACTTGATCACCGGCGCGCCGGCCAAATCACCGACGACAAAAAGCCCGGGAATGCTGCTTTCATTGTGTTGCTTGAGCCGGGGCCGTTCCTGCATGCCGCTGCCGGAATGCAGGATTGCCAAAATGGCCTGCCGCAGGCGGGAGAACAAGACGGGCTGCTTCTGCTGAGCTGACATGAGACCTCAATCAATCGACACGAACCGGAGAAGAACTGCGCAATAGCAATAAACCGCGCCGAAGACGGAAGTATTCCCGCTACAGCCGGGACCCTGATTGAAACATCGAACCCAGGAAGAAAAGGACGAACAAAATGTAGAGCCCGACCAGCACCAGCGCGATGATCAAAAAGACTTTCTGAATGAAAAAGTACTTCGCCTGCCGCTCGAAGCCCTGTTGCAGCGCCACGCCATCGTTGGTGGCGAGATATGCGGTGAAGGAATCAGCCGCTTCGCGCAGCCGGAGGCCGGCAATGATCAGCGGAATTCCCACCACGGCGGTGATGATTCCCAGACAAGTGAGCGCGCCGTAGATGATGCTGAACACGCCGACAAAGCGCATGTCGCCGGTCATCTTCGACACCGTCATGTGCAGCATGGGATTCGAGGCTGAGGGCATGCCGTAAGTGCCGCCCGACAGATTGTCCATGATAGTCCTCCATAGTTGAATTTGATGTGCACTGCATGATGTGGGAAAGCAGTCTTTCTCTGAATATCAGCACAGCGGTTGGTATGCGTTCAGGCCAAACGATCGAGGTCCGATTGCACCAACGGCTGTAAGCCTCCTCCGCAGCCGGCGCACTGTTTCGCCGCGGGATGATTGGGATGGCCGCAACGGCCGCACGGAACCGGCGCGTACGTCGCCGGCACTTTCACCAGCCCCGGCGGAACTTGCGAGGCGAGGGCGGCCGGACGTGTCAAAACGAAAAGGTATCCCAGAATGCTCAAAAAGAATCCGAGCAAGAAATACGGCATGGGTGCCAGGCCCTTGCTCAGCGCGCGGTAGCCGCTCAAACCGCCAAAGAGCAGGCCGCTCAACACATACAATCCCGCCGCCAGCCAGCCCCAACTCATGCGGCCCTGCTGCAGGTCGCGCACGGATTTCTGATTCTCATGAAACAAAGCCGTGCGCGGCCTGCCGGGATCAGTCTTCGCGCCAGTAACGTGGTGTGCGGAATCGTTGGGGATTGTTTGGGGAGATTGTTGAAGCTGATTGGGCAGGCCGTCATTACTGGCGGCGCCGGTGCTGACCATGAGGCATACGGTGAAGGGAATAACAAAAAGCCGCGCAGGTTTGATCATTCCCAGTCTCACGAGAAAGTATTGAGGCATGGCCGGCGTGCGGCCGGCGGAAGAAGTCGCTGCAAAATGAACAATTCCGCCGGAAAAAGCAAGGCCAGGATCAACGCCTGGCCTTGGGAGTCACCAGCTTGAGGCCGGAATGCGTGGCCGAGAAGCTCACGACTTTGACGTCGACCAGACCGGCCTGCTTGCCGGCGGCGCGCACGTCACTCTCGTTGCAATGGGATTGCCCTTTGCGAAAGATAACCCACAACGCGCCGCTTTTGCCGAGATGTTTCTGAAGCTGCGCCAGCCGGCGCAACGCCGCTTTGTCACTCACGCCGAGCAGAATCACGTCGCAGACCTTGGGCGGTTTGACGGTGCTGAACGCGCCCACCCGTTCGCGCAATTGCCGCAAAAAGTCATCGTCTGCAAGATTGAGCGCCGCGACTTCACAATCCGCCTTGATTCCCAACTTGTCCAGCAGGCTTTTGGGATTGAGAATTTTCTCCCGCCACTTGTCCGCCAGTGGCCCGAGCTGGAAGCGCGCAACGCCTGCCGCAGACGTGACGGCCAGCTCCCCGTCCGCTGCCGTTAATGCAGTGATCTGGTCAAAGGGAATCTGCAGGCGAAATTCACCGCGAAACAAGAGCGCGGCTGCTTCGAGATAGGCGCGGCCTTCGGAAATTTGGCCGCCAAAGCTGACCTGACATTTGGCCTCTTGCCCCATGCGCCCTCCGATTGAACAGTTATTTTCGGTTTGCAGGTAACGGCTGCAACACCGGCCGCAACACCTTCCAAACGTTTTGCGCCACAATGCGATGGCCGGCAGCAGTGGGATGAATGCCGTCGGGCAGATTCAACTCCGGCACGCCGCCCACGCCTTCCAGCAGAAACGGCACGAGGGCGGCCTGGTTGCGTTTGGCCAAATCCGGAAAAATCGCGCGAAACGCGCGCGTGTATTCCGCGCCCAGATTGGGCGGCACCATCATGCCGGCAATCACGATTTTCACCGCTGGATTTTTTGCCCGCACGCGAGCGATGATCGCCTGCAAATTCTGTTTGGTGAGCTCGAGCGGAATGCCGCGCAATCCGTCGTTGGCGCCCAATTCGAGAAACAGAACGTCGACGTCGCGCTGCAGCAGCCAGTCGATGCGTCGCAATCCGCCCGAGGACGTTTCGCCGCTCAAGCCGGCGTTGACGACGTTGAAATTCCAGCCCAGCGAATCGATCTTCTGTTGAATCAACGCCGGGAAGGCCAATTCGGGATCAAGCCCAAAGCCGGCCGCCAGGCTGTTGCCGAGAAAGAGAATGGTCCGCGGCGCACCGGCGGTTTGCCCCGGCGGCGAGCTCCGGACCGGCGTGGTGATCATGAGCAGGCTCAAGAGAAAAAGAATTTCCCACACGTGAAAACGTTGGCGCATGTGTTCTCCGGTTTCGTACATTGTCGGCACAATTCTGAGAATCGAATCAATCAAGAGATAGTTATGGATTTGAATCCGATGTTGCATGTGGAAAAGCTCAGCAAGTCCTTTCAAAGCGGCCAGCGCACGCTGACCGTCTTGCAGCAGGTTTCGTTCGCGCTGGCGGAACGCGCGACTTGCGCGATCGTCGGGCCCTCGGGCAGCGGCAAAACCACCCTGTTGGGCTTGTGCGCCGGCTTGGATCGTCCCAGCACCGGCAGCGTGACGTTGAACGGCATTCAGATCGACGGCCTCGATGAAGACGAACGCGCGCGCGTACGGCGTGACTTCATCGGCTTCGTGTTTCAAAGCTTTCGACTGCTGCCCACGCTCACCGCGCTGGAGAATGTGATGGTGCCGCTCGAGCTGCGCGGCGAAACCAATGTGCGGCCGGCAGCCGCCGATTGGCTCGAACGCGTGGGCCTGGCCGACCGGATGAATCACTATCCCGCGCAACTCTCCGGCGGCGAACAGCAGCGCGTGGCCCTGGCGCGCGCGTTCATCAATCGCCCCAAAATTCTCTTTGCCGATGAACCCACCGGCAATCTCGATGCCGATACCAGCGATCGCGTCATCTCACTGCTTTTTGATTTGAACCAGGAAGCCGGCACGACGCTGGTGTTGGTGACTCACAATCTCGATCTCGCGCGCCGCACGCAACGCATTCTGCGCTTGCGTGGGGGCGCCGTGATTTCGGACGAACGGACTGACGGCGAATATAAGGCAAAGGCAGGCGCAGATGCAAGAGAGTAGCAAGTCCTCTCCGCCGGACTCGGTGGCTGCCGTGCCGGCACAAAACGGGAACTTGCGGCGCGCTCCTTCCGCAGGTTGGATTTGGCGCATGGCCTGGCGTGACAGCCGCACCCATCGCCGCCGCCTGCTGTTGTTTGTTTCCTCCATCACGTTGGGCATTGCGGCGCTGGTGGCGATCAGCTCGTTGCGCCAGAATCTCGCTGCGGCGATGCAGGCGCAGGCCAAGGTTCTGCTCGGCGCGGATTTGGTGATTTCCGGACGCCAGCCGTTCGCTCCGGAGATGGAAGCGCTGTTTGATTCCCTCGGCGGCAAGCAGGCGCGCGAAGTGCGCTTCTCTTCCATGGTCTATTTTCCCAAACAGGCCGGCACGCGGCTGGCGCGCGTCAAAGCCGTCGCCGGCGATTTCCCGTTTTATGGCAAATTCGAAACCGATCCGCCTGCGGCTGCGGTCACCTTTCGTGACGGCCAGAATGCCCTGGTGGAGGAAGCCCTGTTGCTGCAATACGAGGCCGCGGTGGGCGATTCCATCAAAATCGGCAATCTCACGTTTCGCATCGCCGGCCGCTTGCTGCGGATTCCGGGCGAATCTGCGGCCAACGCCTTTTTCGGCCCGCGCGTTTTTATTCCGATGAGATTCCTGGAGGCAACGCAATTGGTGCAGCGCGGCAGCCAGATTACCCACAGCGTGCAATTCCAACTCGACCCCAAAGTCGACGCGGACCGGCTGGTGCGCGACCTCAAGCCGCAACTGACCAAGCATCGCCTCAACAACGAAACCGTGGCGAGCCGCACGCGGGAACTGGGCCGGGCATTGCAAAACCTAACGCGCTTTCTCAATCTCGTCGGCTTCATGGCGCTGCTGCTGGGCGGCATTGGCGTGGCGAGTGCCATTCATGTCTACATCAAACAGAAGCTCGATGCCATCGCCGTGTTGCGCTGTTTGGGCGCGAAAATCCGGCAAACCTTCGGCATCTTTCTGGTGCAAACGCTGATGATTGCACTGCTGGGTGCGGCGCTCGGCGCGGCGCTCGGCGTTTATTTGCAAACTCTGCTGCCGCGTGTGCTGGGCGATTTCCTGCCGGTGCAACTCGAGATGAAGGTCTCGTGGAGCGCTCTCGCGGACGGCATGATTACCGGCTTGGGCTTGTCCTCGCTGTTCGCGCTGCTGCCGCTGCTGTCCATCCGCAACATCTCCCCCCTACTGAGCCTGCGCTCCGCTTTTGAGGCGCAACCCCATCCCGGCCGCGACAAGCTGCGCTGGCTGCTCTATGTCGCCATCGTGCTCGCCATCACCGCCTTTGCCATGCGGCAAATGGAAAATGCCGTGCAGGGATTGCTCTTCACCGCGGCTGTGGGCGTTGCCTTCGGCCTGCTCGCGGGCGTGGCGAGATTGCTGACCCGCGCCGTGCGCAAATACTTTCCGAGCCACTGGAGTTTCGTGTGGCGGCAGGGACTGGCCAACCTCTACCGCCCCAACAACCAAACTCTGATGATGTTGCTCGCGCTCGGCTTCGGCACGTTTCTCATCACGACGCTGTACTTGACGCGTGAAACGCTGCTCCGTCAGGTCGAGCTGACCGGCGCCGATCAACAACCCGATCTGGTGCTGTTCGACGTGCAGCCGGATCAAGCCGCAGAGGTGGCGGACTTGGTTCGCTCTTTCAATCTGCCGGTCATGCAGCAGGTGCCGATCGTGACGATGCGTTTGGAAAGCATCAACGGCACGACCACGCGCGTGCTGCAGCGTGATTCCACTGCCGGCATTCCCGAATGGGTTTTGCGCCGGGAATACCGTTCCTCCTATCGCGACAGCCTCAACGATAACGAGACCCTGCTGGCCGGCGAAATGCAGCGCCGCCGCACGCAGCCGGAGGAAACCATCCTGGTTTCGCTCGAAGAAGACATCGCGAAAGATTTGAAAGTGAAACTCGGGGATGAGCTGGTGTTCGACGTGCAGGGTGTGCTGTTGCCGACGCGAGTGGGCAGTCTGCGCCGGGTGAATTGGCAGCGCATGATGCCGAGCTTTTTCGTGCTCTTTCCCGGCGGCGTGCTGGAGGGCGCGCCGCAGTTTCAAGTGCTGGTGACGCGCGCGGGCAATGCCGAACTTTCCGCGCAGGTGCAACGCGCCGTGGTGCAGAAATTCCCCAATGTTTCCGCCATCGACCTGGCTTTGATTCTGACCACCGCGGAAACGATTTTGAGCAAGGTCGCGTTCGTCATTCGATTCATGGCATTCTTCAGCGTGTTCACCGGCCTGGTGGTGCTGGCAGGCGCGGTGATCACCAGCCGCTATCAACGCATTCAGGAAAGCGTGCTGTTGCGCACGCTCGGCGCGCAGCGCCGCCAGGTGATCAAAATCATGACCATCGAGTATTTTTTCCTCGGCGGACTCGCCGCGCTCACCGGTATGCTGCTGGCATTTGCCGGCACGTGGGCGCTGGCGCGCTTTGTTTTTGAGACCGCCTTTTCGCCGGCGGTGCTGCCCAGCACCATGATCGCGCTGGGAGTCATCGGCTTGACGATTTTGTTGGGAATGTTGAACAGCCGCGGGATTGTGGATCGTCCCCCGCTCGAGGTGTTGCGGGCCGAGGCCTGAGGCGCATTCAATGCGCAGATGGCGCGGCGTTTCCGGAATCCGCGCCCGCCGGCCGCGGCAGGCTGTCCACCCACGTCGCGAGGAAATCGATTACCTGTTCGACCTGCTCCGGCGTCAACTGCTCCGCAAAGCCGGGCATGGCGTCATCCTCCTCCCCTTTGCCGTGCAGAATAACGTCGCGCACGTAAGCGCGGCTCTTGCGGCGCATGACTTCATGGATCTTCGGGCCGAACATGCCACCGGTTCCCTCTGGGCCGTGACAGCGGCTGCAATTGACTTCGCGATGCACGAATCCCAAATAGGTGAGCTGGCCGGGATCAGTGATATCCTTGGGCGGCTCGGCCGCGCAGCCCAGCAATGTGACAACCGGCAGAAGAAGTGTGACAAGAAGGAATGATCGCATTATCGTTCTGAGGGCAGATGACTTTGGGAAAATTTGGCGGCACCGCGCCCATGTTTCACAAACGCCAAAGTTCTATCCACAACCATTGTCATCTTGCAAGGACCTTGTGAAGATTTGAGCCCAGTGCCAGGTTCTACAACGTCAAGCATACCCTCTCATCGCTTAGAAGGCCAGCTGGACCCCGACGGGGTCGCATGGAATAGCCCACGGGCAGCGCCCTGGGAAGCGATAGATTCTATCGCTCATAGCCCTGCAGGGGCGGCATTCCTGACCTGGTGCTGTGGCACCGCCCTGGGGCTTGGTGATATCTCATGATTATTCATTTTCCAAGGCGTTGCCCTTCGCTTCTACATTTTGTCCCCTGGGGCTATTTGTCTGTGCAATAGAATTCGACTTAATATTGTCGTACAGGTATCTCGCCGGAAAAATGCTGTACCAGAACCGGCCTCAATTCAAGAACCTCCACCAAAATCCCCAACGAAAAGCCCGACCGGGATCTTGCACTCCCGCCCGCCATTGCCAGCGCCGATCTAACAGATTTTCCCATGACAAAAACACCGCGCCGGCGCCATGGCGCAACTGCAATTGAAAATCGATCACTCGCGCCGTGGCCAGGTGTGCGAAACTCACGCTGCCCAAGGCCTCGGAGAAATCCGGCGAGAAGCGCGCGCCGATCACTCGCGCGGCAAAGCGCGGCGTCAATTCGAGATCGTGATCGAACAGGATCCAGGGCGAAGCCACGTAGGCATGCACGTAGGTGCGCGGTTGATGCCAGAACCAAAATTGCTGCGGCACTTCTTGCGGCGCATGCGCCGCATGGAGACCCACCGCGAGGTGAGCCAAAGGCCGCCAGCGCAGTTGCGCTTGCAGCGCCGGCGTTTCGGCGACGGCGGTATCGTTGCGCAGCGCAGCCGTGGTGTCCGCGCACTGCAAGCTCCATACAAAACCCTCATGCCACCAGCCGCTGCCGAAGACCAGCCGCGCGGCGAACGAGCGCCTTTCAAAGGCAATGCCGGCCAGCGCCTGTTGCAGAGTGACCGCCTCGAGCTTTGCCGGCCGCGCCAGCAGACGCAGACTGTTGCTGCGCTCCCCCGGCGCCGGTGGAATGCGGCGTTGCTCCACGCCCAGCCACGCAAACCATGAAGACGTCAGACGATAGATTCCCGCAGCCGCCAGCGTGTAGCCCGTGGGCCAATCCGGCTTGTAGCCGGCGTGCGCCACCGTTTGCAGCGCGAGCCTCCCGTGGAGTTGCGCCACCAGCTTCAAACCGGCGGCGGCATTGAGGCGACCGCGATAGTCAATCGTCGGACTTTCCAGTTTCTCATGACTCAGGCGCCCGGTGAAAATCGCGGCAAGGGATTCTCCCTGCCGTTGCCAGCTCGTTTCGAGGCCGGCTTCGCGCAGACGGTGGCGAATCTTGACGGCAGTCGCATTCAACTCTTCATGAATGTCCCACAGAAAAGCGCGCAGCGCGAGCTGATCGCGGCGATTCAACTCGAGAGCATGATAGAGCCGCGTCTCTTTGTGCCGGTTGTTGCCGCTGCGCTGCCATTCCTCGGGAAAGAAGGGCGCTTCCACTCCGGCCTCGGCGCGGACGAGCCAGTAGCGACAGCGCGCCTGCCAATTCTGGCTGACGCGATAATCGAGGCGGGCACCGGCCTTGAACACCTCAGCAGGCAAGCGCACCAAACTGCCGCTGCGGTTCACAAAACCGTCGGCATTGTTGATGGTGAGATGGAGCAAACCATTCAGGCGGCGGCTGAAAGCGCGGCCAAAACGCACGCGCGTCGCATCTCCACCCAGCGGCCCTTTGACGTACTCCGCGCGGGAAAAAGGAATTTCATAGCGCAAGCTGTCCGTGGTGAAATGGAGGAATGCAGCGGACTGTGCCTGACGCCCCGTTTCGGGCACGAGTTGATTTAACGTGATGCCATCCACCGCGGCCTCGGGCAAACCGGCGAGATCGGCAGTGCCGTACACGCCCGGCCGCCACCACACCTCATCGACAAAATGATCCAACGCCGCCGGCGGCAACATGCCCGTGGCAAAATAGCGCGGTTGACCGATGCCGCCCGTGCGCAACGGCAACAGCGGCAGGCTGCGAGCGCCGAACTGCCACACATCCTCGAACAAATTTTCGGCACGCGCTTGGGAGTCTGCCCGCGCAACCGCGGCCCGATTCAAATGGTGGAAAGCTCGCCAGTGGGCCGTGCGGCCGGAAGAGGAAATCGCCTCCGCCGGCGCGGTTGCCGCCACGGCCGCGCTATCCGCGCCGGGTTTCGGCAACGTGTCAGGGAGAGCAGGCTCGTTCGAAATTTGGGCGAACAACACGCGGGCACCGAGGAATAACACCACCAGCAGGCGAGCAGGATTCACAGTTGGACTTGGGAGTTGGTGAAGTTTGCCGGCTTTGACTTGCGCGCAGCAAGCGAAGCCGGCGGCCTGGCAAACGATTGAAACACTGCCAGTGTGAGCAGATGTCGTGCGAGTATAGGCACGAGCAGGCTAAAAATCAATCCGTTTGTCGCCAGATGGGTCAAATAAACCGGCGCGCCAAAAGTGACCGCTGCGAAGAATCCCTCCCAGGTTTGATTGATGCTCAAGCCAAACGCCAGCGTGGTGGCGAAATCAAACAGCAGGGTCAACAGAATTCCGAGAACCGCAAAGGCAGGCAACGGCGGCAGCCGATCAGGGAAAAGCCGGGCCAGGCACCCGCCGGCAAAGCCACTCACGGCCATGCCGGCGATTTGCGCCAGCATGAGCGGCGGAATGGCGGGACCCAGCGGGTTGAAAAACGTGTAGAGAAATTCAGCGATGCCGCCGACGATAAAACCGCGGGCTGCGCCCAACATGAAACCCGCCAGAAAGACCGTGGCCGTCATCAATTCCAGGCCGGGCACTGCAAAGAACGCCAAACCGCCGGCCAGGCCCAGCGCCATGAAAATCGCGGCCAGGATGAGCCGGCGAATACGCAATGTACGTTCATGCTTTTGCATTGTGGGAGATCACTCATGCCGGCACCAACGTGCACCGGCCGGGCATGCGGGCAGGACGGCGCCAGGTCACGGGCTTGCCGGCACTTGATTCGGCTTCAGGCGTTGCGCTTGATTGGCCACCTGCCAGCCGGTGAGAAATGCCATCTGCGCCACGCGCTGCAGTTTCGGGAAATTGATTTTGTCGACGTCGTCGGTCGGTTTGTGGTAGTCTTCATGCTCGCCGGTGGTGAAGAACAACACCGGCACGTCGTGGCGCGCGAAATTGTAGTGATCGCTGCGATAATAGAGCTTCTTGGGATGGCTGGGATCGCCATAGCGATAATCGCACACCAAACCCACCTGCCGCGCCGAAGCCTCATTCAACTCCCGCAGGGCACTGTTTTGATGCCCACCCACGACGTAGATCGTATTCTCCTCCGCCAGCCCGGCGTTCTTGGGATTGGTGTCGCCCGGCGGCCGCACGCGGCCCACCATGTCCATGTTGAGGTTGGCCGCCGTTTGCGCGAGCGGAATGGCGGGATGATCGGCATAATACTCCGAACCGAGCAGGCCCTTCTCCTCGCCGGCAAACCAGAGGAACAGCACGCTGCGCCGCGGCGGCCGGCCGTTTTGCGCAAAGGCCTCGGCGATTTCCAACAGCGCCGAACTGCCGGAAGCATCATCATCCGCGCCGTTGAAAATTTCACCGTTGGCATTGCGGCCCACATGATCGAGATGCGCGCTGTACGCCACGGCTTCGTGTTTCAAATGAGGATCGCTGCCCTCCAGCCAGCCGATGACATTGGGCGCGTGCAGGCTGCGCTGCACCACGGAAATCGTCAGCGTGGCTTCATTCTCGCACAAGAATGATTGTGGCCGGTAGGTGCGGTCGATCTCTGCCTGTAACTGCGCCAGGGTCTTGCCGCTGCCGCGCAGCAGTGCCGTGGCCAGGCTGGTGTCGGCGACAATGATCTTGAAGCCACCGCCCTCTTCCTCTTCCGGCTTATCGGCCAGACGCATCTTGGGCTCGGCAAGGTATTCGAGGTACGCTTGAAACTCGGCGCGAAATGCCGGTCCGCTGTCATTGGGTGCATTGACGAGAATAAGCGCGGCCGCGCCTGCAGCCTCGGCGGCGGCCGCCTTGGCATTCACGTACGTGTAGCGCGTCGTCTCTTTGCCCTCGAACCGCACGCTGGTGTCAGGGGTTTGCGGCTCGTGGCGCATTGCCAGCACGATTTTGCCCTTCACGTCAATGCCGGCAAAGTCGTTGTAGCTGTATTCCGGTGCCTCGATGCCGTAGCCGACAAAAGCTACTTTGCCGGTAATGGTTTCCGAAGTTTCCGGCAACTCCTTCTGGTAAGGAAAGAAATCATCGAGAAAATCGAACTGCGCGGATTCGCCCGCCGGGGAGGTGACGGTCAGTTTCGTCTCCGGCGTGAGCTGCCGGCTGATGAGGGCGAAGGGCTGCAAAAAAGATCCGCTGGCGGTCGGCGGTTTCAGCCGCAGCCGCTGCAATTCCGCAGCGATGTAGGCTGCGGCGCGCTCGAGACCCGGCGAGCCGGTGTCGCGTCCCGCGAGCGAATCCGAGGCCAGGAAACTCAGGTGGGTGTGCAACTCCTCTGCGGTTATCGAGGGTACGCCGCCCGGCACGGTGGTGGCTTTGGGCGGCGGCGAGCATGCTGCCAGCCCGAGCACCAGCCCGGCAAAAGCCTTGATCATTGTCCTGCGCATGTGTATTCCTTTGCTGCAAGAATGAATCGGCACGATTTTCCTCCACCCTGCCGATCTGCCGGAGTTGGACCGGCTTCCCTGTTCGCGACGCGAAAATAAAAATGCCGCTAGACCGGTGAGGTTCTAGCGGCAAACACCAGGAGGTATCACCATGAAACGCGGCGCAAGATAGCGAAATGGCGCCACTCCCGCAAGGGAATTCTTCCCGGGGAAATCACGGTGCCAAGGACTGCAGGATTTCAACATAAGCTTGATAACGCGACTTGGTGACTTCGCCGTTCGCCACGGCCTGCTTGACGGCGCAACCGGATTCGCGCCAGTGCAGACACTCTCCGTTCGCGCAATCGCCGCTGAACTCGCGAAACTCGTTGTAGTAATAGCGCAGCTCATCGGGCTGCAATCCCAACAAGCAGGCCATCTCGATTTCCTCCAGCGTGGTGATCTCCAGTCCGCGCGCCAGCTCAAAGCTGCTGAGGCGGCATCGCACCGAAGCGCCATTGCTCGCCTCCAAAACCCTGTCCTCCGTCTTGCCTCGCTTGCCGTACCCAGGATCGAGCTGCGCCAGCAGGGATTTCCGGCCCACACCGGCCTCGCCGATCATGATCGAATGCCTGTTTTCCAACCGCTCCCGCAAATTGGCGATGCCCTCGCCGGTTTTGGCGGAGGTGAGCACGATCGCGTAGCCCAGCTCACGGTAGAGACGCGCGACTTTGTCGATCGTGCTTCGCTTTTCTGCGAGATCGAGTTTGGTGAGGCAAATCAGCGGCTCCACCACTTCGATCTGCGCGAGAATCAGTCCGCGGTCGATCAGGCTGTGGGACAGCGCCGGCGCCTGCACCGACTGCACCAGCACCAATTGATCGGCCTGCGGCGCGGCTTGGTGAATCAAGGTTTCGCGCAGCGACTCGCTGGGGCCGTTGTCGTTCAGCTCGGGCGCTTCCTGCTGCTCACCCGCAGCCTGCAAACGCTCGCGCCGCTCCTGCCAAAGATGGCGCATTTGCTTTTGTTCGATTCTGGTCAGGTCTTTCATGATTCTTCTGTCTGAAGCAACGATGAGGGTTACGATCCGGCGGTCAGCGCCTGTGCGCCCACCTGCCACTGCGGGTTCATGAAGAATTCCGGCAGCAGCGCAAACCGGCCGCTACCGGAAATATTGGCGAGTAACTGCAGGGGTAAGCGAGATTGAGGCGAGGGGAAAATCATATCCACATGCAACGCTGAGCAATCGGTCAATGGCGGGAAATGAGACAAGCTTGCTTCATGATACTTTTTTCAACTCCACCGGCGCCCGGGGCGCGAATCGTAATCCGAGGTAGGTCAGCAAAACTGGGCGGAAAATAGCAAAGATAAGCATTTCTGTCAAGCGGGCTTTTGCAGGATATTGCAAAATATTACAGCGGTGTGACAGGCGATTTGACCACGGATTCCGCCGGCAGCACCGCGCGGGCAAGCATGGCAATTGGTCCGGCAGCCTGTTTTCCATGCGGACAGCGCCCCCGGCCGCAGTGCGTCGCTGATCTGGAGGCGTGGCAAATCAGGCGTGGGGAGTTTGGGACATGGCGTTCACAAAATTCGATTGATGATTGAAAAGGTATTGTCTATATTCTGCCGTCCATTCAATGCTGTTACGGTGTTCCGGTTCGCGCTCGCCGCCCAAACGGGAGCGATTCATGAGACAATGAGAACCTGGCAAGTCATTGACCGTTCCCGTGCGCCGTTCGCATCGCTTGTGTCCTGGGGCGGGACTCCAAAACCTCGAGCTGACCATGATCACGCCAGAACAAATTCATTCCGTTGCCCAGCAGATTGCGCAAAAGTTTGACCCGCTCAAAATTGTCCTGTTCGGTTCGTATGCGCGTGGCGAATCACATCGCCATAGCGACGTCGATTTGCTCGTCATTCTTGAAGATGGCCATCATGGCGGTGATCCTGAAGTTGAAGTCGCCTTGAGTATATCACACCAATTTCCGATGGATATTCTCGTGCGCTCGCCGCAACAGGTGGCTGAGCGCTTGTGCCTGGGCGACACTTTCTATCGGGACATTGTCGAGAAAGGCGTGGTACTTTATGAACGCCCTGGCGGCTGAATGGCTTGCCAAAGCCGTTTAATACAAACAATTTTCCGAACAGGGCAGTTCTCATGCTGCGCCTTTCGATACCTTGCCCAGCGCCTCGGCTTTAGTTTGTGGTTGACGTTGATCCTTTTCAACCTTATCAATATCAAACAATCCCTGTGTCGCGATCTCATTCTCAGAACGCCACCATTCGGCAAATTCCCGAAAGATGGGACGATAGTCGATGCCCATGGATTTGAAGTGTCTGCGTGCGCACTTGATTTTGCGCTGCTCGTGCGGGAAGCGCAGCTCATCTTCGTGCTTGTATTTGGTCTCGCGGATGAGTTGGAGAATGCAGCGCCGGTCGCCATCGAAACGAACGATGCCCCAGTCCGGATTGTAGTTGCCGACCACTTTGGGCATTTTGATTTCAAAGGCAGCCGGAAATTTAAAATAGAATACAACCTTGTCATCCGGCCTGACAATCCGCTTTACAAACACGCGTTCCACCTCAGAATCGGCTTGCACCACGAACTTTCGCCCCGCCTCCGAGTCGGCTTGCAGCAAATAATACAGCGTGCGCTCGTCGGCTTCCTCCAGTTCTCTCTGCGCAAAAGCCTTTTTGAGCGGAAAGAGCTTCTCCAAATTGCGCTCAATTCTCCCGTCTTCCACGATGAACTCAATGCGTTCCACAATGTGATCCGCCAACGCCTCCCTGATTTGCTGAATGAAAATGCCGGCGAACCCTTCGGGATTGCGCAAGAGCATCTTCTTGTGTTCGTCATGCAATCCTTTGAAGATGGCGTTCAACGTTGGCCGTGTCAGACCGAGTTCACGGCTGGCGCGATCCAGCAAATTGAACACCGGATATGTCGCAACCACCGGCTTTGAGGTTCTTTCTGAAATCACCTGCCCGGCCTCGCTCTCAAAGGTCAACGTGGCGTGAACGCCCAACTCCACATTATTCGAGAAAATCACCTTTGCTTCACGCTTGCCGTTCTGAATCTCCAGCACTTGAAAATGGCGCAACCGGTCATCGCCAAAAACTCGCGCCAAATTATTCTTTTTGAGGATGGGACGGGAATCCTTGTTGATTGTGCCTTCGGAATCAGCGATTTCAAGCTCGATCATTGCGATATTTCCCCGCACGGATTGCAAGCGCAGGATGTAACGTTTGACGACAAATTTTCCCCGCTCGACCACGAGCACCGGTTCTGGGATCGTCTGCGCATTCAATCTTTCAACACAAGCCCGAATCAGTTCCGGCGTGTTGACGTGCACGCGATAAGAGACTTTTTGTGACAGTCTTTCCCAAAAATCTTTGAACTCCTTGCTGCCATGAAAGATTTTGTCGTTGCGCGTCGCGTTCTTCTTGCGTGCTTCCGAAGGCGGCGGTGGCGCGGCCATGTTGTCCTTCACGTACTCCTGCTGCAGATTGGCGGCATACGAGGCGTAGCTCTCATTGGCAATGACGGTCAAGGTATTGACTTCTTCATCAAACAGCCGCAGGCCTTGTTGATTGACGCACAACCGCAAGCCGCGTCCGATCTCCTGCCGACGTCTGATTCCAGACACCGCTTGATTGAGCGTGCAAATCTGAAAAACGTTGGGATTATCCCAGCCTTCCTTGAGCGCCGAATGCGCGAAGATAAAGCTCACGGGTTCATCAAAGGAAAGCAAGCGTTCTTTCTTTTTCATGATCAACTCGAAAGCTCTTTGCGCCGCTTCGCGCTGCGCTGCTGGCGCTCTTTCCAAATTCTCGATGTCAATAGCCTTCTCTTCGCCCCGACCGAATCTCATTTTTTGGCAAAATAAGCTTCGCGCACTTGTTCCGGCCGGTAATTTTTGAAGTACGGATATTGCTTTTTGAGCTTGTCGAATGCGCGGTCAAAAAGCTGCTTGATGATGCCGTTCTCGTCGGTATAATTCGCCACGCGATCAATGAAGAACAGCGAGAGAACTTTTACATCGCGGTCGCGCAATTCTTCCTGCCGCTCCATGTGAGTTCTGATTGTTTCCTCGATCTGCAATCGGAAAATCTCAGGCCGCGAGGGCCCGAGGGTGTCGTTCAGTCTGAGCGTAATGCCGTTCTCAAACAGAAGAAACTCTTCAGCGGCATTGATCTCCACGACACAGTAGCGATCTTTAAACTCGTCCCGGCGGGTGATCTTGTACAAATCATCGTACTGTCGCAAAACAAGTTCTGCTTCACGCGTCTGTCCCTTTTCATCGGCATATGTTCTGACTCTTGCCGTAATGCGCCCGTTGCGCGAAATTTTGGTGAGCGCCAAGAACGGCTGATTCAAATCATCTTTTTTTACCACGCCGCTGACTTCGATTTTCTTGACCAGATTGCGGCGAAACGCTTCAAAAGGCGTCAGCCGGTAAACCAGGTTTGGATCGGTACGCGGCGTGGCGCTGTAACGCATCGCAATCAAAGGATGCAACGAGCGCAGCGCCGTTTTTGCCGTGTCGCTCTCCATGTTTTGCGGCTCATCGAGAATCAGAATTGGCCGTGTCTCTTGGATGAACTGGTACGGCTTGCGCTCGCCTGGAAGTTTCTCGGAATATTTGTAAATGACATTCGACGCCTTGTTGAATGCGTCCAGCGTGATCACCATGATTTCCGTGAACGTGTCGCTCGCAAATGAGCGCAATTGGCTCAATTTGCTGCCGTCGTATTTGAGCAGGTGAACGGTTTCATTTCCGTACAGACTGCGAAAGTGACTGCGCGTAATTTCAAAACTCTTGACCACGCCCTCGTAAATCGCGACGCTGGGCACGACGATGACGAACTTGCTGAAGCCGTAACGTTGCCGCAATTCGTGAATCGTGCGCAAATACACGTAGGTCTTGCCCGTGCCGGTTTCCATTTCAACGGTGAAGCTCGGATAGCGCCAGGTTTCGTTGCCCGCGCAGTCGATGACCATCCCTTCGTCGACTTGCAACTCGGCGAACGGGTTTTCGATGCCGTTTTTTTGTTGAACCGCAGCGAGATTCTCGCGCAGCCATGACTCGCGCAGCGTTTCATGCAGCGGCAAGTTGGCCACAATCTCGCCGCCGAGACTGAATTCCGGCGCGCGTTTCGGCAGGCCTTCGAACAAGCGGACGACGCTTTCCACCGCTTCGAGTTGATGATCTTGATGCGCGTCGAATTGGAGTTGGAGAGTTTTAAACATGGCAGCCGTTGTTTGGGCTTGAGCAAAAAGGAATGTGTTGAAGTTAATGAAAAAATCGCATATATTTGCAGCTATAGTAGCCTGTTGCAGCGCTGTTCAGAACAACTTAAATGAGGTTCATTATGGCGGAGCTCGTTTTGAAACTTGACGATCAGCTCGCAACGCGCTTATCGTTGCTGGCACAGGAACATTATGATGGCGATCAAAACGCCGTCATCTCGGATGCCTTGAGGCTTCTCTTTTTGCAGCCCATTCGAAAAGATCGCCGCCGGTTAGCCCGACTCATTGATGAGATTCGCGCCGAGGTGCGGGCGGCGGGCGGCGTGGCCGAAAAAGAGATCGATCGGCTGATCAAGGAATACCGGCAGCAAAAAAGCGTGGAAAAATGATCCGTGCCGTCATCGACACCAATCTGCTTGTTTCCGGCCTACTCAATGACTCGGGCGCGCCGGCAAAGCTCATTCTCCGATGGCTTAAAGGCCAATTCGATTTTTTGATTTCTGATGAAATCATGAATGAATATGCCTACGTTCTGCATCATCTGCCGGAGATTGATCCGCAGAAGGTCAGCGATCTGCTTGCGGAATTGCGTGTTTCAGGCATCCGTGTTGCCATTCCAGGAACTTTGCAAGCTTGCAAAGACGTGGATGATGACAAGTTTCTCGAGACTGCCGTAACCGGTCAAGCAGAATATCTCGTGACAAAGAACACGAAACACTTCCCGCATAAAACCTACCAAGGTGTCCGCATCGTCAAAGTCTCCAAATTTCTTGAAGAATTGGAAAAGCAGTTCTCGAGTTAAGTAAATTTTAAGCCACACCTGCACGCCACTGGGCGGAGAGATCAAGTAATATTCAACCGGCACACGTCTGCCAGCCGCATCCTGGCTTGATCCGTTAGCGCGCTGTCGAGGCAAACGAAAATATCCTCGATGCGAAGTTCCAAATGTTTGATGGCGTCCTCTTTGATTTTGGGATCAAGGCACACGAACAAGCGATGCGCGCAGGCTTCGGATTCGATCAACTTCACTTTGTTCGATTTGAAACCGGTTTGTCGCGTGATCTTACTGTCGAGCGGGAAGCCTTGTTGCAGCATGATTTCTGTCAACAAATCATCTTCTTTCCAACCTTTGACCAATGGGGTTTCGGCTTGATCAAACAACATTTCGAGTTCTTGAATGTTTTCGCCGTTATAATCTTGCCAGGCTCTGAAGTTGGAACACGCGAGCTTGAAGACTTTGAAACCCAGGTCTTCAGGCGTTTCGCGTTTAGATGAAGATTTGCCGTTGCTCTCCTTTCTCATTTTGGCGGTCACGCGCCGGATGCGTTCTTTGCCGATTTCGGCGATAGTATTATAGCCAGCTTTTCGAGCAGGCGAGTCCTCAGGCGTTGGCTCGGGAAGTTGAACCATGATGAAGCGGCGATTGCCACCGTCTTCGCGATTGAGGTCTAAAATAGCTTGGGCGGTGGTGCAGGAGCCAGCAAAAAAGTCTATGACTATGTCATTTGACTCACTAGACGCTTGAATTAGTTGGCGTAACAAATAAACTGGTTTAGGAAATTGAAAAGTGTCGCCTAAACCAAGCTCGTCGATTTCGTCGTGCGACGATCGGAATTCATTCTCATGCAGCAAAGAGCGAATTTTTCTTCCGTCAGCCATTCTTTGTTTAAACTGTACCGACCACGTTCCGTCGTCCTTTTTCAAAAAGCGTACTTCTCCTGACTTCAAATCATCTTTGAACCGATTCTCGCTTCTAAACAATTTGCCTTGCAGTATCGTTCCGTCGGGCGCCTCGATTTTATACGGCTTAGTTTGAGTGTAAGAACGCACCATCGTGTCCCAGAAGTACCTTCCAAGATGATCTTCTTCTGAGTATCTTTTCGCATATTCCGGGTCGTGTGGAATAAAGAGAGGCCCAGTGCTTTCTTTATTCTTAGCATAGACAACCACGTAATCATGCTCAACAGCAAAATGGTGTGCTGCACTTCCACCACCAGACTTTACACGTCGGGCAAGACAAGCAAGAAAATTACCTTCGCCTAAAATCTCATCCATCATTTGTCGGAGATTATGGAGTTCGTTGTCATCAATTGAAGTAAAAATTACTCCATTCTCACTCAAGAGACTTCTGGCCAAAAGCAGTCTCGGATAAATCAAATTCAGCCAATTCGAATGAAAACGGCCACTCGCTTTGGTATTCGTCGTCAACAGTTTGCCATTTTCATCCGCCTGTCCGGTTCTTTTTAGGTATTCTTCCAGCGGCTCCTTGAAATCGTCCTTGTAAACGAAGTCGTTTCCCGTGTTGTAAGGCGGATCGATGTAGATCATCTTGATCCGGCCGGCGTAGCTCTTTTGCAGGAGTTTCAGCACTTCCAGATTTTCGCCTTCGATGAAAATGTTGCGGGTCTTGTCCTCGTCAACGCCTTCTCCGGCAGCAGGCACGAGCGTGCCTTTGCTGGGCAAGGTTGCCAAGCGCCGCGCTTCGCGTTTGCCGGGCCAGAACAGGCCAAAATGCTCGGCTTCTGGGCTTTCATCTTCCAAAAATTCACCGAGCGCTTGTTTCAGTGCTTCCCAGTTGATCTTGCCGTCGGCAAATGCTTCAGGCACGATGGCTTTCAATTGCGCAAGCCGGTCCTCGGTGAACGCAAAGCTGGGACGGAGTTTTTTAATCGGCATTGAGAATCCTTCTCATGTTGCAAGTTCGTGATGTAGAGGCGGGGAAGTCAGGCTTGGACTCGATGGCTTCGAGTATCGTTCAAATGCAGTGAAGTCCAAGCCTGACTTCGCTATCTTCCTTCGCTATTCTTCAAACGCAGGCAGAGTGTCCAGCCCTGCTCGCACGCGTTCTTCACGTTCTTCTTCACTACCAAAATCATTCATAAAATACTGGCGAAAACTGCTTTCCTGGTTGCCGCGACTGCTTTGGGCATACGCGCGATACGCCGAGCAAGAAAAACGCGCATCGCAATTCCGGCAAACCTGCACGGCAAAAATGACTTTCATGCCGTGCGGCTTGCCACGGAGTTTCTGCAGTGACGGCGGCGCAAATTCGCCGCTTTCAATCGCATCAACGGTTTCACCAAACTCGCGAATGGTGTCATCGATGTGATCGGCATTAAACGGAATAGCGATCAGCGGTTCCCATTTTTCCAGTTCTTGTGCTAGAACCTTATCGTCGCCGTTGCGCAATGCTGTTTTAATGCTCTCCGGGAAGGCCGTGGAAATCACTGCGGTTTCATCAAGCTGTTGCTGGCGCAGCTTCTGCCAGATAAACGCATACACGTTCAGTTGCTTTTCATAATCCGTCAGATTACGCCGCACCTCGTCTGCCTCATGCGTTTTGATGTCGTACATTACCGTGCGATCATTTTGCCGCACGATATCAACAACGCCTTCAATGCCAAACTCCCGGCCTTTGGGCGTGTTTAGCTTGGGCAAATTCAGCAACACTTCCGTATCCGTGACTTTTTCCGCCACCTCGCGGAGCCGCCGCCAATACAGCAAAACCTGGTCGAGCGCGGCAGTTTTGAATTCGGGCGCAAGCGCATGCCCGCCTTCCAGGCGCAGCATTTCATAATTCTGCTCGAAGTATTCTCGAATGCGGCTTTCGATATCGTCATTGTTGAGATTCATGCTTTTGACTCCGCAAAGAGATGAGATATTGATGCAGATCGTCCAATGTTTGATGCACCAAGCTGCCGAACATCATGGTTTGTGAGCGCGAGGGCACGAAACCGTATTTGCGAAAAATCATGTATTGCCGCGAGCATTTCTGATAAAGCAAAAAATCCCCGGTGTATGAATAATTCTTGGGAAGCTCGTCTGGTTTCGCATTGGCCTCGGGTAACACATTGAGGTCGAAATCGGGTATGCGAGAAAAATCCACATCCAGCAGCTTTTTGAACGGTTCGTTCAGGCTCTGACCTTTCCCCTTGAAATGCGCAATCACCAATAAATTCTGCGCACGCGAGAGCGCCACGTAAAACATGCGCATAACGTCAAACTTGGCCATGCGATCCAATGGTTCGCTTTCGCGATCAAGCAGGGGCTGCACCAGCGTCTCAATGATTTGCGGTTTATCGTCTTTCTTGCGCGGATTCCCCAGTACGACCACCGGAAATTCCAGGCCTTTTGCTTGATGAATGGTAAGAAAGGGAACGCGGCCTTTGGGGAACGGATCATTCGCGTCTTCATATTCGGATTCGCCGCGGCGAAAGAGCACGTAAAGATATGAGCTGAAAAAACGCCTGCTGAAAAACTCGTTTTGCAGCGCTTCTGCCGTGATGACGGAGCCGTTTTGATCGGTGTACCGCGCGAGGTACTGCGAAATCAATGCGAGATTGCAGATCGGGCCTTCGTCCTCCCCGCTTTCAGCGGCATCGAACATCTTCTTGAAATAATCGAATCCACAAAGCCGGTAGAACAAATCCAATACGTTCCAATCTAGCGACGTGGCACGCTTGAGAATATAGGCCAGTGAAAAGGGATTGCCTTCTGCTATGCGTTTCTTGATGATTTGTGCAAAGTAATTGCTTGCCAACGATCGCTTCGCACGTTCGGAAAGTTGAGGCGCGCCATAGAGCGGCCTGCGCATCTTTTCGAAATCGAATGGCGCGGCAGGATCCCAGCGATGTTTGGCTGCGACGTTCAAAAGAGTATTATAGTCTGCGATGGCCGCAGCGATCTCGGCGCGGCGATCTTTGATGTATTGCTTAAGTTGCTTGTCGTCGCCCAACAGTTCTTTTGCCCGGTCGTAAGCGCCTTCGAGCCAGCGATGAAAATCATGATAGTCGCGACCTCCAAAGTCACCGCGCGCAGGCTTGCCAAAGACCTGCTGGTAAAGTCCGACTAGCGCGACAGCTTCTTCCACTTCCAGAAACCTTCCGGCACGAGGCGCATAGACACGCAGCCCTTCTTTCTCCAACGCATCTTTCATGCGCTGCACTTGCGCGCTTTTCAGCGAAGGAAAGAGGAATGCAATTTGATTGGCATTTTCGACTTTCTTTTCGTCGAGCAATTGACGCACAAGCTGCGCGATTTGCCGACAAACATTTTCAGGCGAATCCGGTGTGCTGGCAAGCACTGCTGCCGACCGATCTTTACGATGCGCTTCTATATTTTTTTGTACACGATAAGACTTGGCACCCTTTCCGTTAGCATGCCAGTCACAGAGACGCATGAATTTTGAATAAAATGCCACAATATTCTCGCGCGAACGGTAATTCGTCGTTAGCGGAATGCAAGTAGGGTCAGAGTTGAGGAAGGTTTGACACCGCAGCGGAAACTGCACAAAATTTTCAACCGTTGCGCCGCGAAAACGATAAAGCGCCTGATCATCATCCCCCACCACACAGAGATTCTTGTATCCGGCAGCCAATTGAAAAAACAACGCCTCTTGCACCGGGTTGGTGTCTTGATATTCGTCGATAATGATGTGCTTGAACACTTGCCCACCCGCCGGGCCTTCTGCCACAATCTGCAAAGCTTTCTGTTGCAGCAAAGAAAGATCGCTTTGAGGAATCTTTTCAGATTCTGCGAGTGATTGGAGATAACCGCGATACATTTCCAACAGTGCCTGAAGCGTGGCATCAGACGTTCGAGATTTCACTGAAATCGGATCCAAGCACTCTTCCGAGAAGCGATTAAACAAATTGAGACAACTCGTGACCGCAGCATACTTTGAAAGTGAAGCACGATCCGATAAAAGCTGAGTGATTTGTGATTCAGGTGAATCAGTCAAACCTGCCGCGCTGGTCAAGGCACCCCAGCGGCGATTATTATTCAGATGAAAGTATTGATCGAGTTCATCCAGCACAGCAGGCGCGCGGCCACGCTGGCGATGAGGAAAGAAACGGCGATCGGTAAGAATGCGTTGGCACAGGGAATGAACCGTGCCCACGTACATTTTGGAAAGATCGTAGGGCACTCCGCTGCTCTTGGTCGCAATGCTCAACAGACTCCGCAAGCCTTCTTTTAGTTGCAGCGCCGCCTTTTCAGTGAACGTTGAAAGAAAAATTTCCTCAGGTTTAATCCCGTGAAAAACAATCAAGTTCAGCGTTCGCCACAAAAGTACCCGCGTTTTGCCCGAGCCGGGACCGGCGGGCAGAAAGAGCGGGCTGTCGGTGTGCAGGATGGCCTGCTGCTGTTCGTCGTTGGGAGAGAACCCAGCCTGCTGCCACAGGCGCGTGAGACTCAGGGCAGTTCCCGGGTCCCACGCAGCCGCGGGCGGAGATTTCAGATGAGAAATTGTCATGTGCGCCTACCGGTCGAACTCCTCCCACGCACTGTTGGCATCATGAAATTGTTTATCGGGGCGGCAAGTCGGAGACAAATGCGCTCAATACTACCGGCATTTGCCATGTTTTGCTGGCGAAGACTTGAGAGAATGCTGGCGGGTTTGTCTGTTGCGTTGGTTCTGGCTTGGCCGGGTTGGGGGCAAGGCGGGGAAAGTCAGATTCGGACGTAACGGCTTCGCAGACTGCGCAAGCACATTGAGTCCAATCGACTCCGGTCAGCGGCTGGGAAAATGGGCGTGAGAACAGAGAGGTACCAAAAAACAAAAGGAGCTGCAAAACCTCGCGGGGAGGGTTTACAGCTCCTTAAGTCTGGGTCGGGGCGAGAGGATTTGAACCTCCGACCCCTTGACCCCCAGTCAAGTGCGCTAACCAAGCTGCGCTACGCCCCGATCACTCAAATGCGGGGGCAGTATAGCAAAAACAGCCTTGCGATGCAAGCTCTTTTTCCGTCAGTGCCGCGCCACTTGCCAGCTTGACGCACGCCGGAGCGAGAGCGAATTGCTGCGGAGACACGATCACGCCCGCGAAATTCTCAACCGCGAAGCGGCCCAGAGTGCAAAGAGAAATAAACTTGGCGTCCTTTGCGCCTTCACAGTTGAAGCTTGACCGCGGCTGACGCCGTGCCAGGGTTCACGGGCAGACAACGTCGTTCAACTGCGAGTCCCAGCAGGATTTCTGGCCGTCTTTGTAATTGGGCGCAATAATGTAGCCCGCGCGGGTCGCGGCATCCCAGGCAATGGTGAGCGTGGTACTTGCCGAGCTGTCGAAATGCACCACCGAGCGCGCCGAGCCCTCGCTACTGTAGGTCAACGTGTCGCCGTTCTCGGGAACGCCCGGCTTCACCACGGTGAATTGCAGGCTGGCTTTGCTCGCGGCCGTGTCGTTGTTCCAAGTGATGTTCACCACTGCCACGCCGGCGCTGGGTTGAGTATGATCATAGATCGTCCACTCGCCGGAGCCGTTGTCCAGCGCGGCAATGCCGGTGTACCACAGAAAGCGATTCAGCGCCAGGCCGCCGGCATTGGTGGTGATGCGCATTTCCCAGCGGACCGCCTTGGCGTTTTCATCGATCCACCCTGCCAGGTCGGCTTGAAACTGCTGGCCGTTATTCGACACGGTGTAGATCCAATGCCATTTGGCATCGTCTTGCAGCACCGGCGTTTGTGAGGCTGCTGCGGCAAAGGTGAGCACCGGCACGTTCATGTGCACCAGCACGGCGAGATTGATGGTCGCCACTGCCAAGCGCGCGGTGATGAAGTTTTGCCCAATGGCCCCGGCCTTGGGCAGGTTGCTCTGAAAAGCGCCCAAGTCCACGGACATCGAACTGGCCGGCGGCAGCGCGGGTTTGGGATTGTCGGCCTCGGTGGGATTTTTCTCACAGGAGACCAGCGCAAGATGGGCGCACACCAGCGCCACTGCCAGCCCTTTGCGAAAATGAACCGCTTTGTTCATAAGTTCCTCCTGAGGAATTTTCGGTGAATGTCATGCTTCCCGCCTTGCCTCCACCAAGTCGCGTGCCAACCCTCCGGGTGCCAATGCCATAGCCGGGTGAACTGATTTTGCAGGAGTTGACGCAGCCGCGCCGCGCGCGCAGCATGCCGGGCCTGTGCGTCAATTGCAACAGTGTGTAAGATCAAACACGGAAATCTCCCGGGCGGCAGGCGGGTGTTGCGCGGATCGCGCGAGCAAATGCGACGCATGAGAGTGGCCCACGAAATACGCAAAACACACGAAAACCTCCTGAGCGATTTGCTTGACCATTGCAAATTTGCCGCACAGACGCAGACATTGCACAATATGAATTTCGAATAGTCTGAACTGCTTGAAACAGGAGTGAACGGAGATCACTGCGAAACAAGCTCCGCCATCTCTGCTCGCTCCTGTTCTGAGTCATGATGAAAAGCGAGCCGCCTGCAGGGCTGAGGTTTTCAGCTTGATTGAGAATTGGCTGTGGGCCATAAGGCGCTCAAAGTCAGAATAGAATTCTGAAAGATTCTTGACCACAAAGCGACCGCTTGCACCGCGGAGTTTCAAGATCAAGAGAGTCCTTCTCCGCGGTTTCCGCGTCTCGGCGGTGAGCTTTTGAGGTGAATGGCACGGGAGTGTGCCCAAATCTTCACAAGATCCTTGCTGGATGACGACTGGATGACAGTGGTGGTGGATACCTCGTGCGAGGCAACGATGTACGAATCGGACTTATTGCTGCCCGCAGGGCATCAGATTTCAGCTTGTCTGAAATCTGGCGCAGGCTGTTACCTTGAAAGAAAACAGACCACTAGTGGTGCGCCGGTGCAACCGCCGCGGAATCCGGTTGCAGCGAGTTTTGCACGTTTCCAACTTTCGCGCTCAGGTCAGCAGCCAGCGATTCCGCGGCTTCACGGAATTGCGCGGAAGACGCGGCTTGCGCATGACTGGCGAGCAGCGCTTCGCCACTTTCAACATTGAGCACGCGCGCATCGGTTTCATAGCCGGCCTCGAGCTGGCTGAGATTGCCGACCGCGACGGTTTGCACGCCCAGAATCTTTCCCACGGCTACTGCGGTTTCGGCTTCCAGGGCGCCGGTTTGGCCGAGCGCTTGTTCTTGAAACACGTGCTCGATCTGCCGGCGCTCGACGATGCGATATGCCGCGCGGTTGATCATTGCGGTTGCCACCATTTCGGAGAAGGAGACGCCGAGAGTGGAATCGCTGCCGGGCGCCGCGAAGGGCAGCACGGCCAGCGTGGGTTTGATGCCATTCGGTCTCGGCGGTACGGCCGGTGTTTGACCGCCGGGCAGCGGTTCATGGGTTTGGCGCTGGGCGGATTTGCCAGCGTCCACCGGACGAGGCTGCACGCGGCTGAACCACTCCGGATGTTGGCTACGGAGGCGCGCAATGACTTGCGCGGCGCGGTCGCGATCTTTGGCGCCGGCGGGCGAGAACTTCATGGCTTTGGTAAAATGATCGTAAGCCGCCAGGCTTTTATTCTCTTTCAACAGCAAATCGGCGTACGCGAGATGGGCGCGGACATTTTGGGGATCGAGCCGCAGCGCTTGTTGAAACTTGGCCTGGGCGAGCGTGGTTCGGCCGCGGCGCATGAGCGCGAGGCCCTCGGTGGTCAGGCGATCGGCTCGTTGCTCCGCTGGCATCACGCGCGCCGGCCGCCGCGCCGGCACTTGTGCCTGGAGGACGTTCGCATCAAGGGAAAACTGCAGTATCGCAACCAGCAAAAAAGCGCAGTACTTCATCATGAACTCCTGTGATCGGTTTTGAAACGGGTGCGCGACCGCGGATTCCGTTCCTTTCCGCAGGCCGCGACGAAAGGGAATGCCCTATTTTAGCAGGGCTGTATTGAAACGCAAGCGTTTTGTGGCCGCGAGGCCCAACCGGCGCGTCCTCCGCAGCGCGATTCGCGCCGCCGGCCTTGACATCGCTGGATAATCTTCGCATATTCGCCGCGCTCATTGTCCCATCGTCCGCTCTTCACCAACCTGCACCGGCTGCCCGCCGGTCCGAAATTTTTGTCACTTCTTGCATTCCTGTGCTCACCTGTTTCATGAGGAGGATTTCATGCCACGTCCACTGCCAAAGTGCCAGGCACTGCTTGGCCTCCTGGTGCTGATCTGGTGTCCTGCCGCGCCGGTCACCGCGCAAATCGCGCCGGTCGACGGGCTGCGCGACAATACACCCAAAGTGCATGCGCTCATCAACGCGCGCCTCGTGCCGGCCCCCGGCCAGGTGATCGAGAAAGGCAACGTGCTCGTGCGCGACGGCGTGATCGTCGCTGTGGGCGCGCAGGCTGCGCCGCCGGCGGATGCGCGTATTTGGGATTACACCGGCAAGACGATCTATGCGGGTTTCATCGAGCCTTATTCCAGCCTGGGCATGCCCGCTGCGCCGGGGCGCAATCAGGGACAAACCGCCAGCGGACGCAGCGAAACGCGCGCGGAAGAACGCCGCGGGCCGCGCCATTGGAATCCGCTCATGCGCGCGGAGGACGAGGCTGCGGAACTGTTTCAACCTGATCCGAACAAGGCCAAGGCGCTGCGCGAGCTTGGCTTTGGCGCGGCCTTGGTCGCGCCCGGCAAGGGCATTTTTCGCGGCACCAGTGTATTGGTGAGTTTGGGAGAGGCCGGCGCAAGCCGCGGCGTGATCAAGCCGCGCGTGGCGCAACATCTCGCCTTTGAAACGGCCGGCGAACAGGAAGGCGGCTATCCCAATTCGCTCATGGGCAGTATCGCGTTCATTCGCCAGAGCTTTTTGGATGCGCAATGGTATACTGCGGCGGTGTCAGCCTACCGCCGCAATCCCGCGCAACCCCGGCCGGAAGAAAGTCCCGCGCTCGCGGCCTTGAGCGCGGCGGTGGCCGCCCGGCAACCGGTGATTTTCGAAGTGAGCAATGATCTGAATCTCGTGCGCGCGCTGAACATTGCACGCGAGTTCAATCTCGCGCTGATCGTGCGCGGCAGCGGCCACGAATATCGCCAGCGCGATCGCCTCACAGCCGCGGGCGTGCCGTTGATTTTGCCGCTGGACTTTCCCGAGAAGCCCAAAGTCGAAACGCCGGAAGAGGCGCTGGATGTATCGCTGGAAACGCTGCAGCATTGGGACATGGCGCCCGCCAATGCGTATTGGCTGCAGCAGGCGGACGTGACGTTTGCATTCACGACCGACAAGCTGAAGAAGGAATCCGACTTCCCCGCGGCGGTGCGCAAGGCGATGGCAGCCGGACTGCCCGCGAGCGCCGCGCTGGCGGCATTGACCACGATTCCAGCCAAATTGGTCGGCGAAGAAAACCGGTTGGGCAGCATCAGCGCCGGCAAGTTGGCGAATCTGGTGGTGACGGAAGGCGAGTTGTTCGCGGAGAAGTCTGCGATTCTCGACGTGTGGATCGAGGGCAAGCGCTACGAGATCAAGAAGCCGGCGGCGGTGGATCTGCGCGGCAAGTGGGAATTCACCTGGACCAGCAACGGCCGCAGCGAATCATTCCAACTCGAGCTCAAAGGCACACCCGAAAAGCTGAGCGGCGACCTCGTCAAAGACAAGCGCAAAACCGGCCTGAGCAGGGCACAGCTCGAGGAGAAGAAAATCAGCCTGGTGTTCAAGGGTGATTCGCTCGGTCACAGCGGCGTGATTCGCTTGTCGGGATATGCCGAAGCCGGCGTGCTGCACGGCCAGGGCGAGCTGGCTGATGGTTCAGCCGTTGCGTGGCAGGCGAAATTGCTGGAGCCGTTTCAGGAGAAAGTGGCAGAAAAGCCCAAGGCCGCCGCAGCGGCGGTGTGGCGCAAGGTTCATCCGTATGGCGGATTTGGCCGCAGCGCGCCGCCCGAGCAGCCGCAGACTTTGCTGGTGCGCGGAGCAACGATTTGGACATGCGGCCCGGCGGGCAAGTTGGAGAACGCCGACCTGCTGATCAGAGCCGGCAAAATCGCGCAGATCGGCAGAGACTTGGCAGTGCCCGCAGGCGCAATGACGATTGATGCAAAAGGCAAACACGTCACGCCGGGCTTGATCGATGCGCATTCGCATGCAGCCGCCTCGTCGATCAATGAGGCCGGACAGGCAGTGACCGCGGAAGTCAGCATCGGCGAAGTGATCGATCCCACTGACATCAACATCTATCAACAGCTTGCCGGCGGTTTGACCACCTCGCATGTGATGCACGGCTCAGCCAATCCCATCGGCGGCAGGAATCAAGTGATGAAATGGCGCTGGGGCGCAGAGGCCGAGGGCTTGAAGTTCGCCGAAGCGCCGCCCACCATCAAGTTCGCACTCGGCGAAAACGTCAAGCAGAGCAACTGGGGCGATCGCCACACCACGCGCTACCCGCAAACGCGCATGGGCGTGGAACAAATCATCCGCGATCGTTTCAAAGCCGCGCGCGAGTACGAGCAGGCGTGGAGCGACTTCACCGCCGCCGGCAAGAAGAACGCGGCCACCCTCCCGCCCCGCCGCGATTTGGAATTGGAAACGCTGGTCGAAGTCCTGCGCGGCCAGCGTTTCATTCACTGCCATTCCTACCGCCAGGATGAGATTCTCATGCTGGTGCGGCTGGCGGAAGAGTTCGGCTTCAAGGTCGGCACGTTCCAGCACGTGCTGGAAGGCTACAAAGTTGCAGAAGCGATCAGCACGCACGGTGCGGCCGCCTCGTGCTTCAGCGATTGGTGGGCCTACAAGTTCGAAGTGTACGACGCGATTCCGCACAACGGCGCGCTCATGCACGAACAGGGCATTGTGGTTTCCTTCAATTCCGACAGCGGCGAACTGGCGCGGCGGATGAACTACGAAGCGGCGAAGGCGGTGAAATACGGCAATCTGTCCGAAGCAGAGGCGCTCAAGTTCGTCACGCTCAATCCCGCCAGACAACTCAAGGTGGATCATCTCATCGGCTCGCTGGAGACCGGCAAGCAGGCGGATTTCGTGATCTGGAATGGCCCGCCGCTGTCGGCGTATTCGATCTGCGAGCAAACCTGGATCGAGGGCCGCAAGTATTTCGACCGCGCCGAAGATCTCGAACTGCGCGCCGCCATTGAAAAGGAACGGGCGGCATTGATTCAAAAAGTGCTGGCTGTCAAGGAAGAGAGCGCCAAAGACAGTCCGGCCGAGGCGAAGAAGGCGACCGATTGACAGGGAATAATCGCAAACTCAGGAGTTTTCACAAATGAAAATCAAACTCATTGCACTGCTCAGCCTGTTGCTCGCGGCGCGAGTTTCGGCGCAAAATTACGGTCAAATTCCGGCGCCTCCCCAAACCAAAGCCATTGCGCTGGTGGGCGCAACGGTTCATCCGGTGAGCGCACCGGCGATCACGAATGCGACGATTGTTCTTGAACACGGCAAGATTACCGCCCTCGGCCAGAACGTGAGCATTCCTGCGCATGCCGAACGCCTCGAGGTGGCCGGCAAACACATTTACCCCGCGCTCATCGATGCGCACACCACGCTGGGCTTGGTCGAAATCGGCGCGGTGCGCGCGACGCGGGACTACTCGGAAACCGGCCAAATCAATCCCAACGTGCGCGCGGAAGTAGCGGTGAATCCCGATGGCGAAATGATCCCGGTGACGCGCGCCAACGGCGTGGCGCTGGCCTTGAGCGTGCCGCAAGGCGGCTTGATTTCCGGCACTTCGGCCTTGCTCATGTTGGACGGCTGGACGTGGGAGCAGATGACGCTCAAGGCGCCGGTGGGCCTGCATGTAAACTGGCCCAACATGACGGTGCAGCGGGCATGGTGGGTGACCCAGAGCGAAGAAGAACAGCGCAAGCAGATGCAGGAGAATTTGCAGAAGCTCAAAGAGGCGTTTGCCCAAGCCCGTGCCTACTGGAACGTCCAAGCCGCGGCCGGAAAAATCGCGGGTGTGCGTCACGAATCCGATTCACGCTGGGAGGCGATGATCCCGGTGTTCGAAGGCAGGCTGCCGGTGTTCGTCACGGCCAATGAGAGCAAACAAATTCAAGCAGCGGTGCAATGGGCGCAGGAGGAAAATCTGAAACTCGTCATCGTCGGTGGGCAGGATGCCTGGCGAGTAACGGAATTGCTGCAGGCGAAGGATGTGCCGGTAATCTACGGGCCGGTGCACGAATTGCCCGCGCGCGAATGGGAAGCCTACGATACACCATTCACCACGCCCGCGAAACTGCACGCCGCGGGCGTGAAATTCTGCATCGCCGATTTCGAGAATGCCAATGCGCGCAATCTGCCTTATCAGGCGGCGATGGCGGCGGCCTATGGCCTGCCGCCCGAGGAGGCGTTGAAAGCCATCACCCTCTACCCTGCCCAGATTCTCGGCGCGGCTGATCGCGTTGGCTCACTCGCTGTGGGCAAGGACGCCACGCTGATCGTGACCACCGGCGATCCGCTGGAAATTCCCACGCAAATCGAGCAGGAGTTCATTCAGGGCCGGCGCATCGATCTCGGCAGCAAACACAAGGCGCTTTATCAGAAGTACGCCGAGAAGTACCGCCAGCTCCGCAACACAGCCGGCAAGGGAGCTGAAGGAACCAACTAGCGGTCTGTTACCTTGAAAAGTATGGCCACGACCACTGTCATCCTGCAAGGAACCTGTGAAGATTCGAGCACGGCGCCAAATACCTCACAGGATTGCTTCAGAATGACACTCGAAATCACGTGTACAGAGCAAGGTGACAAAGCACTGGTGGGCGGATTACTTGATGTGCGGCGGTGGTCTATTTGGCGTGTTGTTCAGGGAAATATAGCGCTTCTCAAATGCGTGCGCAGGAATCGTAGTCTTGCCCCCTCGTGGGGCACTGTGGCAACCGCGAGTTTATTGGCTTTGATAACCGCCCACAAGGGGCGGGGACCACAGATCAGGTCATCCAATTGAAAACCGCTGCAAGGTGAGAAAACAGCCGGCACTTTGCGAATGAAACGACTCATGCCAGCAAGGTGCGATAGTCCATCAGTTTTCCGGCGAGGAGCGGTTTGAGGCGGGTGACGAGTGCTGGCGGCAGATCGTTGGTGAGGCAGTATCGTTGCAGGGCCGGCAGATCATCGACATCATACCAGTGCGGCAGCAGATGAACGCGCAACCTGAGACGCTGCGCCGCCGCCAGCGTTTGCTGCAGCACGCTGGCGGTGCTCCACGCGATGTCTTCAAACAACGCCGCCTCATCTGATTTCAGGCCGATCAGATAGTAGCCGCCGTCTTCCGCCGGACCCAAAACCAAATCATGCGTGCGCACGGCGTCGGCCGCTTCGTTGAGATGGGCCGCGGGCAAGTCGGGACTGTCGGAACCGATGATCAACACGCGGCCGTAGCCGCGCTGCAGCATTGTTTGAACGGCGGCGCGCATGCGTGTGCCCAAATCCGGGGCCGGCACTTGCGCCAGCCACTGCCGTTCTCCGCGAAACAGGTGCTGGAAGGCAGGCGCTTTTTCCGCCGGCGTGAAAGCCGCAAACTGTGCCGCGTTTTTGAGTTGGCCGGCGCAGGCAAAGGTGGCATCGATGAAATGGTGATACAGCTCTGCTGCCAACTCCGGCCCGACGGCAGCCGCCAGCCGGGTTTTGACCTTGCCAGGCTCGGGGAATTTGACGAAGGTCAAGAGAGCCAGATCAGTGGGCATGATGGGGAGCGGGGCCGGGCGTCTTGGTGAGCGTCATGACGCGCAGGGCGCGGGGCTTGATCGAGATTTTAAGCGGGCCTTCGCAGGTGGTGGCTTCGCCGTCCACGTGAAAGAGAATGGGGCCATCCTTCTCGATGGCGATTTCCTGTATGCGTTGATAACTGATGATGGGCGTGCGGTCGATGGTGCCGTTGAACAGCCGGGGAGCATATTTGAGCACATCGAGCCAACGCATCGGCTCGACGACGCACATGTCCAGCAAACCGTCGTCGGGCTGCGCGTGCGGGGCGATGATGGCGCCGTTGCCGTATTGCTGGGTGTTGGCGATGGTTATGAGGAACGGCGCTTTCTCCCACTGCTGATTTTGCACATTGAGGCGCAGAGGCTCGGGTTGATAGCCGACGAATTCCTGCGCGGCGATCAGGAAATACGGCAGCGGCCCGCGCCAGGTCGCGGAATTGAACTTTCGCCCGACGTTGGCATCGAAGCCCACGCCACAGACGGCAAAGAAATGGCGATGCGCGGCGCAGCCCACGTCGATGGTGCGCGCTGCTCCGGCGTTCAGCACCTGGAGCGATTCCACCGGTGAAATCGGAATGCCCAAGCCGCGCGCCAGGCCGTTGCCGGAGCCGCGCGGAATGATGCCGAGTGCGGTGTCCGTGCCCACGAGTCCCGATGCCACTTCATTGACCGTGCCGTCACCGCCGACCGCCGCCACGATGCCATAGCCGAGCTTGGCGGCTTCGGCGGCCAGCCGCGTGGCTTCTCCGGGAGCGGCAGTCAATTCAATGTCACCGGCCGGAAATTGCGCGTGAATGAGATTGATGAGGTCGCTCTTGTCGCGGCGAAATCCGGAAATGGGGTTGACGATGAAAAAGAAATTGCGCGATGGCATATCGCTGCACTCTTCAGGATTTTTAGTTGGGTGAACCGTTTGAATCGTGGCCAGTTCCACAGCCGGCGTTGAACCGCGAGCAACGACTTCCGTTGCTCTCAGCCGTCGGCGTCTGCCGGCAGAGTGGCAAAGTATAGCCATTTTCTCCGAGATCAACAACACTTAGTTTCCGGTGACCGCGGTCATGCGGCGCGCGAACTCCTTGCCGTCCACGAAGCCGATGACGCGCAAGTCCGGTTTCTCCTGGCCGGCGGGATCAAGAAACACCACGGTGGGCAGGCCTTTGATCTGATATTGTTGGCGAATCGCCTGCACTTCGGGCGAGCCGTATTGCGTGAGATCGCCACGCAGCAGCACGAAGCTGCCGGCACGCGCCCTCACCTCCGCATGCGGAAAGGTGAAGCGTTCGAGTTCCTTGCAGGCCAGACACCAATCCGCAGTGAAGTCGATGATCACCGGCTTGTTCTCCTGGCGCGCCTGCGCCAGCGCGGCATCGCTCAACGCCAGCCAGGTGCCGGCATGGGCTTCTGGTTCCGGCCACGCCAGCCACAGCGCCAATGCCACGAACACCGCGGCCGCACCGCGCTTGAGCCAGGGAAAAACCGCCGAGCTGAATTTGCTCGACTCGATCAAGCCCACAAAAACGCCACCGGCCAGCAGAATCGCAGGCAGCAAATACGTTCCCAACCAGGCCGGCAACACCGGTGCGACGAAATAGGCGGCCATGGCCAGCAAGATCACGCCGAAGATTTTTTTCACCCACACCATCCACATGCCGGAACGCGGCAGGCTTTGCAGCAATCCCGAGAAAGTGCCGAGCAGCAGAAACGGCGCGCCCAAGCCGAGTGCGAGCACGAAGAACATCCAAAAGCCGAGCAGGGGATTGCCGGTCGTGCCGACATAAGTCAACAAGCCCAGCACGAACGGGCCGATGCAAGGCGCTGCCACAAAGCCCACGGTGAGACCCATGAAAAATGCGCCGAAAGAGCCCGGCTTCGAGCCACCCGCGAGTTGCGTCAAGACCATCGGCACTTTGAATTCATACAAGCCGAACATGGACAGCGCGAGCGCCACCATCACCAGCGCGATGAAGATGAGCACCGGTGGACTCTGCAGCGCCGCGCCGAACAGCGCGCCGCTCAGCGCCGCCAACACGCCAAGTGCCGAGTAGGTCACCGCCATGCCGAGAAGGTAAAGCACCGCCAAGCCGAACACTTTGGCCGGCCGGCCGCCGGTTTGGCCGCCGAAATAGCTGATGGTGATCGGAATCAATGGATAGACACAGGGCGTGAGATTGAGCGCGAGGCCGCCGAGAAAGATGAAAATCAAAGCTACGCCCAAGCCATGCTGCGCAATCAGCGCGCTGATTTCATTGCTGCCCGCAGCCGTACCTGCGCTCCCGCGCACCGCCAGCGCGCTGCCGAAATCGATCTTTTGAAAGACTTCCTCGTTGATGAGATTGGCGGGTTGCTCGAGGCCGACCAGCGGAATGGCGGCGCGAAAGGCTTCGGCCTCCGGCGCCAGGCAGGAGTAATCATTGCAGGCTTGATAGTTGAGCTTGCCGGAGAGCTGCACTTCCTCGCCGCTGAAGTCGTCCGCGATCTTGAGCTGAATGCCGATGACAAAATCGTGCTCATAAACCGACATCGGTGTTTCGGAGAAGGCAAACGTGCGCGTCAAGCCGGGCGGATAGACGATCGACTCGACGGTTACACCCGCGATTTTGTCCAACTCGACCGCGGTGGGAATCAAAAACTCCTCGTTCGGTTGATGCGAGTTGACGTGCCAGCCCGCGGTGATGGTGCCGATCAGGGCGGCGCGCAGCGTGCCGCCACGATAGGCCCTGTCGAACGAGAACAGCGTCTGCACCTGCATGATTTTTTCGGGCGTGGCCGCGCCGAGCGCGAGCGTCTCCTGGGCAACGGCCGGTCGCACAAGCAGAAGGCAAAGCGTCAAAGCGGGGGCAAAACGAAGCATGTTTTTCATGTGAAGACTCAGTTTGTATGACTTCAGAGCAACAGTAATAACCAGCGACTGCCTGTCCCTGCGGTAAGGCACCGCGACTGCAAGCCGGACTTCGCAGCCATAGGTTGGTCACGCTTTCTCAAATCCGATTGATCGACCCAGCGAACGATGCGCCATTTGCTGTCACGGGGGTTGCGGCGAAATGTGAGAATGGCAAAGCTGAAGCATGGATTCAAATCCATGCCTGCTAGCCAAAGTCCGCTCAAGCGGACTGCGAACCATGAGCTCGCTCGTCGAGTTCAGCCGACTTCCGTCAGCAGGCTCGCAATTGATTGCGAGCTGCTTGGCAGCAATTAGGTTGTCACGTTCTTACAAATCCGATTGATCGACCCAGCGAACGATGCGCCATTTGCTGTCGCGGGGGTTGCGGCGAAATGTGAATATGGCAAAGCCCGACACGCTGAAGCTGATGTCTGAGCTGGCCAGATCAAGGCGAAAACTCTTGGCGAGGGTTTCATCCTGGCCCTCGCTCACGGCGTAGATCGTGTTGAGCCATTCCAAGCTGATCACATCGAACGTGCGCAGCAGTCGGCCGGTGGTTTTCAGGTCGGTTTCGCGCGTCCACGAGACGAACAATCCGGAAGGCCCTTGATCCGGATCGAAGTATTGAAACACAAACGCACTATCTAAAACGTCGGAATAGAGCAGCGAATCTCTGAACGTGTAGGCATAGCGAAAGTTGGTCAACACTTCCTCGGGAGTGCGCTGTTCGGTGACCAACTCGCTCCCCAGGCTTCCGTCATCGAGCTTGGGCGCAAAGGGATTGAGGCAACCGAGCGGCAGGCACGCCAGCGCGAACATCGCTGCAGCGCGCAGCCACCGGCGAATCTGGAGCGAGCCGGCGCCCGCCTTTCTATCGAGAATCACGCTCATCTAATCAGCTCAGAAGTGCAATGACATTGCCTCGCTCACGGTCCGCGCAACCCAAGCACGCACCGCGAACAACCGAAGTTTCTTTCTGGTGCCTCACTCTGCGCTGTGCACCACGTACTCTGCAAACGCCATTTGCAAGCGTCGCGTAAGCGGGCCGGGCCGGCCATCAGCAATCACTTTGCCGTCAAGACAAACGACAGGCACGATCTCCCCTGAAGTGCGCGAGAGAAAAAGCTCATCTGCTTGTGGCAGCAAGACCGCAGCCGGCGGCGTTTCCGCGGCCGGCAGATTCAACTGCCGGCACAACTCGAGCACCACTGCGCGCGTGATGCCTGGCAGGATTCTGGGCGTGCAGGGATGAGTCAAAACCCTGCCTTGAATCACAGCGAAGAAATTGCTGTGACTTGCTTCGGTGGCCACGCCGTCATGAATGAAAATTGCTTCGTCGGCACCGGCAGCATGCGCCTGTTGATTCGCCAGCACGTTCGGCAGCAGGTTGATGGCTTTCAGATCACAGCGCGCCCAGCGAATATCCCGCAGCGTTATCGCGGCGACACCGGTTTCCAACAATGCCGACGCCGGCGTGAAGGCATTGGCGGCAATGTAAACCGTCGGCGGTGTGTCCGGCGATGGGAAGTAATGCCGCCGTGGCACCGCTACGCCACGCGTCACCTGAAAATAAAGCATGGCATTGGCTTGTTGCAAGCCATTCTTCCGCAGCAGGCTCGCAGCGATAGCCGGCAGTTCAGCGAATTGCGGCAGGGAGATTTGCAGGGCGGCCAGGCCGTTTTCCAGTCGCCGCAGATGTGCCTGGCCGGCGAAGAGGCGACCGCCATAGCTGCGGATCACCTCATACACGCCGTCGCCAAACAGAAAGCCGCGATCATGAACCGGGACCGTGGCCGCACCGGCGGGAACGAAATTGCCGTTGAGATAGACGAGCATGGCTGCCGGCTATTGGCGCCCCTCCCACCCTTCCAGCCGTTCGATGCTGCTGCGCACCGCAGCCGGCAGCGGAGCTTTCCTGCCGTTGCGGTAATCGAAGGCCACGAGTTCGGCCGTGCCCTCGGCGGCAATGCGCTGCAGTTTCTCACTCACGAGGCACAGTTCCATGACCAAGCGGTCGGCTTGCATTGCGCTGACACGGGCGCCGAGCGCGAGCGTGTCGGGATAGGTGAGCGCTTTGCGATAGCGGCATTGCGTGTGGGCGAGAATGGGGCCAACGCCGCCATGCTGGTTGGGGTCAGCGAAATTGATGCGCTCGAAATAGGCCATGCGGGCGCTTTCGAAATAGCGGAAATAGACGATATTGTTGACGTGTTGAAAGGCGTCCATCTCACCCCAGGCGACAGTTACGGGGATGACGACGGGATACGGCGCGAGAAGATCGATTGGCATTCACACTCCGTAAGAGCGGGGTGAGAAGTAGATTTGAGGGTGGACTCGAATCCGAATCAGCAGGGATTCAAATCAGATTCAAATCAAAATCAACATGGATTCAAATCCATGCCTGCTAGCCCAAGTCTGCTGAAGCGGACTGCGAAGCTCCGATTTTGCAGCCGGCTTCAGCCGACTTTTGCTAACAGGCTCACAATTGATTGCGAGACCACCAACCCACGCATGAATTCGAAGCCATGCCTGCTAGCCAAACCCACCAGCATGGATTCAAATCCATGCCTGCTAGCCCAAGTCCGCTGAAGCGGACTGCGAAGATCCGATTTGGCAGCCGGCTTCAGCCGACTTTTGCTAACAGGCTCGCAATTGATTGCGAGATCGATTGCGTGCTCGCCAACCCACGCATGGATTCAAATCCACGCCTGCTAGCCCAAGTCCGCTGAAGCGGACTGCGAAGCTCCGATTTTGCAGTCGGCTTCAGCCGACTTTTGCTAACAGGCTCGCAATTGATTGCGAGATCGATTGCGTGCTCGCCAACCCACGCCTGGATTCAAATCCATGCCTGCTAGCCAAAGCCCGCTGAAGCGGACTGCGAAGCTCCGATTTTGCAGTCGGCTTCAGCCGACTTTTGCTAACAGGCTCGCAATTGATTGCGAGATCGATTGCGTGCTCGCCAACCTACGCCTGGATTCAAATCCATGCCTGCTAGCCCAAGTCCGCTGAAGCGGACTGCGAAGCTCCAATTCTACAGTCGGCTTCAGCCGACTTTTGCTAACAGGCTCGCAATTGATTGCGAGCTGATTTGATTGCTTTTGCTAACAGGCTCGCAATTGATTGCGAGATCGATTGCGAGATGGCTATCTAATTCGTCCCCTCCCCTCTCACCCACTGATCTAACCATCCGATCACCGTCTCATGCCAGAGAATGCTGTTGTGCGGCTTGAGCACCCAATGGTTCTCATCAGGAAAATGGAGAAATTTGCTGGGGATGTTGCGGCGCTGCAACGCCGTGAAGGTGGAAATGCCCTGTGTCTCCACTACCCGAAAATCCAGGCCGCCGTGAATCACCAGCATCGGCGTTTTCCAGTTCTTGATATGATCAATTGGGTTGTGTTTGGCGTAGTTCTCGGGATTGTCCCACGGCGTGCCCATGTGATCCCATTCCGGAAACCAGAGTTCTTCGGTATCGAAATAAGCCATGCGCTCATCGAGATTGCCGTCGTGGCTCACCAAGCATTTGAAACGATCAGGCCACCGGCCGGCGATCCAGTTGATCATGTAGGCACCGTAGGAAGCACCCAACGCCGCCACACGCTCGCCGTCCAGCCACGGATATTTTTGGAGCGCCGCGGCCAACCCTTTCTGCAAATCCTCCAGCGGTTTGCCGCCCCAATCTCCGCGAATGGCATCCGTGAAGGCCTGGCCGTAGCCGGTGGAGCCGTGAAAATCGACCATCACCGCGGCGTAGCCGGCGCCGGCATAGGTTTGCGGATTCCAGCGATAGTGAAAATCATTGCCAAACGAGCCTTGCGGTCCGCCGTGAATCAGAAAAGCCACCGGATACTTCTGCGCAGGATTGAAATCCGCAGGCTTCACCACGTAAGCGTATACCGTCTCGTCATTCCAGCCCTTAAAGGTGAACTGCTCGGAATCGCCCATGCGGACATTGGCGAGCTTTTCCGCATTGATGCGCGTAACCGTACGCAGGTCGCTGCCGTTCGGCATGACCGTGTACAACTCGACCGGCGAGCGATGGTGATCCATCGCAAACAGCAGGCGGCTGCCGGCCAAACCCACAGAACGCACCGTGCCCTTTTCCACCACGGTGCGATCCTTGCCGGTCGCGACCTCCAGGGCAAACAGCGAGTTTTGTCCGAGATTGCCGGCGGTGGTGTAGATCGTCTTGGCGTCGGCCGACCAGGTCACACCATTGGCCGAACGATCCCACTCCTCCGCCAAAACGCGCGGCGTGCCCTCCGGCCAGGGCTGCAGCATGATGCGGAAGCGATCGGCTTCATACCCGGGCCGCGCCATGGCAAGGTAGGCGAGCGTCTTGCCATCGGGAGAAAAAACCGGTTGCGCATCCCAAGCCTTGTTGCTGGCGGTGAGATTCTTCGGCGGCAGCGCGCCCGTCACCGGCGCAAAGTAGAGATCAAAATTCGTCGACCAGGCCTCTTCACGTCCCGCCACACGCGCGGTAAACACCACGCCCTTACTGTCCGGGGTGAATGTGTATTCCTCCGCGCCGCCAAAAGGCTTGGAGGGGCAATCGGCATCCATGCCCTTCATCACATCGACGGCCTCACCGCCGCCTGCCGGCATCACGAAAAGATGCGAGCGGCGGCCGTCTTTCCACGTGTCCCAATGCCGGATGAAGAGCTTTTCATAAATGCGGCCGCTGGCCTTGCGGACGTCACGCTCTTTTTCGCGTGCCTGAGTGCAGGCAATGGTCTCGCAATCCGGAAAGACTTCCATGGTGAGTGCCAGAAGCTTGCCATCGGGAGAGAGCTGAAAGCTGCCGACTTCCAGGGGCAGGTTGGTTTTCTGCTCGGCTTCTCCGCCATCGGCCGGAATGCGCCAAACCTGCGCGGAACCGGAGCGCGTCGAGAGAAACCAGATGCTCTTGCCCTCGGGCGACCAAACCGGACTGAAGTCACTGCCGGGATGTGAGGTCAATTGCCGCAAACCGGTGCCTTCGACTCCCGCCAGCCAGAGGTCGGTGCGGCCGCGGTTGGCTTCCAAATCGGTTTTGCGCAGCGTGAAGACCGCCCATTTGCCGTCCGGCGAAACTTGTGTTTCGGAAATGCGATCCATCGCGAGCAGATCATGAACCGTGAAAAGATGCGTATCTTGGGTGAGAGCAGGGCAAAGAGCGCCGCTCAGCAAGAACAAGAATATTCCAGCAGACAGCACGGAAACGCGCATGAGTTCCTCCGTGAAGATTGAATCATTGCATTTGAGGGAGACCAGCTTTTTCAGGTGTGATGATAGACATCCGGGGAGATAAACTCAAGGCTTTTGTGCCGGAGGGAGGGCACTGGCCAGGCTGTTTTGCAGTGCGGTAAAACCAGCGGCATAATCCTGGCGAAAATCGGCGTAGTGGCGCACTTCCAGCCAGCGCGGGATTTCACAATCTTGGTAGAGCAGGGGCAGGATCACGTTGTGGCCGCGCCGGCGTTCTTCGTTGTGAAAAAAGATCAGTTCCTGTCGCACCATCCACGATTGCACCGCCGCGGGCGACAGGATGACGATCATGTCATCGCATTTGGCCAGGCCCTGTTCGATCTTCTCGAAAATGGTATCGCCCACGTGAATGTCGTCACTGTCATACCAAACGGCATAGCCTTCCCGGCGCAGATCGTGCACCAAGCGGTCTGCCAGCGGCTTGTCCTGGCTGGAATGGCTCAAAAAGATTCGCCGGGGCTGCCCTGAAGAGAGGTGCGTTTCACTCCTTGATCGGAGTGAAGGCTTGCGGTGCGGCAGTGGGCTGCTGTGCGTGATCTCCAGGAGGAATTCTTCCAAACGCTCGCGCGAAATGGGCTTGTGCCTGCCGCTGTTATGAGTGGCACTGGGCGGCGGCGCCACGGCCTGCATCACATACTCTTTGAACTTCTGCGGGTCGAAATGCAGCTTGTCGAGCACTTCGAAAACGTCAAAATCCTTGTACATCGCATCCACCAGCCGGCGCACGCCGCGTCCGGTGACGACAATCACCGGAACTCCCTTCTCGACGAAGTAGGGCAGCAGAAACACGCCGTTCAGATTCTCCGGCTCGGCTTGCGTGGTCAGGCAGAGATCGATGACGGCAATGTCGAAATGTTGGCGCCGCAGCAGCCCGATCGCCTCGGCATACGTGTGCGCCACTGCGCAGTCGAACCCCAATTCACTCAGGGAAAGACGATGCCGTTTGATCCAATTCAGCGTGTCTTCGACAATCAGTGCCAGCTTGTCGGCCATCGTCCGCTTCTCCTTAAGATTGCGCCAGCTCCTCCAAAATCTGAAAGAGCCGCTCGGTGCGAAAGTTGTTTTTGTCAAAGTAGAAAATCTTGACGTCCGCCGGCACCAGGCCGCGCACTTCGGTTTCATTGTAATAGGACGACATGACCACGAAGCTCATCTGTGGATAAAGCGCGTGGGCAGCCATGAGCACGGTGGTGAGGCCTTCGCGATTGTCGTCATCGAAGGAATCCAGTCGCACGTCCAGGATGGCGGCGGCAAACGGGCCTTGCTGCAGCGCGCTCGCGGCCTCCAGCACATTGGCAGCCACGATGACCGTGAAGCCGCGCGGCTTGAGCAGCGTCTCCAGCGTCGTGCGCCAATTGGAAGCATCTTCCACGATCAAAACGCGGGGATTGTCAGAATTCATCAGCCCCTCTGCGCCGGCAGCGGCAGTTGAATGGTGAAGGCCGTGCCCACATTCACCTCGCTGGTGAAAAGCAGCTTGCCGCCCATGTCTTCCACGGCCTGGCGGCATAGCCAAACGCCCAGCCCGAGGTTGGCTTCCTTGGTGGTGAAGAATGGTTCGCCCAAACGCTCCAGAACGTGTGGGGCAATGCCGCAGCCGGTATCGCGCACGCACACTTCGACCATGCGGAGCTGGGACAGATGCCGGGCACTGATGGTGAGCGTGCCGCCGGTTTCCGCCATGGCATAGAGCGCGTTCTCGATCATGTCGCTGAAGATGTCAACCAACACGGCACGATTGAGTGACAGCGCCGGCACTTTCTCCTCCAGCTCGAGGCTCAACTGAATGTCGGCCGGCAGGATTTGGGCCGCGGTCAACTCACGCAACAGCGCGGTGAGGTCGAAATTCTCCTGGTGGCCGGAGCCGAAGCGGCGGAGATGGCGGCCGGCTTCGAGGATGCGCTGCACTTTTTGCACGTCGTCGCGCAGCAATTCGAGATGGTCCCTCAGATCGGGCAGCTCGACCCGGCGCAGCAGCCGCTCGATGGCTTCGAAATTGACCGGTACCGTCCCCAGCAGGTTGCCTACGCGATGGGCGAAGCGGGCGCCAAAAGCGTTGATCGCCGCCAGTTTTTCCATCGCGAGCCGGTGCTCGCGCAGGCGGGCGGCGGCAATCGCCGTGGCGGCATAATCGCCGAACATCTGCGCCAATTGAATCTCTTCCTTTTTGAACGTGTGGGGCGAGAGAAAATCGATGTAGAGCACACCCACGGTTTCCTTTTCGGTATGATTCTCCGCAGTGCCTTCGGTGGCGACCCGCAAGAGCACGCCCAAAAACGAGCGCACTTTGATGCGGCCGAGAAAGCCCTCGCCGATGCGCAAGGCCACCGGCGGCGGCGGATTCTCGACATCATCCACCACCAGGTATTGCTCGGAGCTTTCCATCACCGCGGCGGTCACACCGGTTGGTCGCGGCAAATCGCTCACCTCCAGCCCCTCCGGCAGGCCGTCGTATTCTGCGGCCTTCATGTTGAAGGTTTTGGTGGCCGCCTCATAGGGAAAAATCAGAGCCACGTCGGCATTCAACACGCTGCGCGCGCCCTTGGTGATTTGCTTGAGCACGTCCCGCAAGTCGGTCGACGAATAGGTGATGGCGGTGCTGACTTCCTGCAAATGACGCAACTCGTTGACGTGCGTCGTCAGTTGTTCCAGCCGCTGTCGCAATTTCTTGTCGGTAGTACTGAACAGCCGGGCATTGTAAATGCCGATGGCCGCCGCCGAGGCAAACGTTTCGATCAGCCGGCGTTCTTCATAAGTGAATTCATGGCGGGTGCGATAATTCACGAACATGATGCCGACGATTTCCGAGCCGACTTGAAAGAGAATGCCGGCCGCGGATTTGATTCTCTCGCGATCGACATAGGGCTGCTCTTTGCCACGCGGCCGCACCCGCGTGCGATCGCAAATGATGGGATGGTTGGGTGCATCGGGCGCATAGATGTTTTGGCGAATCTCGCGGATGATGCACGAGGGCGTGTCATTGTATTCGATGCGGCCCATCATTGGCGGCTCCTGCAGCAGGCGGCCCTCCACCAGCGGCGGCAGCAGCGGAAAGCTGTCGCTCTGCTGATCATAGAGATAGACGATGATGACATCTGCGTTCAGCAGATTGATCGCGCTCTGCGCCACTCGTTGCAGCAGCTCGCGTACGCGCACCTGCGGTTTGGAAACCAGTACCTGGCCAAGCGAGTGCAGGCTGTCCAGTGCCTTGGTGGCCTGCCGCTTCTCCTGAAAGACCAGGGTGTTCTTCAGGGCAGCCACTGCCTGGTCGGCAAACAATTTGCCCCATTCCAGCTCTTCACTGCTGAAGTGGTGTTCGCGCCAAAAGTGCAAAAACAGGAGTCCGTGTTGTGACTCGCTCACGAGCAGCGGAAAGCAAGCAATCGCGCGCACGCCTTCGTCGGCGCGGTAGCGCTCTGGATAAAGCTGCTTCAACTCGGTGAGGTAGTAGTGCTCGGGATAGTGAATCTCAAGATCATGGTCGAGCGTCTTGGGCTCCCGCTCGCGGATCGCCTGCTCACCCAGACCACCTTTCTTCGGCTTGATCAATTCCAAGAACTCCGGGCCGATCTTGCCAGCGCACGCCAGAAAACCGTAACGATCATCTTCTTCATTGTAAAGCAAGCGAATCGAGGCGGAATCTGCCGAGATCAAGTGCATCGCATTCTTGACGATGGTCTCGAGCACGTTGGCGAGCTGTGTTTCCCAGATGGTCCGGGCCCAGTCGCACACCAGTAGATAGAACCGCTGGGCTTCTTCGTTGCTGATCCAGTGCCGGTGCTCCAGAAAATAGCCCGCTTCAATCGTGCCGATGACTTCGATTTGGTAGGGTTTGCGTGCGATTACTTCTTCGCCCGGCCGGAAGCGCACCACACAGCCGTCGCGGGTCTGAATTTCCTGGGGCCGGTTCCATTCATACAGATCAAGTTTCGGCGGATGCAGATTACCGTCGTGATCACGCACGAGAAAAATCGGCACGAAGATGCGCACCAGGCGCTGGTGGTTGAACTGTTTGAAGATCCATTGATCAAAGCGCGGATCCCAGCCCGAGATGATTTCAACATTGAGAGTCAGGGCAATGTCGGCCTGAATGTCGCGCGCTTCCATGTTGAGGCGATGTTTGGCGATGCCGGTCCAGGCTTGCGCCATGCCGATGCCCTGGATGGTCTCGATCGTATCGGTGGCGCGGTCGATGAGCTGCACCGCGCCAAAATCAAAGCCGAGTTCGCGGGTGGCGCGCAGCAGATTTTGCGTGACATTTTCCAGATCGTAGATTTTGGACGTGGCATGTTCGATTTGATTCAGCGCATCCAGCAGTTGCACGCGCTGCAACGCGGCCGCGGCGTGGCTCGCCAGGTTGCGCAGCAGCTCGACGTCGTAATCGCCGAAGGCATAGTGCTGCGAGCTGGTGACATACAACACGCCCGAGCGCTCCGAGCCGACTTGCACCGGCACGCCGATCAGCGCGCGCGTGCCCGCGGTTGCGACCTCCTGGTGCACACGCATATCCTCGGTGGTTTCGCCGATGATGATCGACTGGCCAGTGTCGATGATATGGCGCGACAGGCCGCCGATGGGCCGGGGCTTGTGTGAAATCGGCTCCGCCAAGCGCGGGGAATGGCAGGCCAGCCGAAACACTTCCTGGCGGTAGGTGCGGGAGAAGAAAAAGATGGCGCCGGTATCTGCCTGGGTCACGGTGCGCGCGCCGTCGACGATCTCCTGCAAAGCGCGCTCCGGATCGAGAATCGTGCCGAGCGTTTGCACGATTTGATTGAAGACCTTCAGCTCCTGAATGCGGCGATAGTTCTCGATGGCCAGACCGATCCGGCCAATCATGATGGTGATCTTTTCCAACTCGGTGCGGCTGAATTCTCTCGCTTCGAAACTGAAGATTTCGATGGCGCCGATGATATGATCTTTGATTTTCAGTGGAATCACCAGCAGGGATTCCCATCCCGCCTTGCGTGCCAGTTCGGGATACTTGAAGCGCGGATCACGCTGCAGATTCAGAATGTTCATGCTTTCACCGGAGCACATGACTTGACTTACCACCGAATCGCCAGCGAGGGAAGCCACCGCGCTTTCTTCATACTCCGCGATCACACCGGTGGCCGCATGCACCGAAACGCGCTGTGGCTTGCGGTCACGCAGCCAGATCGCGACGGGCAGATTCATCGCGCTGCAAATCACCTCGACGATCCCCTGCAACACCTGTTGCTCTTCGGACTCCGCCAGTGCCGAGTGCTTGCGCAGCTCGGCGAGCGCCTGGGAAGTCACGATCATCTCGGCGGCCTCACGCGCGAAACGGTCAATGGCGAGCAACTCGTCAGCGCGTATTTGATGGTGCCCGCGATAGCTGACAAATACTACGCCCACAGTTTCACTGTTCATCGCAATCGGCACGCCGGCTGAAGATTTGATGCGTTCGCGATGGGAAAACGGGCCATTGACGTCAGGATGGGTTTCCACCTCTTCCACCACCACCCGGCAATTTTCCTTAACGATTTTGCCGGCCAGACGGTCGGTACGTGGCATGCTCTTCTCGAAAGAAGCCGTATCGAACAATCCCAGGCTGAGCGGCAACAAGAACCTGTCGGAATCACGGTCGTAGCAAAACATTGTCACCGTGTCAGCGTTGGTGGCGGCACGCAGGTCATTCATGCGCGTACGCAGCTTCGTGCGCAAGGTCGCGATGGTGGCAGAAGCAGATTCGACAGCCATGATGGACGTGGCCCAGAAAGTGAACGGCCTGGTCGAGATGAAATCGCGCGAGGAGAGAGTGAATTCGGAGTTCCCGGCTGCAGCCCGTGCCCGGATACCACCCACTGGCGGGAACTCCCACAAGTCGTGATGAAAAAGAGAAGAATCTCAGTGAATTTCAAGGAAAAAAATGCCGCAGTATTGCCGCGGTCCCGAGGGGAAACGCAGCGCGGGCATTCCGCCGGCAGCAGACTTGCAGTCTGCGCGGTCCCTTTGGAGCTGAGCCAGTACCCGCATTAACTGCATCTGCTCGAGGCGAGAAATCTCGCCGCTTCCCTCCTTTCCAAGTCAACTAGAAATCGACAAGCGCGGCCGAACGAGATGCAGCGCCAGCAGCGTCTTGGCGTCATGAATGATGCCTTGCGCTGCCAGCTCATACGCTTGCGCCACCGGCAGCGGCAACACACGGAGATACTCTGACTCTGAGCTGAGTCCGCCGCCTGCTGCCAGCTTGCGTCCCACCGTGCCGAAAAAGAGATAAATGCGCTCCGAGGAGCCGCCCGGCGAGGGAAAGAATTCGGTGAGAAACTCGATATTGTTCACTTCATAGCCGGTTTCTTCAAAAGCCTCCCGCCGCACGAGCGTCAGCGGATTTTCCTGACCCTCCAACACTCCGGCGACGATCTCGATCAACCAGCTCTTGTGTGGATCAAAAACAAAGGCGGGATAGCGAAATTGCTCCACGAGGATGAACTGATTCTCGGCGGGCGCCAGCAGGAGAATGCCCGCTGAGTGGCCACGCGCACAGTTGAAGCGCTGCACCCGTGGCGTCAATTGGCCGTCGAATTTTTCATACTGCAGCGTGGCCTTTTGAATCTCGAAGAAATTGCGATACACCGTTTCCTGTTGATGAATGATCACTTGGCGCGGCGTCAGGATCGGCGCAGCAGGCGTCACGGGTTGGCCGGCTGGCGGCGGTGGTACCGGTTCCCGCTGAACCTGCTCACGTCGCGTGGGCGCGGCCGGCTTGTCTTCCAAAAAGGTGTCATAGGCCGAAAGCTGCAGGAAGAAGTGATGCCCGAAGAACAACAGCGGAATCCAAAACGCATGCTGCCAGCCGCCGGGCGGCAATTGCAGTACGCTCACGAATGCCACGGCCACCGCCGCGATGAAACTGATCAGAATGAAGGAGAGATGATAGAGATTGCCCTTTTTGGCCGGCCTGGGCAGGGTCTTGCTTTTCCAAAGAAACGGCGAGCCGGGATGCTCGTCGGACAGGCCGGCATTCACCAGAAAAAACTGTTTGAGACGATTCATCGCCACACTGCTTTCGCACCAGGCCTGGCGCAGCCGGATGATTTTGAGCAGATAAATCCATGCCACCAGGCTCAGCAGCAGGCAAATCGTGATGGTAATCGGCCGGGTGTAGGGCGAATAGTGCATGCCCTCCTGGCTGTGCACCACGCCGATGGCCGCGATCATCAAGCCGGTGATGAGCAGGAAGTAGTTCACCAGCAGATGGCGGTCGTTCATCGCCTGCGCCATGGTCTCGCGAATGTACTCATACTCACACAAGGCGATTTCGCGCAGCGGCCGGCCGGCTTTGCGGTTGATTTCGAGAGGCGCCGGCGGCGAGGAGCTCAATCCCACCGGCGGACCAAAACGCCAGCGCGAAAAGCGCACCATGGCGTAGTAGATCACGCAGAAGTCGATCAACAGGTGCTGGCGATAGAACGGCAGGATCAAAACGAACAACAGGCCGGCGAGGAGAATAAAGGCCGGCGAGAGATAAGCAAAAACGATTCGGCTCATGGGACCCACCACAAAAGTGCGCCGCAATATGTCAGCGCCGGGTTTGAATGTCAAGGCCAAATCCGAATTGCACAGCAGCTCAACGGTTCCGGCCATCCACTGGCGAGTGCAAGACTTCAATCTCGCCCTGCGGACCAATCACCGCAAAATCTGCGAAGAGATTGACCGTCGGACAAACGTGACGCGGAGACAGCAGGAGGAAATCGCCAATCTTGATGTCATCGCTGCCCGCCTGCTGCAACACCGTGTGCTCTTCGCTGAAAGAAAGCACCCGCAGCCCCGGCCGGCTGAATAATTCGACCGGGCCGCTGTCAGCCGCCCACCGTTTGTGGCCTAAGTTGAGCGTGAGGCGACCCTGCCCCGCTTCGATCACCTGCGCCAGAATCACTGCGGCAATCTCGAACTCGCCCGGCGCCAGAGCTTCATAATTCGAATCCCAAAAAATCCACGTGCCGGGTGAAACCTGCACGAGCGTATCGTGCTCCACCGCTGGCAGCAGAATCTCCAGGTCCAGGCGAAAAGCCGGTGAGCCTGCGACAATGATGCGGGGCACGGCCACACCGGCAGCGCGGAAGCCGCGATAGACAGCCAGCAGCTCTGCCATGGCTTGTTGCGCGGCGGCGCGGCGTTCGGCCAGCGTGGCGTGATGGATGTGACCGTCGTAGCCATGCAAGCCGGTAAACTCGAAATGCGGCCAAGTGGCGATTTGCGAATAGAGTTCGAAAGCCTGCCGCGGCGCAATGCCGGTGCGGTGCATGCCGACGTCGAGATCAATGAAATAGCGCCAGCTCACCTGCCCGGCCTGCGCCACAGTTGCCAGAATTTCGGCGTGCGCACGATTACCGATTTGAACTTGAATATCGACGTGCGGGAATTCTTGGAGGCATTGCGCCGCAGTCCGCGCCTCATGCGGCAGCAAGGGATAGGCGATGAAAACGCTTTGGACTCCCGCCTGAAGTGTCATTTCCAACTCGCGCATGGTGGTTTTGCAGTGCGTGATGCCGGCGGCGCGCATCCAGCCGGTGACCTGCGAGGATTTGTTGGTTTTGACATGCGGGCAGAGATGGCGGTAACCGGAATCCGGGGCAATTGCCTCGAGATATTGGCGCATGCGCGCAAGATTGCGCTGCACCCGATCGCGAAACACCAACAAGCGCGGCGTGTCCAAGGCTGCAGGGGTTTGGAGTAGATAGGGTGCCTGCCCGGGGATTCTGAATTCCAATATCGTCTCCTGCCGTTATCAGTTGATCAAACAGACAAGCCCGACAGCGGGAATGAGTTGTTAATAAGCCTCAATACGCGAGGCCCACAAGCTGGACGGCTGCACTTTATCGAGCTTTGCATCAACCTTTGGAAACGGCACGCGCTTCCTGGTTGGATGCCATTCAGGAGTGATCTTTCTGCAATCCAACGCTCTGCTCAATTGCAAAAAGATGCGTCCAGCATGACGTTCTTCGTCTGTTCGAGCAGCCCACCATAAGATATAAGAATATCCGCCAGTTCCAAACTCGAGCTTCTCGCCGGCGCGGGCCGCGCCGCGTCGGCCTGAATTCCGAATCGTTTTTCCATTTTGTAAGTAACTTTCAATTTTGCCATGCCCGGCTTACAAACACGGCTTCGTTCCAGCGTGCGTGCCAGCCCGCTGGTCGAGATTGAAAGACAGATGACCCCGTTCAGGTTGGCCGCCGGTGATGAAGGATTAGCCTTGCCAATCAAGGCTGATCGTGACACTTGTCACTCGCTTGCGCCCGGCGTTGCGCTGCACTCTTCGCCGGCAAACGTGCGTCACTGATTTGCCCAAACGCGCCGGCGAGGTTTGGTATCGTTCTTGCCAACCTTATGGCCGCAACAAAGCGTCACCTCGTGAACCTCGAGGTGTTACCGGAAGACTCGTTTTCCAAAAAGCGGAAGCGCAACTTCGGCGCGTGCCGCTTTGGAAAATGGGAAGCAGCGGCGACGCCTCTTGCCATCTCTCTGAAAGGACTGTGTGAACGCTATGACGGCGTACCGGCGACAATTTCTGCATCGGAACCTCCTCTGCCTCGTCATGCTCCTTGGCTTGGCGCCCCACGCCGGCCTGGCCCAACGTCAGATTCTGCGCAATCCGGTCGATCCCACCGATCTTTGGATCACCACCGTCAATCCGGCAGCGGTTTCATTTCAGCACAGCCAAGTGGCGCTTGGCCTGGAGGTGTTGCACGCGGGCTTTGTGCCGGGTCAGGTCTTCGGCTTGCATGAAAACCGTTTGAGTCTGAGCCTGCCCTACTGGCTGCCGTTGGATTTGTCAACGGGCGTGGAACTGCGCGTGTTCAACGCTGCGATCTATCGTGAAGTCGAAGCGAACTGGCTGCTGAGCCGCAAAGTGCGTGGACCGCTCGCCCTGGGGTTGCGCCTGGGTCTGGAAAACCGCGCATTCAACGCAAGCGAATTCAATCTCGTGGATCCAAATGATCCGTTGCTCGCGCCCGGCCGGGCGCATCGCCTCACGCCCAATCTCGGCTTGGGCCTTTATTGGCAGCACGACCGCTGGGCTTTGGGCGCGGCCGTGAATCATCTCGATCAGCCCAATATCGCCTCCGCCGGCCTGGCGCGGTTGCCGCGCGAGTTTTCCGCTGCGCTCAGTTATCGAATTGGAAATTTCGCTCCCAGCCTGGTGTGGAACAGCAGCGGCGCAAACAGTTTGTTCGGGATCAACCTCAGTGCCTCCCTGGCAAGACTGGTGGGCATGCGCACGGGCTTCGAAGAAGGCGGGCCGTTTCGCGTCGAAAGCCAGTTCCGTTTCAGCCGCGATTCTCAAATCGCGTATGCCGTGAATTTCCCGACGGCAGAAGTGAGCGGCGCTTCGGCGGGCACGCATGAACTCGCATTCGGCCACATCTTTGGCCGCGAGCCGGATCTCGGTCCGCCGGTGCTCAGCATGAGCAGCTCCCGCCTGCAGATCATTGAAAGCCGCGTGCGGCGCACTGTTGACGCGGGCCTCACGCCGGCAAGGCTGCAAGATTTGCCCGGCCTTTCCCAGGATTTTGTGGATGCGCGGCAACGGCTGGGCAACGTGGTGGTGGTGCCGGTTGGTGATCACGGCCAGTCCGCGCCCGCCGAGGAGGCCGCGGCGCCATTTCGCATTCTGGGCAAGCATGCGAGTTTGTTGCAACAGGGCAATCCCGGCGTGCATCTCGCGCTTCGCTTGCCGCAAGAAGATTCCGAAACGGCGCGGTTGGCGCGGCGGTTGCTGGCCGCCGAGGCCGGCGTTGATCCCAGCCGCATTTTGGTGGGTTATCAGCCGCGCGTTTCTCCACCCTCGTTGGAGGGATTCAAAGCCGGTGGGACTACAGTGGAGAAGGCAACGCCCGCGCTCACGCCCGGCACCGTCACCTTTGCGATCACCGTTCCCGGCCGGCGCCGCATCGCGAAAGAATGGCAACTCGCGATTCTGTCCGCGGCGCAGCAACCGGTGCGGGTGTTCTCGGGCCGTGGCCGTTTGCCGGAAACGCTCGAATGGGATTGGCGCGGTGCGGACGGCAAGCTGGTGCCGGCCGGCGCCTATACCGCCCTGCTGCAGGTACGGAGCGCGCACAACAAACCTTATTCTTCCGCAGCGCAATTTCAAGTGTTGCTCATCCGGCGGGAGATCAAATTGCATTTTCGCAAGCCGCCGGAAGAAGGGCGGCCACTGCAATCGCAGCGCGAGTCTTCGTTTTTGCGTGCCGGCGCCGCGCCGGCAGCGGCTTCCACCCCACGTTAGTCGGGTTCAAACGACGACGCCATGCAATCAACTTCAGGACGATATCAGCAAAGGAAACGCACGACCATGACTCTTCGACGACCAAACTGGCGCCGCACAACTTGGCGGTTGGGGTTGAGCCTGATGCTCGCGGCATGGGCAGCACCCAACCTGCTCGCAGCATTGCCGCAGACGCCGGCGGCGGCCACTGCACCGGCAGCCGGCGCGCCGAATGCAGCCGCCAATACCACGATCCAAAGCCTGACGCTCAAGGAAATGCTCGACATGCTGGATTGGACCTATTGGCCGTTTGTGCTCATTACGCTCGCCGGGTTTACGACATTGATCTGGCGCGGTTTGTCCGACTACCAGGACAAGGTGCGCGGCCGGCAGCTTCTGGTCCAAACCATTTCCGTCAGTTCGCTGAATCAATTCGGCAGCCTGGTGAGCGCGGTGCAACCCAGCCGCGCGGCCAGACTGTACAAGCACATGATCATGACCTTCAACAAGACCAATCAGGCCGAGGGACTTGCCGGCGAAGTCAATGCCTACCTGGCGGATGATCGCATCGACTATGAGTCCTTCAATCGCGTGATGACCTATTTCTCCGACACCGCCGGTGCGTTGGGATTGCTCGGCACGGTCTGGGGCATCTTTGTGACCTTTTACGGCGGCACACTGGACAGCACGACGATTCTCAACGGCATGGGCGTGGCTCTCATCACCACTTTGGTCGGTTTGATCTTGAGCGTGATTTTCAATCTCGGCACCACGGCGTTGCATGCCGCCTATGGCGCGCATCTCAAAGTCATCGGCGACAAGGCGGAAGAACTGCGCCAGGCGCTGCTGGCGTTGCAGCGCAGCCGCAACAACATTCGCAAGAATTTCTCCGCCAAGCCGGTGGTTTCGCGCGGAGAAGAAATGGCGGCGGCCGCGCCGCATCTGCAGGAGCACGGCAATGGCCGCGACTATTAAGCTGCAACTGCTGCGCTGCAGTGTGACCCTTATGCTGATGGTTTACTGCGCGAACGCTGCCGTGGCATCTGGCCGAAGCCTGCCCGATGCCGGCGCTACACCGGCACTGCTGATCCAATTGCCGCCGGAGAAGGTGCTGGCCGGCAGCCGCTTTCGCCTCACGTTTCAAGTCGGTACGGCCGGCGATCCGGTCAGCCGCCTCTTTGGCGTGGGCTTCGAATTGAATTACACCAATGGCCGCTACTTGCGGCTGGTCGACAATTCCATCGCGGCCGGGCCGCTTTTGGAGCCGAATACCTACACCTTCATCAAGCATGAGCCGGGGCGTAGTTTGATTTCGCTGGCGGTCAGCCGCAAGCTGGGCGCGACCGGCGTCGCGGGCCGCGGCGAGATTCTCTCGCTCGCTTTCGAAGTTTCCACCGATGCGCCGCCGGGAACCACGCTGTGCTTTTCACTCGGCGCGATTGCGGCCAATGACTCTGCCGGTGCTGCCCTGGCGTTGCAAGCCGGGCCGCCGGCCTGCTTGACGGTCGCGGATTTGAGCATCGAGGTCACGCCCAATCCCTTCACGCCCAATGACGACGGCCGCAACGATCGCGTGGAGTTCCGGCGCGAGGGCGGCATTCCGCCGGAATGGCGCATTGCGATTCTCGACCGTTCCGCGCGCCTGGTGCGCCGCCTGCAAGCCGGCCAGAATTTCTGGGACGGCACCAACGACAGCCAGCAGCGGGTGTTGCCCGACATCTACCTCTACTTGATTCAAGACGGTGAAACGATTGTGAAACGCGGTGTGATTGCCCTCGTGCGTTGAACACGCCGCACCGTTGCCACCATTGGCGAGGCAAAATGCAACAGCAGGAAACGACACCATGAACCTCTCGACAAAAAATCAAGTGAGGGTGAGCCGCGGGGCACAAATTCTGGGGCTGTGCGCTTTGGTCGGCGTTTTGGCTGCGTTCAGCGGCCCGGGTGCAACTCCCGCAGCGTCAGGCAGCACGCCTTCCTCTGCCTGGGCAGGGTTGACGCTGAACTACAACCAGGTCGACGCCACTGGTTTTCCCACGATTGTCTCCTATCTCACCGTCGTCGATCAATCGGGCGCGACGGTCGGCGGGTTGACCAAGGATCACTTCCTCGTCCGGGAAGACGGCACACGCGAGCTGCCGATCATCGTGGAAGAGACGACCACCACCAGCGCGGGCGTGACGATGGTTTTGACGCTTGACCGCAGCGGCAGCATGGAACAGGCCATGCCCGCGGCCAAGCAGGCGGCAACGACGTTCGTCAATCTCATGGGCCAAAACGATCAAACCGCCATCGTCTCCTTTTCGACCAGGGCAACGGTTGACCAGACTTTTGCGAACGACAAGACGCGGTTGAACGCCGCCATCAATGCCATGGTGGCGCGTGGCGGCACCGCGATTTACGACGCCTTGTTGACCTCCGCGGATTTGCTGGCGGGCGTCACCGGCCGCAAAGCCATCATTCTGATGACCGACGGCGAAGACAAGGACAGCAACGCGACGCTCGATCAGGTGGTGCAGCGTTTCGCCACGCGCGAAGTGCCGGTGTATGCCATCGGTTTGGATTTGGATCCGGGCAGCAAGGAGGAAACCAATCTCGTGCGGATTGCCGAGGCGAGCGGCGGGAAGTACTTCTTCAGCCCCTCGACGGCGCAACTCGAGCAAATCTATCGCGAGATCGCGCTGCTGCTGCGCCATGCCTACAAAATCACCTACCGCACGCACAACCGCACGACGGACGGCACCCGGCGTCAGGTGCGCATCGAGGTCAATTACCAAGGCATGAACGCGGCAGGCGACAACAGCTACATTGCGCCGTTGCACGTGCCGACGGTTGCGCCGGCGGCGGACACGCTGCCCGCGCCGATGCAGGAATTTCCCGTGCGTGTGGAAATTCCGGCGACCAGCTTGTACATGTACAACCTGTATGATTTGCGCGTGGTGTTGCGCTATGACAAGCGTTATCTCAAACTGAAAACGCCGGCGCGGCAAAACATCGTGCCGTTGGAGTTCTTCGGCCAGCCCGCGGATTTCACTTTCACCAGCGGCTCGGACACAGCGCAATCCCAGGTGATGATGCGCTTCAAACGCAACCTGAATCTGACGCCGGCAGAGGGCCGCGGCCGTCTCGCGCAAATCACGTTTCTCGCCAGCGCGGCCCTGCCGGACAGTACGCCGCTGCGCTTCGACATCGTCACGCTCGAGGCGCGCGATGAAACCGGCTGGCCGGTGGCCGTGCAGCCGGATGATCTCACCCTGCTGAGCGAAGGCTTGATCGTCTGGCCGGGCGACACCAATCACAACGGCGTGGTGGAGCTGACCGATGTCACGGTTCTCGGCGTGCACTGGGGCCAAACCGGCGCCGGGCGCAAAGGCTATTCGAATTTGAATGCCTGGCAGCCGCAAGTCGCCGGGCGATATCCGCGGCCGGCGATCGCGCACGCGGACGCCAACGGCACCGGCCAAGTGGAGGAGCGCGATCTTTTTCCCATCGGTTTGAACTGGCGCAAGACCGCGACGCCGCTCACGCTGAAATCCAATGCTCCCGCTTCGGTTGCGCCGGCGGGCGTGTTGCAGCAGGAACTGGTGCCCGCGGGAAAACCGAACCACTTCCGGGTGCTGGTCAAATTCGAGAATCAATCCAAAGACCTTCTAGCAGGATTTGCATTTCGCATGGACTATTCAACTGAGAATATCACCGTGGTGGAGGCGGAAGCAGGCGAGGCTTGGGGCAGCACGCCGCTGGTGTTGCAGCACGATGAGCCGGCCGGCCGCCGCTTTGCCATGAGCCTGATCATTCCGGCAGGCGAGCCGGTGCAAGCGAGCAGCGGCACGCTGGCGGAAATCACGGTTGCGGCGGCGGTACCGCCGCGCCTCGAACAACTCGCCTTGCACCAGGCCGTGGTGGTTTCTCCATCGGGGGAAACGCGCGAGCTGGCAGCACCCAGCACCGCGCCGGCAAGTGCAGGCGCGCCGCCCCAGGATTTTTCCCTGCACGCAGTCTATCCCAATCCCTTTGCGCTTGCGGGCAACCTCGCCGCCGCCACGCTCCGCTACGATTTGCCGGAGAATGCTGCGGTCAGCCTGGAGGTGTTCAACAGTCTGGGCCAGCGCGTGCGGTTGATCACCTCCACGCTGGCGGACCGCGGCCGGCATGCGGTGCCGTGGGATGGCCGGGATGATCGCGGCCACTTGCTGAGCAGCGGACTTTATCTGCTCAAGTTCGAGGCCGCCGGCGAAAGCGGCCGGGTGTTTCAAGCAACTCAAAAGCTGACGTTGATGCGATGACCAACGGTACGGTGCCGGTAACGGCCAGTTTCACCTCGCGAGGTGTTTCATGAGCGGCGGCGGACTCATTCTGCGCTTGATTGATTTGGTCTTCATTCTCCTGTTCGGGTTCATCGTGATCTCGCAGATCAACACCAGCAAGATGATCAACCCGCCCAAAAGCACCGAAGCAAGTGCGCACAAGGACTCGACGGCAGTCATCATCGTCGGTGTGCTGCCGAACGGCGTGTACCCGATCAACGACGGCCAGACCGTTTTGCCGGATTCCACGCGCCTGCAGCGCTATCTCGATCAGGAGGCGAAGAAGGCCATGGCTGCGGGCCTGCCGCTGGGCGTGCGCATCCGGGCGAACTGGGATGCGCCGGTGCGCTACAGCCTGGCAGCGGCGCAAATCTGCAAAGACCTGGGATTGCCCAAAGGCCTGGACGTGGTGCGGACGCAGCAGAAGTGAAACGGCCGCCGGTCGCGGCAGTTGTGGTAGATGAACATTCGACAGTGGGAGTAACAGCGTGGGCGGTAATCGTCTCATCATTCGATTGATCGATGTCGCATTCATCATTCTCTTCGGATTCATCGGCATCAGCGGCATGCGCACCGAATATCTCGACCTGCCTTCCGGCTCGAATCCGCAAAAAGAGCCGCAGGAGTTTCAGGAAGTCTCAGTGCGCCTGCATGCCGGCCGGTTCGAATTGCGTGAGGGCAATCGCCGTTCGAGCTTCAATAACCTGACTGAGCTGGAGCAGGCGCTGGTGCGCTTGCAGCAGGCGGCGCCGCAGCGCCAGCGTGATTTGCTCGTCAACCTCGAATCAGGCTCCTCCGCCATCATGCAGGACTTGATTGATGTGATCGACATTTGCCATCGTCATAATTTAGCGAAGAACATCAGCTATGCGATCGTTCAATAAGAAAATCGCTGACAGCAGAAATCTGCTGCCCCACTCCATCGGCACTTCGGTGCTGATGTTGTTGGCGCTCTATCTGCTCGCCCACTTCATCACCTACAATCTTTTCGCCGAAGAGATGGCCGAGCCGGAGAAATTCGAAATCCGTGAGATTGAAAAGCTCGAGATTCCGCCGCCGAAAAAGCTGGTGCCGCAGCCGCAGAAGTTCGTGAGCAAGCCGGTACCCACCCCCAACCCCACGCCGGCGGAAACACCCCAGCCGCGGGAAAGTCCCTCCTCGGCGGCTAAGACGCCGCAAATCGACGTGGCCAATCTGGTGGCCTCGTTGAATTCGCGCCATCTGCTGTCGCCGCAGGTGACGGCGGCGCGCTCGCGGCCGGGTGAACGCAACAATGTCTCGCAGGTCAAAATTCAAGCGGATGCCGCAGCGTTTCAATTTGATCCCGCGGCTGCTTTGGCCGCGGCGGTGGCGGCGGGTTCGGGGCGCAGTCGCGTCGGTGCGCCCGGCAACATGCGTGGCGTTGGCCCGGGCGCGGGCGTGGATGTGGGAGAAGGCTCCGGCGCCGGCGTGGATGCCGGTGATGCCGGACTCTCGTTCGGCACTGGTACTGCGGGCCGGCGCTCCGGCAAGGGCGTGGGCAATGGTTTGGGTAACGGCACCGGCGTCGGCGTCGGCACCGGCAGCGGCTTCGGGGTAGGCGCCGGCGGCGGCGAAGCCGGTTTGGATATTCATGAGCTGATCAAATGGATGAAAGCCCATCCCGGCCTCATTCCCAAGCTGGTGCAATATGACATGAGCCACCAGCCGGGCGATCTCGCCTCGGCCGTGACCTTTACCAGCAATGGCCGCCGCTTTCAGATGTACTTGTCCTGCAATGAAAACGACCTGCTGCTGCGCATTTGTCTGATCGAAGCGGACAAGTTCACCATGCTGAAAGACAACGGCATCAAGGAGAAGAGTAATTTTCTCTCGACCGGCGAGGTGGTCTATCAAGGCGCAGACATTCAATCACTCATCACGGCACGTCAGGCGCCCGGCGATTTAGCGCAACAGTTTTATCGTCTCTTTTGGTCCTGGTGGGAAACGGAACGTGTGAAGAAGTGAAAATTGGCTGCCCTGCGCCGCCGAAGGCCTGCAGGGAAAAGCAGTGAAGGCTGAAATGATCCGCACTCTCAGTTTGATCTTGTGTGCCGCGGCCCTGGCGTTGGGCTGTGGCGCTTCCGGCAAAGCCAGCCGTCGCACCGCGCTGCCGCCCGGCTTGGACAGCACGACGGTGGTGCGGGCCTCGCTGGTGGCGCGGCAAAACTTTGTCACTGCCGGCCGTGAGAAAAAGGCCGCCGGCCTAACACAGATGGGCCAGGAGCGTCTGCAAAAGGTCGATGCTTTCTGGCAGTATTTGGAAAAGCGTGAAGGCGAAGGCGCCAACCTCACGCCCGAGCAACAAGCCAGTTTCGAGCGCGCCCTCACGGAGGGCGCGAAGAGCATGAGCGCGTGGAAAAATTTCACCCAGGGCGACGAGGTCAAGGAGCGCTCGCAAGTCGCGCGGCAATACTGCCTGGAAGCCCAGCGTTTTCTCGAAGAAGCGCTGCGCCTCAATCCCTTCGACAAAAACACGCGTGTGCTGCTGGCCACGACTTATTACAATCTGCAACGCCTCTTTGGCCTCGAAAAGAACTACAGTCGCGCCGTGGAAATCCTCGAGCGCCTGGTTCGCCTCGAAAAGGGCGAGCACGCGCCCTACCGATTGCTGGCCGAGAATTATTTTGAACTGAAAAACTACGAGGCGGCGCTCGCCAACTACCGGCGCGCCGAAGAGGTGATGCGGCAAACCGCATTTCTCAGCCCGCCGGATTCGGTCACGCTGTTCTATTATGCCTACCAGCAGGGCGCCGTTCATGCCCGCGCCAATGATGCCGCCGGCGCGGTACAGGCTTTTGAGCGGGCCAAGCCGCTGGCGCGCACCGAGCAGGAACAGAAGGACATTGAGAACTATCTCAAATGGATCAATTGGGATGGCGGCAACATTCGCGCCTCTGAACAGTGGGACAAGGTGCTGGAGCTGGAATCGCAGAAGCAGTATGCGCAAGTGGCGGAGGCCTGCCGCGGCATCTTGCCGACGCTGCGCACCGCCCGGGCAAAAATGGCCGTGAACACCAAACTCGCCGTGATGGAGTTCGAATATCTGCAGAAGCCGGAGCTGGGCGTCGAACGCATGCAGCAGGTCTTTGAGGCGCTGCCGCCGCGCGCAGCCGAAAAGCCGGGCGACACCGAGACCCAGGCGATCCTCAACAGCTACGGCGCAATGCTGTATCGCCTGGGCGTGGAAGCGCGCAAGAAGGAGCAGAAGAAACTGAGCCTGGCCTACTTCAGCAAGGCCGCCTCCTTCCGCTGGGAAAACGTGGCCAAGGCTTATCTCGAACTGGTGCCGTTGGTGTGGAACACGCCGGAAGAAGCGATCAAGTACGGCAAGCTCGCGCTCGCCGCGAACACCCAACTCTCACCGCAAGAAAACTGCGAGCTAATGTCGTTGATGATCAAAGCGCACAAAAGCGCCGGACGCTTCGAGGAGGCGCGGACCTACTTTGAAGAATGGAAAGACTGCAAGCAGTGAGACCGGCGCACGTGCCGGCAGTGAAGTGAATTCCCCTTGCGTGGAAGGATGACGACATGCACAAGAGAATCTGTCTCTTTTCCCTATTGTGTACCCTGGCTGCGGCCAACTCAAGCCCGGCGCAGAGCCAGTTGCCGCGCGTCGAAATCGATCAGGAGATGATGCGCTATGCCGTAGTCAGTGATCCGGCGATGATCCGGCTGTTCGTGGAAGATTTCATGATCACGGAGGACCGCGTCGAAAAGTTGCGCATCTACGACATCTTCGGTGACGGCTATGGCGAAGGCGACCTGGCGCGCACCTACCCCGGCGGCAAGATCTACCTGATTGCTCCCGGCAAAAAGGCGCAGGCTTTGATGAACGGCTGGCGCTTCGGCGACAACATCCGGTTCACCGCCAATGCCGACGATTCGCCGGAGACTTTCGAGAACGCGCCGGATTCCGTGCGCGCGCTCGGCGCCATCTTCGCCTCGCTGTTGCGCGGCCTGCGCCGCAACTACAAAGGCATGCCCATCAAAATATCAATGGAGCAGAACCAGGGCGTCACCTCCATCGAGATGTGGGACTATGACAAGCGGCTGCTGCAATATGCACCGCCGCCGGTCACCAACCGTGAAGTGGTGAAACCGGTTTACAATGTCATTTACCTCGAAAAGACGATCTCAGACTCGGTGTACCTCGCTCCGCCGGCCATGAACAGGATGCGTTGATCAAGCGATTGGTGTTCATCCGAAATCGCGAACCTTTGAGAGAATGTTCCCGCAACGGCTCGGCCGTTGCGTCAAAATCATCAGCATCTCCACGACACTCGAAGCTTTGAAACCTCGGCTCAGCCGAGGTAGGAACATTCAGGAGCATGTTCCCGCGACGGCTTGGCCGTTGTGTCAAAATCCTCGGCGCTTCCACGACACTTGAAGATTTGGAAACCTCGGCTCAGCCGAGGTTGGAACCTCTATTACCATGTTCCCGCAACGGCTCGGCCGTTGCATCAAAACCTTCGGCCTCTCCGCAACACTCGAAGATCTGGAAAACTTGGCTCAGCCGCGGTTGGAACATTTTAGGACAGACTTCCATTATTCATCCCGCCAAAAACGCCGCAAGCAGACGCTGGTAACGATCGGCCAGCGCCGCTTGCTCCACTTCCGCCGACCACCGCCGCAGTGTGGCGTAATCCTCCTCTTCAACCTGTTCTGCCACTGCCAGGGCTTCGAGATAAAGCTCCAGCGCCCGGCTGCGCAAGCTGTACGCAGCTTCTGGGTCCCCGCGCCGGCCGGCCAGCTCCGCGTCGGCCTGCAGGAGCCGGGCAGCGATTCTGATCTTCCCGGCCTCGCCCAACAGCGGAGCAGCGGTGGCGGGCGCGAGGGAAATCAACAGCTCGCGCTCGAGGCCGAGCAGCTCGCCATAGGCCTCCTCCACCTCCTGCTGCGCCTGATCATACTTCTCCTGCTCCTGCAAGCGCAGAATGCGGCGCATGACCGCGGCGAGCTGCTGCACCAGCCGCATGAGGTAATCGCGTTCGATCATGGTGATTGCAACAATTCCAGTCTCTCATTTGCCGGCGCCATTCAATTCTGCCCTTCCGCCTCCCGCTTGGGCCGCAGTTCTCGGGCCTTGACGGTCTGCTGCCATACCAGCTTGCCACTCTTGTCGTAACATTCCATCGTCAACTTGCGATCGCGGCGCGGTCCCTCGAAGCGCAGCATGCCGAAGCCGTGACCGGCATCGTAAAGCGTGCCCGGTACGCGATGGGGATTGTTCAAATCCTTCTCCGCGCGATACGTGCCGGCGGTGAATGACGAGCTGGTGAAATCGTACAGCGGATAAAAGCCCTCCGGCTGCAATCGGATCAGCTCGCTCATGTGACGGTCGCCGGAAAGAAACACCACGCCCCACACGTTTTGCTCCTGCAGCCACTGCAGGAATTGCCGGTATTCATGCGGAAACTTCGCGAAGGACTCGGCCGGCGACATGGGATTGAGCATTTGGTTGCCACCCACGATGATTTTGAACGGCGCTCGGCTGGCGATCAAGCCGTCTTTCAGCCAACGCATCTGTGCCGGGCCGAACATGACCTTGTCCAGCGAATCGCGCGAGAAGTTGGGCGAGCGGTGATAGCGATTGTCGAGCATGAAGAAGTCGATGTCATTCCAACTGAAGCTGAAGAAGACACCGGGCACGCCGTCATGGCCAAAAGCCGGATTCGGCCAGTAGGCTTTGAAGATTTCCAGCGCCGGCTGCTTCATGCGATAGGTCCAATCGGCATCGTTGGGACCGTAGTCGTGATCGTCCCAAATCGCGTAGTGTTGCGTGGCGGCCAGCAGCGCCTGCAACTCGGGCAGGGCGCGGGTGTGGGCGTTGCGCGCTTTCATCTGGGCAATGGAGAAGAAGTCCGGCTCGCGATAGTAGAAATTGTCGCCCAGCCACAGCATGAGATCCGGCTGTTTCGCGGCCATCACCGGAAAGATGTCGTAATCACTGCCGTAAGGTTTGCCGGGCCGGTCATGGCTTTCCTGATTCACATACGCGCAGGAGCCGAACAGCACGGAGAATGCCGGCGGATCGCTGCGCCATTGCCAAAACGTCTGCGTTTGAAAGCTGAGGCGATAGGGTCGCGGCACGAGTTTGCCGTCAATGTACAGTTCATACTCATAGCGTGTGCCCGGCTCAAGCAAACTCAAGATCACCTGCGCGATGTGGTCGCCCTGCGCGGTGGTCATCACCGTCGGGCTGAGCGCGGCAGAGCCGGGCTGCCCCTGAATCCAATAGCGGAACTGCACCAGTGCCGGCCGCGTAGTTTGCACCCACAGCGCCGCTTCGGTCAGTTCTGCGAAACCTGCCATCGGGCCGGAACGCAAGCCGGCGTCCGCGGGATTGGGATTGAGCGGCTGCTGCCCTAGCGTGGTGGTCTGGGCGGTGAGCACGCCCGCAAGGCCGAAAAGCAACACCCAGCATGCACACCTTGCCTGTCGGATAAATTTCTGCTTCATCGTTTTCCTGCCTCCAGAATTTGGAAGAACAACCCTTGAAGTGAATCGCTAGAGTTTAGAACGACTCGGCGCTGTGTCCGAAGCTTCAAATGATTTGTAGCATGAGCAAGCAAAACGGCCGGAAGGCTTCAGTCGGCTTCAGCCGATTTCGGCTAGCAGCCTGCGATTTGAATCGCAGAATATGATTCGCACAA
>JAKLJX010000004.1:0-252440 GCA_023150945.1 bacterium | reverse complement strand
AATCCCCACGCAGAGCGTCGTTCAAGACTCAGTCGGCTTCAGCCGACTTCCGCTAGCAGCCTGCGATTTGAATCGCAGAATATGATTTGCACAATCCCCACGCAAAACGTCGTTCAAGACTCAGTTGGCTTCAGCCAACTTCCGCTAGCACCCTGCGATCTGAATCGCAGAATATGATTTGCACAATCCCCACGCAGAGCGTCGTTCAAGACTCAGTTGGCTTCAGCCGATTTCGGCTAGCACCCTGCGATTTGAATCGCAGAATATGATTTGCACAATCCCCACGCAGAGCGTCGTTCAAGACTCAGTCGGCTTCAGCCGACTTCCGCTAGCAGCCTGCGATTTGAATCGCAGGTTGAATACAATTCGCACAATCCCCACACAGAGCATCCTCCAAGACTCAGTTGGCTTCAGCCAACTTCCGCTAGCAGCCTGCGATTTGAATCGCAGGTTTGAATCGCAGGTTTGAATCGCAGGTCTGTATCGCAGGTTTAACCACAGGGCGCAGATCGCAGGCCAAACCGCCGGCGCGAGTCAAACCCCAGCCGCACCCGGCCCCCGCACCACCTCCGCAATGATTTCCGGCGGCACCATGAGTTTGCCGCGTTGATCGACGAACACACCGAGCGAATAATCGCGCGCCAGCAACCGGCCGGTGCCGGCGTTGTAGATCTCATGCCACCAGGCCCCACGCACCCGGCTCAGGTGACAAATCCAACTGACGATCCTTAAGGCGTCGTTGTCGAAAGCGGGCTCGAAATACTCGATCTCATGTCCGCCCTGCAGCGCACTCCAGCCATAGCTGCGCGCTTTCTCGATGGGATGGCCGGCGGCGCGAATGGCGTCAAAGTACGCTTGTTCGATCCAATGCAAATAAACCGCGTGATGCACGTGTTGCACCGTGTCGACTTCATAAGTCTGCACGCGGCGCGTGCTCTCGTAGCGATGGGCGTCGGCAATCTCCGGGGCATGCCGAATGTGGACGGAGAGCGGTTCCTGCACGTTGGTGGGTTGAAAAGCCGCCTGAAATTCTGCGGGGATGCGCACCGGCTGGCCCGTATTCAAATCGACATAAACCCAATTGACCCGGGCCCGGGCAATCACGGCCGCATCGCGCCCGCGCGTGAGCACATACTCACGGTGGGAAGTCACCCGCTTCATGTCTGACACCCAGGTGGTGATCTCGATCTCGTCGCCGTACACCGCCTGCTGAAAGTAGCGAACTGCCAGCTTGCGGATCACCCAGCCCACGCCGTGGTCGCGATACCAGGCGGGACTGTAGCCCGCGGCAGTGGAAGCCTCAATCGCGGCCTCCTGCATGTACTTCACGAACACGGCATTGTTCAGGTGATGAAAGAAATCCAGCTCATAGTGGCGCACGTGAAAACAGCGGCGATACAGGTGTGACAAGGTTGATCCTTTCATGCGAGTGCGATTGCCGAGGGATGGCGGAAGATAAGCAGCATGCCGCAGGAAGTCAAGGCGGCCAAGCCGTTGGGGAAATGTTGATTCGCGCGCAAGAGATTGCCCCGTGAGGGTCGCTCTGCAAAGAATCATCCCCGGGATCTGTTCCGTGCTCTCGCGGAAAAAATGCTGGCAGCATGACACGGCAAGTGGTGCAGTCAAGCCTCCGGAATTTTTGCTGACATCACCGGGAAAAATTGCTTATCTTGCCGCTGCCCTGTTGGCGGGAATTGCGCTGGGCAGTTCCCGCTCCTTCGAGTGGTGACGAATTCGTGGCTGTGAGGTTGAACCAATGCAAGTGGAGCGGAGGAAGCATGATCGCCTTCATCACCGGCGGCACGGGTTTTATCGGCAGTTTTCTGGCACAACGATTGACCGACGCCTGCGAGCAGGTCTATTGCCTGGTGCGGCCGACCAGCTCGCTGAAGTGGCTGCAGCAGTTGCCGGTGAATTACGTTTACGGCGACTTGTTCAATGAAGCCGCGCTGGCGGAGGCCCTGCACCACGCCACTCACGTCTTTCACCTGGCCGGCGTCACCAAAGAGCTGACCAGCGCCGCGTACTTTCACGCCAATGGCGAGGGTACGGCGGCCTTGCTGCGCGCGTGCAGCCGCCACGCCCGGGAACTCGAACGCTTTGTGTACGTTTCCAGCATCGCGGCCGCAGGCCCCAGCCGCGGCAAACAACTGCGCACCGAGGGGGAAACTCCGCAGCCGGTTTCGGTCTATGGCAAATCGAAATACGCCGGTGAATTGGCCTGCGCCGAGTTTCGCTCACAAATGCCGATCACCATCGTGCGACCGCCCATCGTCTATGGCCCGCGTGACCGCGACGTCTACAACTACTTCAAACAAGTCGATCTCGGCATTCGCCTGCGGCCGGGCCGGCGCGAACGCTGGACCAGCCTGATTCATGTGCATGATTTGGTACGCGGCATCCTGCTCGCCGGCACCCATCTCAGGGCCATCGGCGAAACCTACTTCCTCACCAACCCCGAGCCATATGAATGGAACGAACTCGGCCTGGCAATCGCACAGGCGCTGGGCAAAAAGTCGATTGCGATCACCGTGCCGGAGGCGGTGACGCCGGTGGTGGCCGCGGTGAGCGAGTTGGTGGCCAAGATCGTGCGCAAACCGGCACTGTTGAACTTCGACAAGATTCGTGAAATGCGGCAAGCCGGCTGGGCATTCTCCGGTGAGAAGGCCAAACAACAACTCGGTTTTGTCACGGAAATTCCGCTCGCCGAGGGCCTCAAGCAAACCGTGGAATGGTATCGCGAGAACGGCTGGCTGTAGGCAAAATAGCGCTTGCTTCTCAGCACGATTCTTCTATCTTAACGCGGCTTGAAATTAGACTCGACCTCCTTTGTGCCGCCCCCCTCAAGTCGCCTGACAAGCAAGATCAACTTCATGTGAAAAGTGGAGAAGCAAGCGCCGGTGAAGAGAGTTGTTTCGATCGCGACGTTCCTGACTGCCCTGGTTGTCCTTCCCCTTTCTACTCAAACCCCGTGGCGCAGCGACGGCTGCCTGACCTTTTCCGGGCCGGTGGTCGTCGAACAACAGGATGCGGGAGGGTGGTTCGACTTTTTCTCCCAAGCGCCGTTGCGCAGGCTTGAACGCGCCGCCATTGGCTTGAGCGCCGATACTGCGGCCATGGCTAACTGGCCCGGTTTCACGATTGAATTCTGGTTCCAGACGGAAGAATCGTCTGCGCCGGCCCCGCTGCTTGCGCTGTTGGAGTCCGGCACCGGTCGATTCTTTTGCCGGTTGCAGCGCGAGGCGGCCGGGCATTATGTGGCAGAACTGGCTCTGCCCGGCTCGTCCGTTGTGCTGACCGCGGTCGCGAACAATGCGGTCCAAGGTTGGCGCCATCTGGCTTTGGTTTTCGACCGCGCCCAGGCGCAAGCGCCGCAGTTGCGATTGTTTCTTGACGGCATGCAGCTCGCAAGCATGAATTGTCCAGCTCCGCCGGTTTGGCCCGGGCGTTTTGCTTTGAACCTCGGCGGCGTTTCAGGCGTCTCGCCTTTCGCCGGCAAGGTTGACGATGTGCGCATTTCCGCCTGGCCGCGTTATCATCCGGCTGGCTTTCAACCGGCGCGGCCGCTGCTGAAAGATCGCGGTACACTCGGCTTGTGGAATTTCGATGCGCTTCAGCATGCGGGCATCGGCCGCCGGGCTGAACGCGCCGAGGCGGGCTGGCAGATGGTTTGGCGTGCCTCGGCCAGCGGCGCGCGCCTCGCGAGCTGGCAGGTCCGCCGCAGCGCTGACCAGGGTCTGGAAATCCGCTGGGAAACTGCGCGCGAAGACAACCTGCATGGGTTTGAGATTCAGCGTCGCGACGCCACTTCTGCTGCGCCGTTTGCGAGAGTTGGATTCGTGCCGGCGACCGGCACCAGCACCCATGACGTGGTTTATCATTTCATTGATTACCCGGAGCGCACCGGCCTCTACGAATATCGTTTGAAATGTGTGGATGCCGGCGGACAGGCCGGCTACTCGGCGGCGTTGCGCTGCGAGTTCCGCCGTGAACTGGCGGCGGATGATTGAATCTTGCCGGCAGCGACAACGCGGCAGCACACCAGCGCCGGTCGCCAGCACTCGCGGGGCAGTCGGCATGGCCGAACGCCGCGGCGCGCGGGCGCACGCACCGCCGCGTTCCCACTGCGGGTTCCCCGGCCCGTAATGCCAATACCTCGTGGTACTCTTGCTGAAGGGAAAGCACTTGCGACTCTCTCTCTTTCATCTCCTACTTCTCTCCCTCCTCGCTGCCGGCTGTGGCAGTCAATCGGAAAAAAGTCTGGTGGTTTATTCGCCGCATGGCAAGGAATTGTTGGAGGATTTTGCCCGGCGCTTCGAGGCCGCCCATCCCGGCGTGAAAGTCGATTGGTTCGACATGGGTGCACAAGATGTGCTCGATCGCGTGCGCTCGGAGAAAGCCAATCCCCAGGGTGACATATGGTGGGGCGCGCCAGCGCCCACGTTCATGCAGGCGGCGCGCGAGGGGTTGCTGCAAGCCTATCGTCCCTCCTGGGCGGCCGCGGTTGATTCGGCGTTTCACGATCCGCAAGACCATTGGTACGGCACCTGGATCACGCCCGAAATCATCATGTTCAACCGCGACAAGCTGACGCGCGCGACCGCGCCGCAGGATTGGGACGAGGTGCTGTCGGAAAAATGGCGAGATCAGATTGTGCTGCGTGATCCGCTCGCCTCCGGCACCATGCGCGCGATTTTTTTCACCATGATCTACCGGGCGTATCGCGAAACCGGCTCCACTGCCGCCGGTTTTGACTGGCTCCGCCGGCTGGACGCCAACACCAAATCCTATGCCGCCAATCCCGCCCTGCTTTATTTGGCGCTGGCGCGCGGCGGCGCGGCGTTCACGCTGTGGAATCATCCCGATGTGCCGCTGCAGGCCAACACCTACGGCTATCCCTTCGACTATGTCGTGCCGCGCAGCGGCGTGCCGCTGGTGCCGGAAGGCCTGGCAATCATTGCCGGCGCCAAACATCCCGAACTGGCACGGCAATTTTACGAGTTCATCACCTCGCCCGAATCTTTCCTTCATGCCGCGCGTGCTTATTGGCGCATTCCCGCGCGCAAAGATCTGGACTTCTCGCAATTTCCTGCGGAAACCGATCCCGCCCAGTTTCCGGCGTTGCCCATGAATTGGCAGCTCTTCGCCGACAGCTCGGAAGCCTGGATACAGTATTGGGATGCCAATCTGCGCAATCGAGGAAAGCACTAGCATGGCGCGCGTTCGGCTGGCAGGGATTGAGAAATCGTTCGGCGCAGTCGCGGCCGTGGCAGAACTTCATCTGGACATCGCCGAAGGTGAGTTCTTCAGCCTGCTCGGGCCGAGCGGCTGCGGCAAAACCACGACGCTGCGCATGATCGCGGGATTTGAAACGCCGGAACGCGGCCGGATACTCTTCAATGACGAAGAAGTCACCGCCAAACGGCCGAATCAGCGTAACACCGGCATGGTCTTCCAGAGCTATGCCCTGTTTCCCCACCTCACGGTTTTTGAAAACGTCGCGTTCGGCCTGCGCGCGCGCAAACGACCTGAATCCGAAATCGCGGCGCATGTGCACGAGGCGCTGCAGCTCGTGGCAATGAATGAGCTGGCCCAGCGGCCGGTCACCCAGCTTTCCGGCGGGCAGCAACAGCGCGTGGCGCTGGCGCGCGCGCTCGCCATCAAACCCGCAATCTTGCTGCTGGATGAGCCGCTCTCGAATCTCGATGCCAAGCTGCGCTACACCACCCGCAGCGAGTTGAAGCGCCTGCAGCGCCGCCTGGGGATTACCACCATCTATGTCACTCACGATCAGGAAGAGGCGCTGGCGCTGTCCGATCGCCTCGCCATTCTCAATCACGGTGTCTTGCAGCAGGTGGGTACGCCGGAACAAATCTACAAAGACCCGGCGAATTTGTTCGTGATGAATTTCATCGGCGCGACCAATGTGCTCAGCGGCCGCGTCGATCGTTCAGTAGGAGCCGGCTTCACCATCAAAGGCGCATCATGGCAGGTGCAATTCTCCGGCGCGCCGGAGACATTGCCCGCGGCCGCCGAAGTGCAACTGGCCTTCCGGCCGGAACATGTGACGCTGGGAGAAACCGATGCGTCCGCCGGCGAGGAGGTGCTGATCGAGGGCCAGTGGCACAGCCTCGAGTACGCCGGCACGCACTGGCTGGCGCAGCTCACCGTTGACGGCGGACTTTGCAGCGCGCGCATTTCCGATGAAGTCAAACACGCTTTGCTCGGGCCGCAAGCCTGGGTTGAAGCCGATCGTAAAAAAGTCAATTTGCGGATTCCGCGCCGGCATTTGCGCTTGTTTGCAGGCTGACGCGCCGGCTTGACCACGCCGGTGCCCTGATGCTGGCAACGCCGGTCCATTCGAATTGTGCAATTCAAAATCTCCCGCACTTTGCTCAAGCGACATCCCTTCACGTTCGCCGCAGTGGCGGCGCTGCTCGCGGTGTTGGCGCTCGCGATTTATTTTCCGCTGAGCACGATGCTGCTCGAAAGCCTGCGGACGGTCGATCCCCAGACCGGTAGTAAGGGTTTCTCATTCGTCCACTTTGCGCGCTTTTTCAGCCTGCGCTCGCCCGAGAGTTTGCAGGCCTTGTCCGGTAGTTTGAAGATTTCACTGCTGAGCGTCCTGCTGAGCGCATTGGTGGGCGTGCCGCTGGCGGTGCTGTTTACGCGCTTTCGATTCCCCGGACAAAAGCTGTTTGGCGTACTCGCGACACTGCCGATGCTGCTGCCGCCGCTGGTCGGCGTCATCGCCTTCTTCATTCTCATGGATGAAACCGGTATCGTACCGCGCGCGCTGCAGCATTTGCTTGCCACCGCCTCACCGCCGTTGGTCATGCGCGGCGTGCCTGCCATTCTGCTGGTGCACACCTACAGCTTCTACGTGTTCTTCTATTTGTTGACCCGCAACGCGCTGGCCGGCCTGGATCATGCACTGGAAGAAGCTGCGCTGGGATTGGGCGCGAGCCGCTGGCGGTTGTGGTTTGGCGTCATCCTGCCGCAGTTGCGGCCTGCCTTGATCGGCGCGGCCATGCTGGTGTTCATGAATTCCATGGCGAGCTTCACCGCGCCCTATCTTTTCCGCGATGATTGGCGCTTTTTGTCACTTGAAATCTACAATGCCAAACTCAAGGGCGACCTGCCGCTCGCGATGGCGCAGTCGGTGGTGCTGGCAAGCATCTCGATCGTGTTCGTCTTTATTCTGCGTTGGTACGGCAATCGCCACGCCCTGGGCCGCGGCAGCAAGGGCGTGGCCGCGCCCGCGAGAGTGCTGACCGGCCGCTGGCAGAAACTCGCTTTGACCGTCGCCGGGAGTGTCATTACCCTTTTGTTGATGCTGCCGCAGCTCACACTTTTGCTCATGGCCTTCGTAAAGAACGGCACGTGGACTTCGGCGATTCTGCCGGACACCTTCACCACCGAGAACTTTCTCGAGCTGTTTCGCAGCCGCAAGACTGCGGAACCCTGGATGAACAGTCTTTGGATGTCAGCCACGGCCACGGCTCTAGGCACAGTCATGGCGCTGGCCGCCGTGCTGGTCGCCCACCGTGGCAAACGCCTACCGCCCGGCACGGCCGGACTGCTGGAGATCAGCGTGATGCTGCCCTGGGCGGTGCCGGGCACGGTGATCGCAATGGCCTTGATCGTGGCGTTCATCACCCCGCATTGGTTCACCGCCGGCCACACGCTGGTCGGAACTTCTGCCATTATGGTGCTGGCCTATTTTGTTCGCCATTTGCCCATTCAATTTCGGGCCACGGCCGCCGCGCACGCGCAACTGGATCCCGCACTCGATGAGGCGGCCAAAAATCTGGGCGCCGGCGGCTGGACGGCATTTCGCCGCGTCACGCTGCCGCTGATTCTGCCCGGCGTCATCACCGGGACGGTTACGGCATTCGTGATCGCGCTCGGCGAGTTCGTCTCCTCCATTCTGCTGTTCACGCCCTCCAACCGGCCACTCTCTGTGGCCATCTTTTCCGAGCTGCGCGATTTCGACCTGGGCAGTGTCGCAGCATATTCGATCTTGCTGGCCGTGCTCATCGGTGCCACCTTGGCGCTGGCGCAGAAATTTCAAGGACAGCAGCAACCCGGCCTCACCCCTTAGCGCGCCTTCGACCTGTATTGTGCGAGTCATGCGGACCAAGACGTTCCGACCACAGGAAAGCAACGCTGCGGCTGAATTGGCGGCCAGCTTTTTTGTGTTGCCTCTTTCTTCACTTCTCTTTCCTCGTGGGTAATTATCATGGTCATCAATCGAACAAAGGAGCCTGCTATGTTGACAAGAAAGGACAATGCTGAAGCCGAACGCAGCGGTGGTGAACTGAATACGATTATCGGGCGTGGCTCAGTTTTTGAAGGAACCCTCACCGTGCAAAGCAGCTTGCGAGTGGATGGCAAGGTGATCGGCAATGTGCAAGTGAGTGATGCATTGATCGTCGGAAAAGAAGGGGAAATCGATGGGGAAGTGCGTGTGCGCAATGCCATCATCGGCGGCCGGGTGCGCAATCGCATCCTGGCAAGCGGCAAGGTCGTACTGGAGGCCAAATCGGTTGTACATGGTGAAGTGAAGACTTCCCGGCTGGTCATTGACGAAGGCGCAGTTTTCGAGGGCAGATGCTCGATGAGCGACGACGACAAAGCGGCCTCCCTGCCTGAAAATTCCAGCCGCGGCAATCGCCCCAGTGCGATGAACATGGAAGTACTGTCGCGGCACGAAGCGGCTGCCGGACGATGAGGAAACCACGCCATGAAATTTTCATTCTTGCGCAGGCTCTTCGGCGATTCCGCTGCTAGCGAGCCTCCGCCTGAGACCAGCCACCGGCGAGACCTGCGGGATTTTGAGACGCCGCATCTTGCCAGCCGGCCGGCACCACTCAATCCCAAACCCGTGTCGCCGCGAACCCCAACTCCACAACCCCCGAAGAACGTCATGGAAGATACTGGCAGATCAGGAGATTTAAACACCATCATCGGCAAGGGTACGGTGATCGACGGCACCATCAAAGTGCAAAACAGCATGCGCCTGGATGGCCGCGTGACCGGTCACATCCTCACCACGGATGCGTTGGTGGTGGGTAAAGACGGCGAAGTCCGCGGCGAAGTCCGCACCAAGAACGCCGTTATCGGCGGCTTGGTGAATGGGCAAATTTTTGCCAGCGGCAAAGTGGTGCTGGAGAGTCGCGCCGTATTGAAAGGCGACGTCAAGACTGCCAAGCTGATGGTCAATGATGGTGCGCGCTTTGACGGCAATTGCTCGATGAGTGAAGACGGTGGCGTCAAGGCTTTGGCACACGGCCAAAACAGTGCCGAGCCGGCCAGAGCTGGTGAATTCAGCCGCAGCGCCGCCAGCCGTCGTTAGTTGGTGTCCGTCTGAGCATGTTCCCACCTCGGCTGAGCCGTGGTTTCCAAAACTTCGGGTGTCGTGGGAACGCTGAGGAGTTTGAGGCAACGGCCAAGCCGTTGCGGGAACATGGCCTCAGACGCTCGCGATTTCGCAACGGACACTGGTTTTCCCTCGCTCACACCTCACCACCCCCTTCTCGCTGCCGGATTTCCGCTTGACTTGCTAGCCCTGGGAGCGTACATTGCCCCGCGTTGAGAAACGCCAACATGCTTCACAACGCGACAGGTTCGTGGCTCAGCAAGGAGGAGCGGGTGGTGTTTCAACATGCGTTGCGCACTCTGTTGGTTGGCGGACTGCTGTGCGGCGTGCCAGTTTGGGCGCAGGGCAATCTGTTCGCGCTGCGCGCGAAAGGCGCGCCCCTCCTCACCGCTGATTCCCTGCTGCTGGGCAATGGCTTGGTGACGGTGCAGGTTCTGGCGGCAAGCGACACGAACAAGAACCGCCCCTGGGAAATTACCGTGGCCGGCGCTTTCACGATCGGTACGCCCACCAAGCGTTTGCTCTTCGGCTTCGGCGAATCTTCTTACAGCTCCCACCTGAACGTTCGGGTCGACGGCAAAACTCATAGCAACATCCCCTACAATAGTGGCGCCGAGCCTTTGGCAGTGGCAGCTCTGCCGCAACGCACAGGCGGCTCGATTCGATGTGAATACGCCGCCGGTGACGTAAGGATTACGCAGCGCCTGACGCCAGTGCAATTCAGCCGCACCACCGGCGCCATCTTCATTGAATATGAAATCGTCAACAACTCCCCTCTTCCCCATCTCGTCGGCGTGCTCCTCCACCTCGATACTCAAGTTGCGAGCAATGACGCGGCGTCCATCCTTACCCGCTTCGGCTATAGCCGCAAAGAGACCATCTACACCGCCCCTGCCATTCCAGAATTTTTCCAAGCTTTCGAGACGACGCGTGGGCCGGGAGATACGCTGGGATTGGTCGCCCAAGGCACGCTGAACGGCAACGGTGCCGTGCAGCCGAATCTCTTCATCATTGGAATTCATTCCCGCCTGAAGAACGTGGCGTGGGAATACACGCCGGTTGACACCGTGTACGACGACAGCGCCGTGCTCCTGCGCTGGGATGAGCAGTATCTCCAATCCGGAGAGCGCCGCGTCATTGCCACCTACTATGGCATCGGAGATGTCGCCAGCAACGTTGGTGCGCCATTGACCCTGCACCTGGCTGCCGCCAGCAGTCTGAGCGCGATTGGCGGTGCACTTTCGCCCAACCCCTTCGAAGTCAATTTGCTGGTCAATAATCGCCTGAGTCAAACCGTGAGTGCAGTACAGGCCACGCTGCTTCTGCCGCCCGGCTTGATGCTGGCCTTTGATGAACAAGCTACCAAACTGCTCGCGAATCCCACCTTAGGCCCAGCTCAGAACGGCACAGCCTCGTGGAAGGTTTTGGCGCAATGTCCGCCGGCTGATACCACGTTGAATCTGACGGTACAGGTCTCCGCGCTGCCACAAATTACGAAGACAATAACTGACTCGATCTTCATCCCCAGTTGTGCAGTCCCCATCCCGGACTTCGAAGTAGTGGCGGCACCTTCGATTCGCTCTCTCACGGCCGGAGAGACGGCTAATTTCCAAGTCTCAATCAATGCCTTCGATGGTTTCAACCAGCAAGTCGAGCTTTCTTTCTCGCCCATTATTCCTGGCATTGAGGGTCGCTTTATGCCCGAAAGGATTTTTCCCGGGCAAACGTCCACCTTCACGCTGAGCACCAATCGCGACTTGATTGCTGGAGAATATCCCATCTTTGTGACGGGCAAGGGCGGAGGCTTGACTCGCAGTGACGAGGTGCGCTTGCAGGTTGCTCCCGCGCCAGTGCCTGATTTCCAGATTGCGGTTCAGCCGCGAGATCGCGCCCTCACCGCCGGAGATTCCACGGCTTTTGAAGTCGCGATCACTGCGCTCGCCGGCTTCAATCAGGAGGTTGCTCTTTCCTTTGCGCCCGCCATTCCGGGCATGACCGGAAGCCTGGCGCCCGCCCGGATCTTGCCCGGCCAGCGTTCTGCGCTCACCCTGCGCACGAGTCGCGATTTGATTGCGGGAAACTATCGCCTCATCCTAACAGGTCAAAGTGGCGGGTTGATTCACAGCGACACGGTGCAGGTGAGCATTGCTGCGGCTCCGCCGCTGGATGTCAGCGCGCCCACGTTCATCAACTTCAATCCCGCGCCCGAGGCCACCGAAGTGCCGCCGCACACCGCCATCGAGTTGCAGATTGTGGATGAACTCGCCGGGGTCGATTCGGCCAGCATTCGCATGCAGGTGAACGGCGTCGCGGTCACGCCGGTGATTACGGGTTCGCCGCGGACCTATGCCGTGGTCTATCGACCCGCCTCGCCTTTTCGCTTGAACGATACGGTGCGCGTGCGCGTCGTTGCGGCGGACCGCAACCGGCCCGCGAATGCCGACAGCGTGGCCTACTCTTTTCGCACGCGGCCGGATACCTTGCCGCCGTTTGTCGCAGAACGCATTCCCGGCCGCAACAGCCGCAACATTGCAATGGACACCGACATTCGTCTCTCGGTGCGCGACGTGGATTCCGGCGTGGACAGCACTACGATCGTACTGAGCCTCGATGGCGTAAGAGTGCAACCCGAGATCAGCGGCACGCCGGCGCAGTACTTTTTGCGCTACCTTCCTGCCCGCGCGTTTCGTGACAATCAAACCGTCACCGTGCGGCTGGCAGCCAGGGATTTGGTTTTCCCCGCCAACGCGCTCGCGCCGGCGGAGGAATACTCGTTCACGACCATTCGCGATTCATTGGCGCCGCGGTTGATGGATCTGTTTCCCGCGCCCTTCGCCACCAATGTGCCTGGCAACATCGAGATTCGCGCCAGTTTGGAGGATGATTTAACCGGCGTGGAGCGCGATGGCATCGTTATGTTGATCAACCAGCAAGCCGTTGCGCCCATCGTCACTGAAATCCCGCGAGGATTCCAATTGCGCTATCGCATGCCGGTGGAACCCGGGCCGGGCGACACGGTGTTTGTGCATCTCCGCGGCCGCGATCGGGCCAGTACGCCCAACGAACTGGCGCGCGCGTACTACTTCGTGATTGCGCTTGATCGCGATTTGGAACCGCCCTATGCCACGCGCCAAAGCCCGGCGCCCGGCGCCACCAACGTGCCGGTTGCTGCCGGCGTTTCAGTGCACGTCGTCGATAACGGCAGTGGCGTTGATCGTAATGCGCTGAAGTTGACCATTAACGGCCAGGCGGTTTCGTCAACCATCACTGGCCAGCCCGGCGATTTCCTGCTGACCTACCAGCCGCCAATTCCCTGGCCTTTCAATGCCACAGTAACGGCGGTGGTGAATGCCCAGGACTTGGCCGCGCCGCCCAATGTCATGCCGCCTGACACGTTTGCATTCGAAATCGTGAAGGATATTTCCCCGCCATTTGTTACGGACCTGACACCAGCCACTGGTGCCGCCGAGGTGCCGGGCTCGACCAGCATCTCGTTTCTGGTGCGGGATGAAGGGGCGGGTGTCGAGCGCAGCTCCATTCAACTCCGGGTGAATGGTTCGAACGTTGCGCCGCAAATCTCGGGTGCGGCCAATGCCTATGCCGTGCACTATCAACCGGCTCAGGAATTTCAGCCGGGCGAGCGCGTGGCGCTGGAGGTGCAGGCGGAGGACATGTCCACTCCGCCCAACCGCGCGGTCGTGTCCTCCTTCTTCACCGTTGGCCAATCCTTGCCGGACTTGATTGCGGTCGAGTTGGTGCCGGTCGGCGAGTTTTCTCTGGGCCGACCCGGCCAAGTACGTGGCCGCGTCAGGCTCGAGGCCCGCGTCCCGGCAGCGGGGATTCAGATTCACTTCCTGGCCGACGGCCAAGTCTGGCGGGATACAACTTTGGCCAGCTTGTCACCGGGCCGCGACATTGATCTGCCGGTTGCTTTCATCTTTCAGGAAAAGGGCAGCCACACGCTCAGCCTGGTGTGCGATCCGGCTGATGCGCTGCGGGAGGCCAACGAAACCAACAACCAGCAGCAATTGCTGATTCAAATCGCCGAAACCCGGGTTCTGTCCGGCAAACTGGTGGTTCGCCCCAATCCTTTCACTCCCAACGGCGATGGCTTCAACGACGTGGTTGAGTTCGACTTCTCCGGCTTGGATGTTGAAAACCCCACCTTACATATCTTCGATGCCAATGGCATCCCCCTGCTCACCGACAGCCGCCACAGCGGGAAACGCATGCACTGGAACGGCCGTGATGAACGCGGCCGTGAATTGCTGCCGGGAGTTTATCTCTACTCCTTGCAGGAAAAGGGCAGCAATGTTGCCAGCGGTTACGTCGTGCTGGCGCGCTAAAGATTTCAATTTTTTTCAAAATGACGTGAAATTTTCTACCCTCCCCGAGCAACTATACTGATAAAGAATGGGGATTCTGCGGGGAGTTGAAAGGGCGAATTGTCTGACATTCGACCCGGGGATGATCAGATTATTCCCCTTTCTTCTTTTGGGGAAGGGGCGATGGCCGGGGAATTTCATCACACATGCTTTAGCAGGCTGGGGGGCCTCCATGATGAGCGGAGGGCGAGACTTCTGGGGCAACCCGGTCAGCCGGAGGGATTCCCCTCCGCTCATTCCATGCCACTCGACTTGTCAGACGGGGCCCTACCCGGTGGCTCCGTCATCCCTCTTGCAAAACTTCCTTATCCATCGCCTCAACCTTCCATTTCGAAGAGGTTTCCAGGGTCACAGATTTTGATGGGAACAAATCTGCCCGATTCTCGGTTAGAAGGATCGACGCACCGGGCAGAAGAAATCAGCAACGTGACAAGCCTGGTGACGTGACAACAGAATCCGTTACCTCCTTTAGTCGTTTTCCTTCCTCCTCAGAATCCCCAGTGTCCTCCGGGACCTGGGGATTTTTCATGTCAGCTTGCATTTTTCCGCAAAACCTCTAAATTGCCGCTCGTCAACAGGCCTCGCGAATTTCCACCCCATGCGGAGAGAGGAAAAACCTGGGAATGCAACAACTCCGGAAAGGATTGTTTGCCGGGATCACGTGCGCGCTGCTTTCAACCGGCTGCGGCACCAAGGATTCGGCGACAATCCCCACCCCTGCCACCGTTTGGTCAGTCCAACCTTCTCTGAAATATGATGTCTGCCATCTCATCGGCATTCTCGCGGGACGGCCGCTTTACCTCCAATTCTACCCGGGAATCTATCAGCAATGGGGCAGCAAACTGCCGGCGCCCGTCAAGGCCGCGCTGGGGCAAATCGACAAGATCCTTGGCCCGGAGTGGCCGCCCGGCCCGCGCCTGAGCCTGCTGATGTCATTTGTGCCGGCGGATGGCAGCTTGAGCGCCATCCTGCGCGCCCTGGATCGCAACAAAGAAATCTACGATCGGCTGATGCAGTCTGATTACGCCAGCCAGAACAATTGGAAGCAGTGGGTTGACCTCAAACCGCACGTGCAAGTCGTGCTGCAGCACCTGCAATCCAGCGGTTTTGAAAACTATTGGCGGGAACAACTTTGGCCGGGCATCAGCGCACGCATCGAGCAGGCCCGGCAGGAATTGCAGCCGTATGACGTGGTCGGAGATTTGAAGCGTTTTCTCGTTGACTTTGAGGGTCGTGACACTCTGCAGGTGTTCTTCCTGGCGCTCGCTCATCCTCATGAGCTTCGGCTCAGCAGTTACCAACGTGCAACAGACATCAGAAATCCGCTCAGGGAAATGGTCAGAAGTTTCTACGAGCAGATGGCGCATCCCTATTGCGACCGCCTGGTGGATTCCCTGTTTGCTGCGGATTTCGCAGCGCTGCAAGCCGACAGCTTCTTGATCAAAGCGCAGCGCCTCCACGCCGGCGGCCACGGCATGTCGAATTATTTTCGCAAGGAACTGGTTGTTGCGGTTGAGCTATGGCTGGCAGGGCGGCGGCAATTGCTGCCGGTGGGCACTAACCTTGCGAATGCCGGAACCGACGAGGCCGCGCGTCAGTACTTGCGAATTACCGACAACGGGGCGCACATTTTGGCCGCAGTGATCTACTCGTACCTCGAGTCCGGGCTGAAAGTGGAACGTCTCACCTATGCCGATTTCGTCCGGGATCTGTTTGCCAGCGGCAGGCTGCGTGCCGGAAGGATCGAGAGCCGGTATACGGATTTCATGAGCCGGCCGGCGAATCCGGAGGCCGGTTCGCCGAATGATTGAGCGCGCGGCGTTGGCGCACGATTTCATAGCAGGCGACTGCGGCAGCCGTGGCGACATTGAGCGAGGCCACTTGGCCGCGCATGGGGATGCTGTAGACAAAATCGCACTTCTCGCGCACCAGCCGATGCAACCCCTTGCCTTCGCCGCCCAGCACAACGGCCAGCGGCATGTTGGCATCCATTTCAAACACCGCTTGCTTGCCCCGTTCATCCAGCCCCACAATCCATAATCCGCGCTTCTTCAACGCTTCGATCTGCCCGGCAAGATTGGCCACTTGCGCCAGCGGCAAATGAAAAGCAGCCCCTGCCGAAGTTTTGATGGTCACCGCTGTAACGTCAGCGCAGCGGTTCTTGGTGATCACCAAGCCGTGCATGCCTGCCGCCTCCGCCACGCGAATGATGGCGCCCAGGTTGCGCGGATCCTCCACCCCATCCAACAGCATCAGCGCCGGTTTTTCCCGGGGCGTGCGGCGCTCGACCTTGGCCAGCATGGTCTCGCACGACACGTATTCCACTGCCGGCAACCAGCCCACCACGCCTTGATGCTTGTTGGTTTTGGTGAGGCGATCCAACTCCAGGCGGGGAAGAAACTGCACCGGAATCTTGCGGCCGCGTGCCTGTTGCAGCAAGGCTTCGATCTCTGCGCCCGCTGTGCCCTGTGCCACGGCAATCTTGCGCACCGGTATTTGTGCCGCCAGCGCCTCGGCCAGCGGGTTTCTTCCGAAAATCGTGAGGTTAGACATGAAATTCTGCCAATTCTGGTTGACTGAGTTTCTTTTCTGAGAATTCTCAGGTTTTCAATGCAAGGGCCAAGCCGTTGCAAGAACTCAATTGTTAGCGGGCTGTGATTTCGAGCGGCTACTGATTCGTGTTTGTTCAGAAATGAAGAAACCGCCTGGGCGTTTGGCTCCGCAGCGTACACACGTCGAACAGAACTGACCCTTGCTCATGACGAAACGCCCGAGTGGTGGGGTTTGGGACCGACACTAACGCGATGATTGTGAACCGGCATTACGTTCCGATTTCGCAACAAATCCTCGACAGGAAGTCACGGGCAGGCGGGGATACCTCGGAAAAGCCGGATCGCTCTCCGACTTGCGACACAGCAAAAAGCGGCTTCCGCGACGGCTGTGAATGACCTGTACATGTACACAATGTTCGCAAAGCCCTGCTTGCATTTTGCGCTCGAGGGATTGTCCTTTCTGTCGAAAAGCAACGCGCCCACAATAAGCAACGCCCGCTTGAATGTCAAGGGCTTTGGCGCATGCCGCTCGGCGGCTCGCTCCTGAAACGCCAGCCTGGCAGTGACGGACGGCCTCACGGTCCTTTCGCAGCCACAGGAGGTGAAACCTGCGACGGCCGCCTGCTGCCCTCGGTGTGTTTCACAGCAAAAGCACTTTGAGCGCGTTTGGTCTCGTTGATCTTCCGCAGGCAGGATGCCAGGGCCGGCAGCGCAGCCAACGGAGAACGCATGACGCCTAGATTCCCCGCCTTTGGCGGCATTTCCGCTTTTGTTATTCTCACCCTTTTCTCGCCGCTCTACAGCCAAAGTTTTGGCAAAAATCACGTGCAATACAAGAGCTTCAAGGCCCGCTACCTTCAGTCGCGGCACTTCGACATTTACTTTCACACCGGCGGCGAGTCGCTGGCGGAATTCACCGCGGAAGTGGCGGAGCAAAGCTACGAGATGCTGCGGTCGGACTTTCACTATGAGTTGCATGATCGCATCACGATCGTGGTTTACAACAGCCACAACGATTTTCAGCAGACCAATCTCAGTCTCGGTCCGCCCGAGGAAGCGGTCGGCGGCTTCACCGAGTTTTTCAAGAACCGCGTGGTCGTGCCTTATGATAGCGACTGGGAGAAGTTCCGACACGTCATCCATCACGAATTGACTCATGCCGTGATGCTGCAAATGGTGTATGGCTCAGGTGTGCAGGCGATTCTCACCGGCCTGAGCCGCGTGCAAATGCCGTTGTGGTTCATCGAAGGTTTGGCAGAGTATGAGAGCCGCGGCTGGGACACGGAGAGTGACATGTTCATGCGCGATGCCGCGCTCAACGGCTACGTTCCCGCGATCAATGACTTGAGCCGTTATGGCTTTCTGGCCTACAAGGGCGGGCAAGCGGTACTCTACTATCTCGCCCAAAGATACGGCCCGGAAAAAATCAGCGAGCTTTTGAGCCGGGTCAAAATCACCAAGAGCCTCGAGCGGGCCGTGCGGCAATCTCTGGGCATCGAGATCGAAGATCTCAGCAAACGCTGGCACCAGCATTTGCGCAAGCAATACTGGCCTGACATCGCCAACCGCCAGGAACCGCAGGAAATCGGCACCCCGCTCACCGATCACGTGGCCTACCGGAATTTCATCAACAACAGCGCGGCGCTCTCGCCCAATGGCGATCAGGTCGCCTTCCTGTCGGACAAATCCGACTATTTTGACATCTACCTGATGAGCACCCTTGACGGCAAGATCATCAGCAAGTTGGTCAGCGGCCAGAAAACCGACAACCTCGAGGAATTGCACTGGCTGCGGCCCGGCATCAGTTGGTCGCCGGACGGCACGCACATTGTTTTCGCCGCCAAGGCCGGCGCGCAGGATGCGCTGCATTTAGTCGACGTCCGGCAAGAGAAAATTGTGCGCAGCCTGAAATTCAGACTGGACGGTGTCTTTTCCCCGGCGTGGTCGCCCCGGGGAGATGAAATCGCGTTTGTGGGCATGCACAACGGTCAAAGCGATCTTTACGCGGTTGACTTGTCAACCGAACAGCTTCGCCCGCTCACGCAGGATGTCTTCAGCGATCTCGATCCCTCCTATTCGCCCGACGGCGCGCGCTTGGCATTCGTCAGCGATCGCGGCAGCCACCTCGTGGCCGACAGTCTGAGCCCGGATTTCAAGATTTGGCGCAGCGATTACCGCAATCTCGACGTGTACCTCGTGGAGGCGAAAGGCGCGGCCAGTGGCGGAAAAATCACACGCCTCACCAATACGCCCTCGCAGGAAAAGTCGCCGGTCTTCTCGCCGCAAGGCGACAAGCTCGTTTTCACCAGCGATCGTTCCGGCATTGCCAATCTCTATCTGCATGATCTCGCCACGCAGACGGAGTATCCGATCACAAATGTCATCTCCGGAATCTTTCATCTTTCCTGGGCCGGCGAGGGCTCGCGCCTGACGTTCGTTTCCTTTTTCAACGGCGGCTACGATGTCTATTTGCTCAAGAATCCGCTCGACCTGCAGCCGGGCATGATACAGCTCGAAAAGACGGCGTTTCTGGAGGCGCTCGAGGCCAGACGCGCAGCCCAGCCCGACAGCGTGGCAGTCACTGCCACCGGCAGGCGCGCCGAGGACGGACCGGAAAAGTATCGCCAATACGTCTTCGGCAAGGATTTCGCTAACGGCATCGTCCAGCCGCGGCCCGAACGCGTTGCCCTCGGCGACAGCACGCAGTACAAATCAGCCAACGGCGAATACCTGGTGCGGGATTACAAAACCAAATTCACGCCCGATATTGTCTACGGCAATGCCGGTTACAGCCAGTTCTTCGGTGTGCAGGGGCAAACGCAGATCTCGCTCTCCGACGTACTCGGCGATCATCGCATCGATTTCATCACGGATCTGTTCTACGACATCCGCAATTCTAACTACCTCGTGCGCTACTTTCATCTGCCGCGGCGCACGGACTATGGCATCGGCGCATTCCACAACGCCTGGTACTTCTACAGCAGTCCATCCGGACTGATGCGCGATCGCTACTACGGCCTCTCGCTCTTTGCCTCCCGGCCATTCAGCACCTTTCGCCGCCTGGAGGCCGGTGCCACCTGGCTCGCCATCAATCGCGAATTTCTCCACCAGAACGGCACGCCGGTGCGGCGGCTGCGGCTGGTGCTCGGCAATCTCGCCTACGTCACGGACACGGCACTGTGGGGATGGACCGGCCCCAACAACGGCAGCCGTTCCGAGCTGGCGGTGAGCTTCTCTCCCAAAATCGCGGCGCACAACGGACTCGGGTTTTTCACCGTGCGCGGCGACGTGCGGCGATACTACAAATTCTTCCAAGAGTATAACTTCGTTCTGCGTTTCGCCGGCGGCTTCTCCGAGGGCAGCGAGCCACAGCAATTCTATCTCGGCGGCCTCGACAACTGGCTCAATCAACGCTTCAAAGGCGGCCTCCGCATTGACCGGCCGGAAGACATCTATTTCGCCAGCTTCGAGACGCCCCTGCGTGGCACCGACTACTATGAGAAAACCGGCAATCGTTTTATGCTCTTGAATCTCGAATTCCGCTACCCGATGATTCGGCAATTGCTGCTGGGCTGGCCGCTGCCGCTGGCTTTGGAGAATGTGCGCGGCACGCTGTTCACCGATCTGGGCGCGGCCTGGCGCGGCGAGCTTGGCCGCCGTGAGGACTTTCAGCCTTTTCGCAGATCAGGTTCTGCTGTGCCCAGGTTGCATGATGTGCAGATGGGATATGGCCTTGGCGCGCGTGCCAATTTGGGAATCCTGCTTTTCCGTCTCGATCTTGCCTGGAAGACAAACCTGAGGCAGGCCAGCTCGAAGCCACGATACTATTTCTCACTCGGCGCGGAGTTGTAAGAGAATACGATCAGCGGCTGCCAGGCCTGCGCCGCAGAAATGCCGCACCGTCCTGTTCGGTTGTGCCGGGAAGATGGCAGATTCCACGGCGAGCCCGATGCCGGCGCAGCTCTGCAGTTTACCGGTGTTGAATGTAAGATTATGCCGTCAACGGAATGGCCGCAGTCCTAAAAGGCAAGGTTTGCTTGGTTGAACATGTGCAGTGTGATTTTCCGGAGAACACCAGCGCTGCGGTTTTGGGCACGCCGCGGGCATTTTCCCGCGGCCAGCCTCTGCCTGATGCTGCTGGCCATCATGCCGTTGCGAGTGCCGGCGCAACCCACGGCTGAAGCAGCACAAGTGCAACCGCCGAACGGTAACGGGCGAGTTCAGACCGGCGGCATCACCGGATTGCCGGCGTTTGTTCTGCGCTCCTATCAATTTCTCGAGCCGGACGGCCGCGTGCGCCTCGAAATTCGCTTCGGACTGGTGAATGATCTGCTGCAATTCGTCCGCCTCCAGCCCGATCGCTATCACGCCGCCTACGAGGTCACGCTGGCGCTCCTCAATGAGGCGGGGAACTTCATCGCCGGCCGCACCTGGAAACGGCAGTTGCGTGCAGAGTCTTTTGCCGAGACCAATAATCGCCAACATCTGAATGAAGAAAAAGCCTCATTCACGGTGGCGAACGGCAAATATGAGCTGCGCTTGGAAATCACCGATATCGAGACGCGCAAACGCTTGCAGCGCCGCTATCCGCTGCAGTTGCTCGGAGGTGAACCGCAACGGCTGCAATTAAGCTCGCTGGTTCTCGGGTATCGTTTGCCGGATAGCGATACTCTGCAATACAATTTTGCCGCGCTGCTCACCAGCCAGGATGACCGGCAGGGCGTCCATTTCGAAATCGCGGGCGCCACGCCCGGAGATACACTAGCGCTGACCTATGAGATCGTGGACTGGCGCAAAGCCGTACTCGAGCGCTGGGAGCAACGGCAAGCCGTGACCGCGGATCGCATGGCGATCTTTGAACCGTTTGGCCGGCGGCTCAAGCACCAAGGCCCGCAGCGTTTGCGGGTAAAGGCGCATTGCGGCGGCGACACCGCCCAGGCAGAAGTCGATTTTCGGGTGAATCTCCCCTCTTTTGATGAGGCCCCCGCCGGGCTGGTGGCTTCCGATTTTCTGCGCATGCCGCTTGCCGTGCTGCGCTACATCAGCGCTGCGGACGAGTATCAGCGTCTGGCCGCGGCCGGCGAGGCCGAGCGTGACAGCCTGATTGCCGCTTTCTGGCGCCGCCGCGACCCGACGCCCGGCACCGATCAAAACGAGTTGCGTGATGAGTTCTACCGCCGGGTGAAATTTGCCGAGGCGCGCTTCGCGATCACGGGCATGAGCAAAGCCGGCTGGGAAACCGATCGCGGCCGAATCTATATCGTCTATGGCCCGCCGCAGGAAGTGCATCATCGCTTGGAAGAGGCCGGATCTTCGCCCTACGAAGTCTGGCTCTATCCGCATCGCGACCGCTACTTTGTGTTTCGGGACAAACAGGGCTCGGGAGATTTCAAGCTGGTCAACCGTTGACCGCGCACTCTTACAAAACGAGGAGACCTGACACAGCTCCGCAGCGGGTTGTGAAGGAAAACATCATGCAAACGATTATCGTGGGATTGGTGGCGGGCTTGGTGGTGGGAATCATCTGCGTCTTCTATGTTTTCATCCGCACGCGCAGCGTGGTGGCCGCCAACCTGGCCGCGCGGAAACCGCGCCGGTACGTGTCGCAAGACCCGAACTATTCCGATGAACCGACCAGCTCGGGCTTCATGTTTATGGCGATTATTGCCAGCGGCTCACTGCTGTGGGGTTTCATCGGCGCGGGCATTTATCATCTCATCAGAAACGATTTGTACTTCTTCATCCTCTCGGCCGTGCTGGCACTGGTGATCAGCATCTGGATTTGGAAAAGCCGGGCCACCTATGCCGTCGACAAGATGATTCTCACGTTTGTCATCTTGCTCGGTTTGGGCGTGTTGATCCCCTGGCTGATTTGACCGCGTTAGAACATCTTTTCCGCTGCCTCGGGTTTGAACTCGCCGGCCGTCCGCTTGACCCAATACGTTTGCGCTTGGGGATTCCATCGTTGTTCGAGCAAGTCCTTGCCCAACAGCCGGGCGATCAACCCGATCGGCGTGAACAATCCCAGGTACAACACGGTCAAAATCACCCGTGTCATGACGAATCCCATCACCAACGCCAATGTCATCCAGGCGCGATAAACCGGTGCGAGCAGCTTGGGGACCAGCCCTCCCACTCCCGCAAAAATCACGGCCGCCGCGAGCCAATATCCTGCGCTGGATTTTTCCTGCCAGAACAAATAACCGGCAAGCGCCAACAGCAGCAGGCCCATGGTCAAGCCAAAAGACCTCAGCTTGGCGGGCGTAACGGAAAGATTCTTGATTTCCTGCCTGAGCATGTTCACTCCCTGCAATGAAGTTCAGCCGCCGCTTCCGTCCCCTCGGTTCGTGCGGCACATGTTCCTCAATCTAACTCGAATTGCTGCTGCCAGCTCAGATCCTGCACGGTTTGCTTCTGATCCCGCTTGGCGATAAGAAAGTTCTCGATGACGAGATAGTCCATGTTGGTGCGCATGAAGCAGGCCAATGCCTCGGCGGGCCGGCAGACGATGGGTTCACCGCGCACGTTGAAGGAAGTGTTGATCAGCAACGGGCAGCCGGTGAGATCGGCAAATGCTTTGATCAGCGCGTAGAAGCGCGGGTTGTCGGCGGGGTGCACGGTTTGAATGCGCGCGGAATAATCGACGTGCGTGACCGCAGGAATCGTCGCGCGCATGATCTTGAGCTTGTCCAGCCCGGTCACGCCGTGTTCATCCGTGGGCATTCGCCAGCGCTCCAACACCGGCGCGACCAGCAGCATGTAGGGGCTTTCACGGTCGAGCATGAAGTAGTCAGTGGCGCGCTCGGCCAGCACCGCCGGCGCAAACGGACGAAAGCTCTCGCGGAACTTGATTTTGAGATTCATGAGCGATTGCATGCGGGGCGAGCGGGCGTCTCCCAGAATGCTGCGGCTGCCGAGCGCGCGCGGGCCGAATTCCATGCGGCCTTGAAACCAGCCGACGACGTGTTCCTCGGCCAGCAGCTTGGCCACGGTCGGCGCGATTTCCAGATCGCTGAGTTTGGTGAAAGCGACTTCATTGGCGATGAGGAAATTCTCAATCTCTGCGGTGCGGTAGTGCGGGCCCAAATACGAACCGCGCTGGGCATCGCGGCCGTTGGGCGAAACGTGGCGATCCGCGCCGAGGTAGCGATACCAGGCATAGAGCGCTGCTCCCAACGCGCCGCCGGCATCGCCCGCCGCCGGTTGAATCCAGATATCCTGAAAAGGCCCTTCCCGCAGGAGGCGACCGTTGCCGACGCAGTTCAGCGCCACCCCACCCGCCAGCACGAGTTTGTTCATCCCGGTTTCGCGGTGCACGTGACGCGCCATGCGCAGCATGATTTCTTCGGTGACTGCCTGCACCGAGGCCGCCAGGTCCATCTCGCGCTGGGTCAGCGGCGTTTCCGGTTTGCGCGGCGGCCCGCCAAACAGCCGGGCAAAGCGCGCGTTGGTCATGGTCAAGCCGGCGCAGTAATCAAAGTACCTCATGTTCAGCCGAAACGAGCCGTCTTCCCGCAAATCGAGCAGCTCTTGGCGAATGAGGCCGGCATACACCGGCGCGCCGTAGGGCGCCAACCCCATGAGTTTGTATTCGCCTGAGTTGACCTTGAAGCCGGTGAAATACGTGAACGCCGAGTACAGCAAGCCCAGCGAATGCGGAAACAGTAGCTCGGCGCGCAACTCGAGAGTGTTGCCGGAGGCAACGCCGTAGCTGGCAGTGGCCCATTCGCCGACCCCGTCCATCGTCAGAAATGCGGCCTCCGTGAAGGGAGAAGGATAAAACGCCGAAGCCGCATGCGATTCATGATGCTCGGGGAAAATGACCTTGCCGGTGAATCCCAATTCGTTCTGGATGTAATCCTTCAGCCACAATTTGCGCTTGAGCCAAAGCGGCATGGCTTTGAGGAATGAGACCAGTCCGCGCGGCGCATAAGCCAGGTAGGTCAACAGCAGGCGCTCGAATTTGATGAAGGGCTTGTCATAGAAAGCGACATAATCCAGTTCTGCGGCCGTCAGGCCGCCCTCCTGCAGACAATAGGCAATGGCCGCTACGGGGAAGTCGGGATCATGCTTCTTGCGCGAGAAGCGCTCCTGCTGCGCCGCCGCAACGATCTCGCCGTTGCGCACCAGGCAGGCCGCGCTGTCATGATAAAAGGCCGAGAGGCCGAGGATGTTGATCGTATCTTTTCCTGCCGGCAGATTCATTCAGACTCTTTTCCAAGTGAGCCGCTGCGCCCGCGAATCATCAGTCGTCTGGCAGCGCGGCCCGGGTTTCATTCATCAATAGCACAACGAGCCGCAACCAAAAAAGAAAAACAACAGCGCACGCAAAGACGCAAAGATACGCAAAGAAAATCTTGACTTCAGACTTTCATGAAGAGAACAAATGATTGAAAAACCTTTGCGGGCCTTTGCGGCTCTGCGTCTTTGCGTGAATTCTTTTAGCAAGAATCTCAAAAGTTAGAGATTTGAAAAAGTGTTACGAAACCCGTATAAACACAGATCAAAATGGCACTCCTTGAAAAAATCTTTGCTTTTTTTGCACAAATTTGACTACTAAGGCACTACGCCAGGTTTCAGACAAGCTGAAACCTGAAGCCCGAGGGCAGCAATAAGCCCGATTTGTGCACTGTTGTCTCGCACGAGGTATTCGCCACCACTGTCATCCAACTGTCATCCAGTATGGATCCTGTGAAGATTGAGGCACACGCCCGTGTTATTCACTTCAAAAGCTCACCGCCAAGACGCGAAGAAGGACTCTCTTGATTTTGAAACTCCGCGTCGACGCGGTTCGAATGTCTGCCTTGTGGTGAAGAATCTTCTGGAATTTTATTCTGACTTTGCGCGCCTTACGGCATAGCGTTCTACTTCAGCACTTGCGGTTCAGCGCAACAGTGTTAGCTTGCGTTGCAAAGTTGAACCTTCTGTTTGCAGGCGGCAAACATACACGCCGCTGGCAGCCGGGCGGCCTTCCGCGGTGCGGCCCTGCCACTGCACACGATGGTTGCCCGCGGCAAGCTCGCCGGAAATCAGCGTGGCGACAAGCTGGCCGTTCAGGTTGTAAATTTTCAAACTCACCGCGGCCGCATATGGCAGGGTGAATTGCATCGTGGTTTCGGGATTGAAGGGATTGGGATAGTTTTGCTCGAGCCGGAATTCCGCCGGTGCGGATGGCGATTGATCCGCGACGGTGACCGCCAGATCGAACCAGGCCAAAATGCGCTGCATCATTTGCGGCCGCGTCAGCGTGCGGGGATTGTTCGAGGGAATGGCTTCGAAGCCAAAGCCGAAGAAAACGATCTTGGCATCATTGCCGGCATTGGCCACGGTCACGGCGCCCACTTCCGTGGCATTTAGGTAGGTGAAAGCCGGCCGGGCATTTCCGCCTGTCACTGGTTGCAGCACATCGGGCGAAACTTGGTTGTTGGCGCCGGCCATTCCGGAAATGGCGAGCAAAGAGGCGCTTTCGGCAATCGGGCTGTTGGCCGCGCCGCTGAGGACGAAACGATTGGTGTTGCCGAGATATTCAAGGTGCAGATAGTCGCGCAAAAAAGCGCTGTTCTCGGCAAACAGAGATTGCGCAAGATTTTGGCCGGAGAGAAACAACCGGCCGCCGCGATCGAGAAAACGCGCCAGACTGTCCTGCTCGGCCCGGCTCAACACCGCGGTCGACGCATCGCCGGTGAACCAAATCATGGTGCGCGACGAGAGTTGCGCCGCGGTTGTCACCGGCAGGTTGCTGCCGTAGCTGGCAGTTTGCCACTCGTAAATCGCCAAGCCGGTGCCGGCCAGCGCGCCGCGATAGTACTCGCTGTAATCAGCGAGCGGATCATCATTGACGAGCACAATGTCCGCTGCCTGCAGTTGGAAATCGCGCGTCGTGGTCGTGCCGGCGGTCACGCTCACGTTGTGCCATGCCTGGCTGACGTAGGGAAAACGCGAGGCGAGCCACAGGCTGTCGTACTCGGCGAAGGGACCGTCGGAGATGGAGAGATTGTCGAAACGGTAATGTCCCTGCGCGTCGGTGATTTGCGAGTACACGATCGGAGCCTGCAATAATTCGCTGCGAACACGCAGATAAACCGTGTGACCGGCTGCCGGCTCTTGTGCCGGCAAGCGCACCGTGCCGGCAATGGCGCCGGCCGGCGCAGGCGCCAAGGTAATGGTGACGGTGTCGTTTCTGGCCGATGCCGTGGTAAAAGACACAGATTTTGCGGAATAGCCAAACGCCGAGGCTTCAAGAGAAAAACGCTGCGCCTCGCCGCCATACCCCGTGGCAAAGGCGCCGGTCGCGGTGGCGTGCGTGATCGTGCCGGATTCCACCACTTTGAGCCGGGCGTTGTTGATTCCGCTGTTGGTGGCGGCATCGCGCACTGCGCCGTAGACACGATGGCTGCGGCGGCCGTTGAATTTCACCACAAACAGGCCGGCTTGAATATCGCTGACATAAACGACGCCATGCTGCGTGTAAGGATAGGTTCCCCACGCACCGGCGAAACCGGGCTGCTCGTTTTGCGGATGCGTATCGTAACTGCCGACTTCGATGGGCGCCCGCGGATCGGCGATATCGATGATCTTCAAGCCGGATTGGTAGTGCGAGATGTAGGCAAAATCGCCGAGCATGAAGGGATTGTGCGCCAACTGGCTGCCGCCCAAATACTCTCCCACTAGTTTGATGTCGTTCAGATTCTGAATATCCCACAGCTTGAGGGTGCGTTGGGCGGTTTCTTCGGCGGTAATCATGTAGCGTTGATCCGGCGTCACCCAGGAGCTGTGCACATAACCGGCATTGGGAAAATTCAGGCGACGCAGCAGCCGCGGCGCGGCTGGATTGCTGACATCGAAGAAACCCATGGTGCGGTTGACGCCCTCGGCGACGTACAAAATGCCGTTTTGCGCAAAGGCATCATGCGCATCGGTGCCCAACCCGGGGCCGAGAATGGCGCGTTCTTCAGGACGCACGGGATCAGCCAGGCTCAGAATGCGCACCGGACTGGCGGCGTTGAAATCTTCGATGCCGTAGAGCACGCCTGCAGCAACGTCGATATAAATGTTGTGCGGCTCCGAAGCGAACCCCGGGTAGACCGCGACCAAGGTGGCGACCTGCGGCAGGCCGGAGAGATCGATAATCTGCATTTCGCCGGAGCTTTCGTTGACGACATAGAGGTATTGCTGATACGTCTTCATGTCGCGCCATTGCGAAAACGGCCCAGGAATGAATGCGCGCTCCACCGCATTCGCCGGATCCGTGGTCTCGATGATGCTCGTGCCCTCCCACGCGCCGAGGATGGCGTACTCGCGGCCGTCGGGCGCGCGATAGCCCCAGCAATCGCTGTAGCCCTGATGATTGTCGAGATGGGCCAGCAGCGTAACGTTGGCGATGCCGCTCTGCGCCAGGCAGGGCGAACTCAGACTCAGCAACAACAGAGACAAGGCAACAAGCGGCGATTGCAAACGCGCCAGCATCGAGACTCCTGATTTTTGGGAAAAGGATGAATTTTGGTGGGGAGCAAAGTATCTATCCTGCCGTCCAAAGTCAAGGCCGTTGCCGTGGATGGCGCCGTGGGATTGCCGGTTGCAAAAGCCCTTCATTTTGTGTATAATTGCCCCGTCCGATTGCAGCAAACGCTGCCGCAAAGCTCGCAAATTCATCTCCGGCAGTCTGTGCCTTGCGGGGAACATGCTGTTTGCTCAACCATGAACTGCGCCGCCGGCCACTGCCGGCGGCTGAATGCTTCATCAATTTCTGAGAGGAAACCATGCGCAAAGGTTGGATTTCATGTGTTCTGATTCTGTTCGGCCTCGCCTGCACCAAGACGCCCTCCTTTGAAGGCGAGAAGTACGGCGCGGCCATTACGCTCGGCCAGGTCACTCCGATTTCGCAAATCCTGGCCGAACCGCAAAGCCATCTCGACAAAAAGGTTTTGGTGCAGGGTGAAATTGTGGACGTGTGCGCGAAAGCGGGCTGCTGGCTGGAAATCGCCGGCGATCAACCGGGGCAGAAAATCAAAGTGAAAGTGAATGATGGTGAGATTGTGTTTCCGATGAGCGCCAAGGGCAAAATCGCGCAGGCGGAAGGTGAGGTGTATGAAATCAGCCTGACGCACGAGCAGGCCATGGGCTATTTTCACCACGTCGCGGAGGAAAAAGGTGTGCCGTTCGACTCGACCAGCGTCACCGGCCCCACGACGATCTATCAAATCAAAGGGCTTGCTGCGGTGATTGCCCAGTAGCGCTGACTGCTTGCCGTAGCGCAGGCTCCCTGCCAGCCTGCAGATAAGACGTCTGCGCTACGTTTTCTCAGAATCACCTTCACGCAGCCAGCCTGCCGACTGCGTACCCATCAACGAAATTTCACGCGCTCGAAGCCGGCGCACCCTCCCGCCCTCGCCCGGTCTCCAGCAATCCTCCAAAAGTGATCATAACCCTCAATGCGCGGTTCCGGATCGAAGAACGTGCTGAGCACGCCCAATTCCGGCCAACATTCTTTTGCCAGTCCGGCCTTGATCAAAAAATGCGGAATCACATTCGAATGCGACACCAGCACCACCGTCTGCGCCGGCCGGAAGCGGCGGCTCAAATCGAGCAGGAATGAAGTGATCGTCGCGGTGTCAGCGCAGGCTTGGTTAACCTGCACCGGCGCGCCCGTCTGCTGGGCGATGAGCAGAGCCGTGTGCAGCGTGCGCGTGGTTTGGCTGCTGTAGACTGCGGCCACTTCGCCCGATTGGAAGCGCGCCGCCACTTGTTTCGCCGTCTCGATTCCCTCCGCACTCAGCGGCTGATAGGCATCGAGTTCCGCGGCCTCGAACCAGCCCGCCAGCTTTTCAGAATGGCGCACGAGATAGATCGTCGGTTGCGTCCAACCGGCAGCCGCGCCGGCCAGCAGCAGCGAAATCACCAAAGCCATGATTCTTTGCTTCACCGAACCTCCCTTCAGTTTTTGGCCCTTCCCGCAAAATTGTGCACGCTGTTGAAGCGATGCTCGGCGTGCGGCCGCGTGCCCACGCCGACGAATTTCAAAACGGGATTCAAGATGGTCTCCCGATGGCCGCGCGCGGGCACGCCGGCATCGACCAGAAGCTGCAAGACGATTTCCAACGGATCTGCAAAACCATAAGAACAGTTTTCCGCCAGGATGGTGTTGGTTTCCGCGCCCGCCCGCCGCACACGTTCGCGCAGCGTCGCACCGTCAGAGCCAACGTGACCAACGCCGCCGGACTTTCCCATATCCTCCGCATGCGCCTGCGCCGCGCGCGCCAGGGCCGCGTCCGGCAGCAAGGCGGAACGCGATTTCTGCCGCAACATCACTTGATAGCACTCCTCCTCATCCGCACTGCGGCTGCGCCGATGAAAAAGGTAACGCTGCGCAAACAACGCTGGATTGGTGCGGGCCTTGTTCAAATACAAAACCACCTCCTGCTCACCCCGGCTCATGTACGGCACTTCGGCAGCAGTGTCGAGTTTCGTCAGATCCCAGCCTGCGAGCTTTTCAGCTTCCGCAGCAGAGACGAGCCTGCCGCCGCCGACGGTCACGGTCAGCTCGCCGGAGGCCATGAGGTCGCGATAGTTGCCGCGATTGGCAAACAGGATCAAGCGGCCGGCAGCGGGACTGGCGTAGCGCAGGCCCTCGACCACGGCGAAATAATCAGCGCCTTCGATGCGGCCCACCAACGTGCCGAGATAACCATGTTGATTGATCTTCTCGAAATTCGTGTGGCCGCGATAATCTACCGGCTGCCATTGTTCCCACATGCGCCATTGCCCGCTGATCTGAAACGACAGCGTCTCGCCTTTGGCAACCCACAGCGGGTAGGCCGCTTCTTCTTGCTGCGGATTCACTACAAAGCTGTGCTGCGCCGCGAGGCAAGTGCAGGTCAGCAACACCAGACCCAGCGGGCCGCAGGTTCTTGTCGATTGGAGCATTTCAACTTCTCGCTTGCCAAGCCGGTTCAATCGTATCAGGCAGTTTGACCGCGTGCTTCCGTCTCAGCACATTACCAACAAAAAAAGCGAGCATTGAGATTGCTCGCTTTCGTGTGCCGGGGGCGGGACTCGAACCCGCAAGGGATTGCTCCCACTGGATTTTGAGTCCAGCGCGTCTACCAATTTCACCACCCCGGCGAAAGAACGGCAGGTAAGATAGAACTATTCGACTGATTATCAAGAAGAATTTTCGCAGCGGTGCGATGCCAGGCCTGCCGGCCGCAATTCCCGCTCACGGCGCCAGCGCAGGGCTGTAGGTCAAAATGAATTCGAAAAATTTCGACACCTCCACCATGTCCTTGCCGGCAAATGCGATGCTGTGCGCATCCGTGCGCTGCACCAGCGACAAGTAACTCAACACCTCGGAGGGACGATAGTTTTTGAACCGCACTTCCAGTTGCACCGGCGTCTTCAGCTTGTAGGGTTTGAATTCGCCCAGCCGTTTCATGGCAGCGGTGACCTTCGCGCGAATCAATTCGCAGGCAGCCGCGGGCGTCAGGGTTTTGGCGGAATGAAAGCCGTAGGCCCATTTCACCACCGCGCCTTCGAGGTTGCCGAGCAGGCCGGTGGCCTCCTCCACAATGGCATCATCGCCGGAGAGCATGATCACCGGCACGTTGAAATGCCCGGCAATCGCCGCGTTGAAGCCGGCCTCCGACATCGCAATGCCGTTGAGGCGCACCTCCGCGAGCGTGGCACTGGAAAAAGAATGCGCGCGCACGCCGCGGGGATTGGTGGTGCTGGTGTGATAGCCAATGAAAATCACGCCGGCAAACGATTCGTCGATGCCTTGCATCATCATCAAGGGCCGCGGCCAGGAACGCACGACCTGCACGTTTGGCGGCAGCTTTTCCAGAAGAAGATTCTGACCGTTGCCGTGCGAATCGCTGACCAAAATCTCGGTGGCGCCGGCGGCAAACGCCGCGTCAATTGCGGCATTGACTTCATTGGTCATGAACTCGCGGAAACGTTGATACTCGAAACCCTCGGGGCCGAGCTGGGCGTCACTCACCACGCCGGCAATGCCTTCCATGTCCGCCGAAATATAGATTTTGGTTTTCGGTTGGGCCTGCAGCAGACTGCCGCCGGCCAGAAGAAGTAACGCGAGAATCACAACACGTGATGGCATGCGGCTGCTCCTGTTTGATGAAATGGACACGAATGAATCAAAGGCTGCGAGCCGAAACCCGGCCGCCAACTGCACGGCACCAAGCCCGGTGCCTGCCGCTGCTGTGCACGCGATCAACACGAACCGGCTGCCGGCTTTTCCCCGGCTTTGCTTCCGTCCGGCGCTTCGAAGATGATCGCTTTGTATCTCTGATAGAGATAGGAGACCAGCAGCAAGATCAATCCCAGCCCCATGAAGGCAAAGATGCGATAGAGCGTGTCAAGGAACGACAAATCGTAGAAGAAGATCTTCAGAATCGTGATGCCGAACAAGCCGATGGCAAGCAGGCGCACGCCCTGCTGCCGGCGCCAGATGCCGAAGGCCATGAGCAGAATCGAATACAGCAGCCAGAGGCCGGAAATGCTGAGTTGCTGCAGATTGCGCAGTTGATCGATCCGGCCGGAATACTCCGCGCCCGCACTTGCTTGCTCGAGCACAAGAATCGCCCGGTCGAAATAGTCGCGCGCTTCGGCGGTAATCAGCTCGAAGATGAGCAGGACGGCCACCACCGGAATGCCGAGCAACAGCCAGCGAAACCAGGCCTGATCGCGTTCATGCTGTTTGAGCCAGCGTTCCTGCACATAAGCGCCGGCGGCGAGCAGCGCGACCGCAGCGACACGATAATTCAACCCCGCAACAAAATCCGCCAGCGGCGCAAAAGCTGACAGCGTGTGCAGCAAGCCCGTCGCCAGCGCCAGCGTCAAGCCGAGGAGACCGGAGCAGATCACCGGCAGGGCTTGCCGGCGCAAACCATACCACAGCAGCGGCAGCGAATAAGCCAGCCACACCAGCGCCAGCACAAACGGCTGCAGATGACGCAGCCGCGCGCGCGCCGGTTCCGCGGCCGCCCGGGCCAACCGCGCAAACGTGTCGTTGGTCTCGACCGTCAACACCTCAAAGAAGAGCAGCACGGCCGCCACCGTGAGGCCGATGAGCACGCGCCTTACCCAAACCCGGCTGTGCTGCTGCCGGCTCAACTCGCGCATGAGAAACAGTGTCGCAGCCAGCACGGCCACCACCGAGAGAAAGCGATGATTCAGCAGCGTCACGAATTCTTCGAGCGGCTGCAGCGGCAGCAGCGTTTGCAGCACACCGAGCAGCAGCGCCAAACCAAGCGCCGCCAGGCCGCAATAAAGCAGCGCAGCGAGGCCGTGGCGCAAACCGGCAAGCGCCAGCGGCACCGCCAAGGCGGCCCACACCACGGTCAGCATGAAATCACGCATTGAGCCGAAGTAAGCCGCGCGGGTGCCGCCGGCGCTTTGCATCAGCTTGGCGAAAGTGTCGACCGTTTCCGCGGTGACGAGAATGAATGCCAGCGCGCACCAGCCGTAGTGCAATGCTGTGCGCACCAACGCGCTGCGTTGGTGGTCCACCCCTTTGAAGATGAATGGTCCGGCAAAGCAAACGCTCGCGAGCACAAGGAAAGCCAGAAAGCGCGGGTTGAGAACCGGGGTGAAATTCGACAACGGTTTGTAATCGAGCGCGCCGGTGGTGAAGAAGAGCAACCCAACCGTTGTCACGGCCAGCAGGATCAGTGCCATCTGCCACACGTAATGCCGGCGCCAATGTGCACCGGCCGCGAGCAACGCCAACGCTTCCACGGCCCACAGCATGATGAGCTTGAAACCGGAGAATTCGATGGCCGTGGCCAGCGCCAGCAACACTATCGCGGTGAGCGACAGGCGCGTGACCGCCTGAGTTGCTGCGGGATTGCGGTGCTGCAGGCCAAGCATCACCATGAAGTAAATCAGGGAAACGGTGAAGGTCACGCTGCCCGTCCAGCGGCTGTGCTCCTGCTCCATCAAGCTGTAGAGGCTGATGAAATAGAACGCCGCATTCAAGACCGCGACGAGGTGCCGCAGCATCCGGTAGCTGGCCACCGAGCGCAAGCCGCGGAGCACCTCCAGGCCGAGAAACATGCCCCACAACACCGTGAGAAAAACAAACGTGAGCGGAAAATTCCGGCTGGTGTAGGCCTCGGCGTACCACGCGACATAGATCAGATAGCTGCCGCCGAGAGTAAGCGGTTCGAGAATCGCCCACTTGTCTTTGCGATATGCCACCGCGAGCAAACCCGCGGTCAACAGCGCGAGATAGATGAACAATTGCACCGGCTGGGCAAAATCGAGATTGAGCATGAAGGGCGTGAGAAAGCCGCCGGCCCAACCGAGCACCGAAATCGCGAGCGCATCATAAGTCAGCGCCTGCCAGATGGCGAGCGCGGTCACACCGGCCATCAGCAGCAGCGCGCCCTCCTGCGGCACGAGCTGGTAGAAGTTAAAGGAGGCATAAGCCGAGAGATAAAGAATCGCGATGCCTGCGCCGATCAAACCCTGCGCAAAGATCCGGAAATCCCTCTGATGCGAGCGGCGGCCGACCAGCAGCAAACCCGCGCCAATCGCGGCGCCGATGAGCACGCGCATGGTCTCGCTCAGCCAGTTGTTGTCGAAGGCATATTTCAGAAAAAAGCCGACGCCCAGGATGAGCGCCAGCGCGCCGATGCGGTTGAGCAGCTTGCCGCCGACGAGCGCTTCCCACTCCGCGCGAGTGCGTGAGGGTTTTGCCGGCGGCTTCGGCGGCAGCGGTGGTGGCGGCAGCTCGCGAGGCAGCGGCGGTGCAGTGGCAGACGGCGCGGCCGCTGCCGGTGTTGCGGTTGCGGGAACCTCCGGCCATGCCGGCACGATCGGCACAGGTGACGGTGCCGCAGTTGGAGTCACGACGCGCGGCTCACTCGGCGCCGGCGCTGCAGCTTGCCCGGCCTTGAGGGCGCGCAGCTCGAATTGCAGCAGTTGTATCGCTTCTGACAGACGATTCGTCTTGCGGATATAGATGACCACCAGAATGATCAAAAGCAGCAGTAGAAATTCCGACATGCGATCTCCTGCGCCGGCCTGTGGCGGAAAGCCGCAGACCGGTGCCGCCTGGGTTCATGAGGTTTGTACTCTTTCAAAAAATCTCTCGAGTTTGCGTTCGTCGAGCGTGCCGTTGGTGCGCACCCCGCTGCAGAGGTCGAGGCCGAAAGGTCCAACTTCTGCGATGGCCTGCTGCACGTTGTCGGCATGCAGGCCGCCGGCGAGATACAGCGGCACGTCGATCATGGCGCGGATCATGCGGCTGATGCGCCAATTGTGGGTGCGGCCGGTGCCGCCGAGCTCCTTCACGGCCAAATGGGGATTGCCGGAATCGAGCAAAATCGCATCGACGAGCGGCGCAACTTGCTGCGCTTCCGCGACGGCTTCTTCTCCGGTCACGTGAATCACCTGTACCAGTTTGATGCCGGGCAGGGCTTGGCGCAAATCGGCATACGTGCCCGCCTGCAACGCGTCCACCAATTGAATGGTGTTGGTGCCGCAGCGGCGGTGCTGCGCAATCACCGCGGCGGCCTCCTGCTTGCTGGTGAGCAAGAACGTGGCGACGCCCGGCGGCGTGCGGCCGGCAATGGCGGCGATCTGTTCTTCGGAAATCACGCCGGGACCGCTCGGCATGGCGGAAACCAAACCGAGCGCCGCCGCGCCGTAACGCACCGCCAGTTGCGCCTCTGCGAGACTGCTGATGCAGCAGATTTTCACGCGAGGATTTGGAGTGGGGGCCATACTGCAGTTTTCCCTCAGGCTAATACCGCCAGCTCGTCACATCAGCGCCGGGCGGCGCGGTCTGCAGCAATCTTGCGATCGCGCGCGGCACGAACATTTGGTGATAGCGCAGCCGCGAAATGGCGTTGGGCCGGGTGTGATCACCGTTCCAGCAATGCTCGGCGCGGTCGCCGTAATCCACCTCGCCTTCATAAGGCGGCGCCGTGGTACTCTGCAGAAATTCTTCCACGAGATAGACGGCATTGTTGAGATAGAAATTGTCCATGTCGCCGCAGTAGAGGTGAATCTTGCCGCGCAGTTTGGGGCCCAGGTGTTCCCAATCGCGCCGCAAGAGGTGGCCGAGATCATAGTGCTCGCGCCAGTAGGCGGCAACCTCCTGATCGATTTCGCCGGTGAGCTTGTCCCACAATCGTTTCGGATAACCGTTCTCGCCCCTGGGAGAATAGACCGCCTCCCAAATATCCCACTGCTGGCCCGAGCGGTTGTTCGTGCCCAACACCAGCTCCAAGTGATTGGCCTGCTCCAGCGTCGTGCTGACTTCGCCGAGGTAATTGCGCCGGCCGGGCCGCGGCACGCGCTTGAACGGGCCTTCATCATAGTAGGCGTTCTTGTGTTCGTAAATGTTGACCACGGTGTAGGCGCGAAAGTCAATGGGATCCGGGCAGGCGGCGAAGCAGCCGTTGTATTCCTCGGGATAAAAAATCTGCGCTGCCAACGCCTCCCAGCCGCCGGTGGAGCCGCCATAGAGAAAGCGCGCCCAGCCTGCGCCCAAGCCGCGGAATTTCTGCTCGATGAAGGGAATCAATTCGTACGTGAGGGCATCGCCGTACGGCCCGAGATTGGCGGAATTCACCGCATAAGAATCATCATAGTAGGGATTGGCGTGCTGAATCTCGATGATGATCACGCGCGGAAAATCCGGCCCGATCCACTCACGATAGAATTGATGCGCATGCTCCTGCACGATCTTGTTGTAGCCTGCCATGCGGAAGCGGGCGCTGTATTCCGGCACGAGATTGGGATCGGGCGGCTCTTCCCGAAAACCGCCGAAGGTATAGGGAAAATGGCCGTGAAAGATCATGAGCGGATAGCGCGCCTCCGGATGCTCTTCAAAGCCCTCGGGCAGCAGCACGCAGGCGCCCAGCTCCACCGGCCGCCCCCAGAATTTCGTCAGGCGCTCGCTTTGCATCTTCACATGCTTGATGTACTTCGTATCCTGCGGCGGCGGAATCGGCGGAATTTCCTGATCGAGATTGATCTTGATCACGGCGGCCCGCCGCGGATCGATCGTCATCCGCTGCGGCGTGCTGTAGAGATTGCCGGGCGCGCGATTCCATTGCTGGCCTTCGCCACGATCCCTCGGCAGTTTCACGGTGTGGCCGCTGGCGAGATGAAATGTTTCGTACTTGTGCAGCAATGCTTGCACGACGTACTCGCCGGGCTTGAGCTCCGCCAGACTCTGGAGCGGATAGCCGGACACCGAGGCGTCGATGCGCGCAGCCTGTCCCGGGCCGAGGCCCTCCACGTCAATACCAAAAATCTGCTGGGTGCCGGGATCATCGCTGATTTGAAAACGCGGTTCCTTCTCTTCGTTGACGGACAACATCAGCAGCAGGCGGCCGTCGATCGGCGTCCGGCTTTTCTCTGCGGTGAATGAAATGGCGAAACGCAGCTTGCTCATGAATTCCTTCTCCGTGGTTTGGCCATTTGCGGCGAGCAGCAGCATGAGTGCAACAACGGCCCGGCCTCGCGGCATGTTGATCCAAGTCATCGCAGTTCTCCCTTTCCCTGCAGTTGGCTGAAGTGCACAGCAGGAGTCATGAAATCGTGTGACCGTCGCGGTTCAGTGCGGTGCGCTGCCCTGCTCCCGATGCCGGCGGGGTCACTTCGGCGCTGCCTGCTTCGCCGCCGGCCTCGCTGCGCTAGTCTCCTGTTTGCGGGGCTTTGATGAGATGCCCGTATTTCAACGGCTCGCCGGTTTCCCAGGGGCGGTAGCTGTTGCAGAATTCGATGCGCTCGCCGATGGGCGGATGGGAAGCCCGCCAGAGTTTGTAGAGCCAGCCCGGCCGCGGGTTGCCGAGATTTTCCGTCTGCAGTTTCACGAAGGCCAGGGCCGCGGCGCGGTTGTTCTGGCAGATTTCCAAACCAAAGCGGTCGGATTCATGCTCATTGTAGCGCGTGTAGGCGAAACTGAGCGGCGTGGCGAGGAAGAGAAAAAGATTGAAAAGCAGAATCAGCAGCGGCAGCGAAGCAATATCCGCGAGCTGGTTGAAGCCAAAGCGGGCGTGATACCTTCGCAGCAGCGCGGCGGCATTGCGGTGGGCAGCGTACAACACCACCAGGATCAACGCCGAAAAGAACAACACACTCTTGACCACGTGTCCCAGCACGTAATGTCCCATTTCGTGGCCCATCACGAACAGCAGTTCCTCTTCCTCCAGCTTGGCGATGATCGTATCCCACAGGACGATGCGCTTGGTGTCGAGAAACCCCGAGACATAGGCATTCACGGCCTTGGTGTCCACGCTTTTGTTCACTTCGAACACACGGCTGCCCTCGATGCCGGCACGCTCCGCCAGCGCCAGGATTTTGGCCTCCAGCGCCTGATCCTGCATCGGGCCGAACTTGTTGAACAGAGGCGCAATCCAGATCGGGCTGATGAGCATGAAGAAGAACAGAAACGGCACCATCAAAATGCCGGTGTAGAGCCACCAGCGCTGTGGACTCTTTTTGAGCAGCAAGTACGGCACCCACAGAAACAGCACGCCGCCCAACATGCCGACCACCAGCGCTTTCAGCGAGTCGCCCAGCCACTTGCTGAAGGTTTGGTTGGAAAGATCATAGGCATGCTGTCGCACGAATTCCTGATAGTAGGTGAGCGGCAAATCGAGGAGAAAGGTGATGAGGGAAAAAATGATGAAGTAAAGGCCGATCACAAAGAACCACTTGCGCCCGAGCTTCTGCGCCCAGTTGCGAATGCGCGCCGAAAAGCCGGTGAAAAGAAACGCCGCGGGGACCAGCAGGCCCCACAGCAGACCGAGGCCCCACAGCCAATTGCCGCTGCGGTAATAGCGCAGAGCTTTCTCGCTGGCGGGCGGTACCGGCACGGGCCTGGTTTCTTCTGCGATGCGCTGCAACGTATCGACCGCAGCCATGACCAGCGCAGTGTCCGGCACGGGCGGATTTGCGGTTTGGCTGATGGATGGTCGCGACAGCGCGAGCACGGTACTGCACAGAATGAGAAGCGATCGCATATTTCCTCCCTGGCGGGGATGAAAGATTGCACACTGCCGCCACGCCGAAGCATGGCGATGAAAGGCAAGCCGGCGAACCGAAGCTGCCGGTTCAAAGCAAAGATGATTCCAAGAACATTCGCATGTATTCAAACGAATCAGGTGAAGTGCACGCCACCGTTCGCTGGACTTCACCGGCACGCTTCCGGATGAAAGGCAGGGATGAACATGTCCGTCAAGGTTGCGCTTGCTTTCGGCGCCTTCGATCACACCTTCGACGGTCGGCAGAATTGGTAAGTTTTTCGGCGGGAAAAAGCAAGGCCTTTCTGAGACACGCGGCGGCACGCGCTTGCGGTTCTGCCCTCAGAATAGGCTCAAGTATCTTGCCGCGTGTTGCGGCTGGGTGAAGCGGTCACTCAGAAGAATCTTGTGCAGTACTTGGCCGTGTGCCCAAGACTTCCCAAGCTCCCTGGCTGTGTGCCCAAATCTTCACAAGATACTTGGCAGTGTGTCCAAATAGGCAAAAGATCCTTTCAGGACGAAATCAACGGTAGTCATCGTTTTCAAAGAGTCAAGCGATGAAAAATTGCTGCAGCCGTTGGTTAACCGCCTCGGCCTCTTCATGCTGCACCCAATGGCTGGCGTTTTCCAAAAGCAGCAGCTCGGCGTGTTCGCACTGCGCCAGGCTGGCTTCCGCCAGTTCGGTGCGGAGAAAGCGGTCACGGCCACCCCAAATTATCAATGCCGGCATCTTCACAGTGGCGTGGCCGGCACCTCCGCGGCGTTGCCGCAACGCCGCACGGTACCAGTTGATCATCGCGGTCACGGCGCCAGGTTGTGACCAGGCCGCGCGATATTCTGCCAGATCGGCTTCGCCGAAGGTGCCGGGCCGGCTGGTCTTCAGCAAGGCCCGGCCGGCGATTTCCCAACCGTTCTTTTGCATGCGCCATTCCGGCAGCCCGGGCAGTTGAAAAAAGAAAATGTACCAGCTCTTGCGCCTTTGCACGGCATCGTGCAGCAGGTGGCGGCGCATGACTTGGGGATGCGGCCCGTTCAAGACCGCCAGCTTCTCCACGCAGTCCGCATGTCGCAGCGCCAGCCACCACGCCACGACTGCGCCCCAGTCATGTCCCACGATCAGGGCGCGTTCCCGGCCAACCGCCTTGATCAAACCCACGATGTCACGCGCGAGATGATCGAGACCATAGGCGGCAATGCCGCCGGGCTTGTCGCTCAGATTGTAACCGCGCTGATCCGGCGCCAGCACGCGATAACCCAAACGCGCAAAAAAATCGATCTGCCGGCGCCAGCCATACCAAAACTCCGGAAAGCCGTGCAGGAAAATGAGCAAGCGGCCGTGGTCCGGCCCGGCGAGCGCGACGTGCAGCCGCACGCCATTGGTGTTGAAATACTGATGTTCGAGTCCGGCGATCATGTGGCGGATTGCTGGCGGGCGGCGGGCAATTCCTCCGGCCGGACGACCGGATGAAACTGCTGCGCGATCAAGCGATGCAGCCGGCGCGCAAGCAGTTTGCGATCGGTCGCGCGCACCGCGGCGTCGCCAAAGGTGAGCAGCGCTTCGAAACGGGGCAATTGCAGCACGTTGAAGAAATGATCCGGAAACGTCATATCACCCCACCAACATACCGCCAAATGCGCGGGCGGCTCGCCGGCAGGCGTGCGATAACTCAAACTGGCGTAGGAAACCGGATAGTGGTTTTCGGCGGCGACATGCAACAATGGCGATTTGAACGGCCGAATCTCCGCGCCGGCTGAGCTGGTGCCTTCTGGAAAAAAGATGATGCCCTCCCCTCTCTCCCACGCGGCGCGCAACAAATGGTTCAGACGAACCACTTCGCGCGCCAGTTCGCGATTGATGAACAGCGTGCCCACCGCGCGCGTCAGGAATCCGATCACCGGCCAGCCGCTCACATCATGCCGCGAGACGAACACGCCCCGAACCTGAGTGGCGAGCACGAGAATATCCATGTAGCTGAGGTGATTGGCCACCAGAAAGAACGGCGGCGGTGGAGCGTTTCCCCGCACCACCAGCCGCATGCCGATGATGGCCGCCAGTCCGCGCGCCCAGCCTTGAAAGACGCGCAGCCGCCAGCGCCGGAAACCCGTGTCCGTAAACAGCGCGAGCAGCCGGCCACCGAGCAACAGCAACACCCCGGCGGCGGTCAGCACGGCAATCATGACAATGCGAACAATGGCACGGAGCTTTCTCATGGGGCGAATTGCTTGCGGAAGAAAAATCTGCGGGTGGCTTCATCGAGCGTGGCGACATCGAGGAAGGTGAGATAGTCGATGGTCTTGAAGGCGCGATCCAGCGCCGGCAGACTGCAGATCTTCGCGCCATAGACGAGGTAGATCTTCATGAGCCGTGGCAGGTGAACGGCGCCGGGGCCGGCGGTGAAGTCGCTTCCGTAGCAAACGTAACCGGGTTGCGGCTGCAGCAAAAAGTCCGGCTGCACGTGCTGGTTGGCGGTGAGATGATCCATGACGCGCTTGCCTTCGGCCGGGTCCTGGCTGGTGAGCGAACAGCAGCCGAACAAATAACGCTTGCGATTGCAAGTCAGGTACGCGGCCAGGCCGCGCCAGAGCAAATAAAGCACGCGGGCATTGCGGTGCGGCTTTGCGACGCATGCCCGGCCAACCTCGACCGCGTTTTCCAAAACGCCGGCCGGAAAGCCGGTGAGATCGTATTCGCCGGCAGAATAGAATCCCGCGCTGCCGCCCGCCATGGCGAGCGTCTGCATGCGATAGGTGCCGATCACCTGCTGCAGCGACCGATCCAGCACCATCAAATGGTGGCAGCGCAGATCGAATTCATCCTGATCGCGAAACGTGTCGTAGGAGGAATCCAATCCTTCGCCGAGCTCGAGATTGAACACCTCGAAGCGCAGTTTCAGAACGGCATCCAACTCGGCTTCGCTGCGGGCAAAACGCAGGAGATAGTTGCCTTCGGCAATCTCGAGCGGAGGCAGCAGTTCCGGGAAGGGCGGAAAGGTTTGGGCCAGGCGCGTCAGGGTCATTGCAGTTCTCTCACGACCGTGATTCAATTTTGAAGAAACCGGCAAATGCTCGTACGGCGCTAGGAACGGCGGTAGGTCTTGGGATCGGCACGCAGCATCAAAAAATCACCTTGTTGAATGATTTCGCCGCTGATGACCAGCGGCTCTGCGATCATGGCCAGAATTTCCGCGTTCACGCTGCGGCCTTGCGCGGAAACCAGAAAAAGATAGACGGCATTGCCGTCCTGATCGCGCACGACGAACACCGGCGGAATGCCGCCGCTGATGCAGCGCACGGCGCAGGCGCGATGGGTTTTCAGCTCGCCGGGTTTCATCACCCCAAAGTAGCATTTGCTGTCGACGATTTCGCCCGCGAGAGTGAAGGTGCCGAGCGAATAGGCCGGCAAGGAATCCGCCCGCGCCGTGAGCGCCGGATCCGCGGTGCTGAGGGCAGTGATCGAGCCGGGCACCACCTCCAGCAAAGTTTGGTTGTCGCGATGGATCAGCGTGCCCCGCAGCCGGACGGCTTTGCCTTCCCATCCGGCCAGCGCCTGCTGCGCGCCATGCTTGCCTTCCGCCACGAGATGATAACGCGACAGCGGCACCGCCTCGCCGGGCAAACCCGGCCGCAAGACCAGCAGCGCGGGATAGGGCGAAGCGACGACAATACCCTGCATCGCGCGTGGCATGAGATATTCAAACACGCTGGGCGCAAAGGGATTTTGGCCGCGCACCAGCACCGCCGCTACTCCTGCCGCCAGCAGGAACAGGACAAACACCACGCCCGCCATAAAAAACGCCTGGCGTCGCGGCGCTTTCGGCAGATAGCCGATGTAAAATTCCTCCGCACGATCTACACTCGCCACGCACGCACCTCTGCTTTCACTCAATTGATCAAGGCCGGGGCCACGCGCGTCCCCGGCGGATTCGGTGTGGTATTGACGAAAACCCGGCCGCGCCGCACACGGACGGTGAAAGTGGGAACTTTCTCGGTGAAGGGCGGTGGCGAGGCACCGGTCTCGGGCAAATACTGATACCCATGCCAGGGACAGGTGATACAGCCGTCAATGATGCGGCCTTCGCCCAACGGGCCGTTCTGATGCTGGCAGACATTCGAAGCCGCCGAGACCCGACCGTCATATCGGAACACCGCAACGCGCTCGCCGCCGAGGGAGAATACCAACGCGCGTTTCTCCGGAATATCGCCGGCCTGGCACACCTCCACGAAACCTTCGGCATCGGGTTCACGTGTTTCCTGATCGCGCCGTCTCTCCTTGCGGCCGGCCGCGTAATGCAGACTCAACACCATGACCAGGCCAACCGCCACCACGGCCGCGAGCATGGGATTGGTTTCCGCCTGCAAGGCACCAAGCGTGACGTGCATGACGATCAAGCCGTAGGCCGGATAAACCAGCATATGCAATTTCTTCCACGCCGGCGCAGTGAGCTGCGCCAGCCAGAAATCATGACTGGTGGCGGCCATCAAGAAGAAAATGAGGAGACCGAGCAGGCCAAGCATCTCAAAAGGAAATCCGCTCAAGCTCGCATAGCGCGTGTTGCCCACCAACAGACTGACCAGCGGATTGAGATCGCCCAACGCATGAAACTGCACCAGGGAGAAGACGGCATGTCCGAGGCCGAGCACAAACATGGTCACGCCCAGATGCCGGCGATTGTACAACAAAGGGAGAAAGCGCGGGTTTAAGCGGCACAGCGGGCCAATCGCGAGAATGACATGCAACAACAGCAAGGCCCCAGTGCCCAACGCCCGGATGATGAGCGTCTCGATGGTTGCCTGCGGATGCCATCGCAGCCCGGCCGCGAGGAAGACCGCGAGATAGAGCACCAAGCCGACGAGCAGCACAATGTCGTAGAGGCGTTTTTGCCGGTTCCAGGAAACCGCACGGTAGGCGAGGCTCATGGCAGCCTCCCGGCGCGCACCAGCGTCGCAGTGGGCAGGATCGCAGTGGCCACGATTTGCTGATGTGCCAAGCTGTAAAGCATCATCTTGCCGTCGGCACTCAACGCGGCCGGCGGCAGCGCAAAACGGCGCAGATGTTTGCCGGAGAGGCCGCCCAGCAAATGGGCCGTCTCCGGCAATTGTTTTGTAACTGGGACGCTCGCCTCGCACCAGTACACCAGCACGTCGGGCGCGATGAGATCGCGGCGAGGCTGCAGTTCGATCACCAACCGCTGCGGCGGAATGCGGTCGGCGCTGACGCGCGTCATGATACTCTGCCCGGGCCAGAGGTTGTCTCGCTCCAACAGCATTTTGGGAAAGGCAGGGATTTCATTGATCAACAGCGCCGGAACCTCTTGCGGCAAGGGTGCATGCCGCACCGCCAATCCCGCCAGAAAAAGCAAGGGCAACCCGACGGCCATGATTCGCATGAGTTGATAGTGGCGCTGCCGCAGCGGCTGAATCATGACGCAGCCTCCTTGCCGGCCGGGGCGCTGCGCCGGCGCGCAGCGGCGCGATGCGGATTGTTTTCCTCGGGCGGCGTTTTGGCTCCCGCAAGCCAGCGCCACAACAGCAACGGCCACAGCGCGATGGTACCGGGGATGATGATCAGGCGAAATCCCCAACCCGAGCCGCGGGCAGCCGCATCGATTTTGTTCACACCGATTATGAGGAAAGGAATGGCGAATGCGAAACCGAGTGCCAGGTAGAGGCCTGCAATTCTCACCAGCCAGGTCGCCCAAAGTGTATCCATGCAGTCAAAGACTCCGGCGAAACGTTGATTCGAATCCAAACAAAGCAAACGCAGGAAAGATGCCCGGGCATGATGTCATTTCATGAACGCTGGCGTTGTCCGTCAATATTCCAGCTTTTTCGCGACGGCGGATGAAGGCGCCGCAGCCTGTTGGTTGGAAGTCGCGAGCAAGAGTCCGTCAATTGCCGCACAGCCCGGCCGGTCAGTGGGGATGAGTTCGTCGCTGGTGGTGATCGGATAACCGGGCAAAGTGGCGCAATGATATGAAATTCGCGTCTCGGAAGCAAGTGGAAGTTGCCCGTGCGCCGGCGCTGCGCGGCGCGGAGTTCGTAGTTGCATGCCGCGGGATTTGTGTTATATTCGCAGCGCCGAATCTGAGCTGGCAGCCGAATGCCGCCGCCGCGTTCTCCTGCCGAAGACTTGGGATTGGCTTTCCACCGCAACCGGAAGAGAGTGCACGCGGATGCGCTACCTCAACCAAATCTTCACTGCGCCGCTCGGCCAGCCCGTCGAGAACGAGACGCTGCGCGCCGAATTCGAACCTTTTCTGGCGGCATTGCCTCTGGCAAACGACAAGCTGGAGGAGTTGCGCAACTTCGTTCATTACTCGCTCGTGGGCCGGCGCACGCGCCATCGTTTTGCTGCGGATTACAGCGCCATGCGCCGTTTTGCCGCGCGCGCGGCGACCTTCGAGTCGGGCGCGGCAACAGCGGTGGCGGCGCTCGCCGGGAAGCTCGCGCCGGCGGTGCGCGCCGCAGGCGTGAGCTTCGATGCCGTCATCACCACCACCTCCACCGGCAATCTCATGCCCGGCTTGAGCTATCGCCTGGCGCAACGTTTGACCGATTGCATTCGCCGCGACACGCTCATGATCGACCTCGGCAATGTCGGTTGCACGGGCAGTTTGAAAGCGCTGCAGCTTGCCCGCTCGCTGCAGGATTCTCTCCAGCATCTGCTGGTGCTGACGGTGGAACTGCCTTCCACGCTCGCCGACGTCACCAGCACCCAGCCCGACACCTGGCAGGGCAACTGCACTTTCGGCGATGGCGCCGCGGCGGTGTGGCTCTCCCCTTCTCCGGGGTTTGGTGAGATGGCGCTGGCGCTGGAGGATATGCATTATGTGCAGCAGGCGCCGCAGGGGTTCGATCTCATACGCTGGGATTATCGCGATTATTACACCTTTGCGCTCGCTGACGAGCAAACCTTCAACAACCAGGTGCGTGAGTTCGTCGTCAACGCCCTGGCGGCCAGCGAGGCGGCATGGCAGGAAGAGCCGCGTTGGGCGATTCATCCCGCCGGCATTGCGTTGCTGGTGCGATTGAGCCGCAAGCTCGGCATTCCTTCTGCAGCGATGCAACCCTCGCTGGCACATTATCGCCAATACTCCAACATGAGCAGCGCCAGCATTATTTTCATCCTGCAGGAACTGGCAACGGCCACGCCGGTGGGCCGCGCCATCAACCTGCTCTCTATGGGCGCGGGCTTCAATGTCGTTTACGGACGTGTGAGAAAGGTGAGATGATATGGATCAGGCAGTGGTGATGGAAAAGATGAAAGCCTACTTCGCCAAGAGCCAGCCGGCCGAAGTGGTGAATACCTTGGGTGAGCAAGTCGTGACCCGTCTGCTGCAGGATAGTCTGGACGTGGTGGAGTTTCTGGTCTATTTGGAGGAGGAATTGCAGCTCGCCAGCGAGATTGACTTGAACAGCCTCGGCCCCCAGGTTGTCAATCGCACGTTTGCGGAAATCGCCGGCGCGATCGTGGCCTACGTGCAGACGCGCCAGCCCGGGCCGGCGTGAGGGTTTGCACGGGACATTTTGCTCTCCCGGCCGACAACCGTCCAACTTGGCGCGTGGCTGCGGGCGGACTGCGCTCCCCAGGAACAATTTCTCGCCCCTGCCCGGCGCCGGCCAGCCACGGTGCGCAGTGCCGCTGCTTCCTTTTTTCTCCCCAACCGGCCGCAAAAAAAGACAAAAAACCGCTTGACATTCCGCCGCGATTTGTGTATGCTCAAAACAGTACCAGATAGATAGACTAAATAGGTTTGATCGTGCTTTCCAAAAAGGCAAAATACGCCCTGCAGGCGCTGCAATACCTGGCGCGGCACTACGAGCACGGCCCCACCCTCATCTCCGAGCTGGCGGAGAAAGAAAACATTCCCAAAAAATTCCTCGAACTCATCCTGCTGGATTTGAAGAACCACGGCGTGCTGCAAAGCAAGAAAGGCAAGGGCGGCGGCTATTTCCTGGGCAAACCCCCTGCGGAGATCAGCCTGGGCCACGTGATCCGCCTGGTCGATGGCCCGCTCGCGCCCCTGCCCTGCGTCAGCCAGACCGCCTACCGCAAATGCGAGGAATGCCGCGACGAAGCCACCTGCGGCATCCGGCTGGTGATGAAAGAAGTGCGCGATTCCACCGCGACGATTTTGGACGGTACCAGCCTGGCCGACATGCTGGGCAAGATCTCCCAGTCGAAAACCAACGGCAAGGCGAAGAAAACCCGCCGCCACTGATTTTTTTTCTTGCTTTACTCTACAAAGCATATAGAGTAAATCGCTTAGAAGGAGCCGACCATGTGTGCCGCTGATTCTGCCCGAACCCCCGCCCCCGCGCTCGCTCCGCCGGAGTACGACCTGGCCCAGACCATCTGCAATGCGCTGCAAGGCATTCGCTTTGGTTCGGTGGAGATCATCATTCACGACGCTCAGGTGGTGCAAATCGAGCGCAAGGAGAAGATTCGCCTGGAAACCGCAACCCGCAAGAAAGGCAGGTGAACCGGGCTGTACAAGAATGCAAGGCCGCCGGCGCGCCGACCAGAAGGCTGGAGGCAACTCGGCCGGCAGTTACAATTCCCAATGCCCCTCGATTGGCGAACTGACCGGGCCACCGGAAGTCTCCCTGCAACCGGAGACACGAGATGAAAAATCGCCTGTTTGTGTGCCTGAGCGGACTGCTGCTCGCGGCCCTGGCCGGCAGTGCTGTCCCGCTGCGCGGACAATCCCTCACCCCTCCCGATTCGGCCTGGCAGCAACGCTGGCAAGAGCTGGATCAAAAGCAACGCATCCTGGAGCGCAAATGGGAACTCGCCCGGGAAGAAGCTGCCGCGCAAGCCAAAGCCGCACCGGTGCTGATTGCGGGCAAGGACGGTTTCTCCCTGAAGTCCGCTGACTCCGCGTTTCTGCTGCGGCTGCGCGCGCACAGCCAACTCGATGGACGCTTTTTCCTCGATGATGCCGCGGCAGCCAACCCCAACACCCTCGTCAACCGCCGCATGCGCTTCCTGCTCGAAGGCACGCTCAACAAGATCTTCGACTTCAAATTCATGCCCGATTTTGCCGGCAGCCGGCTGGTGCTGCAGGATTTCTTCCTCGATGCGCGGCTGTGGCCGCAGCTCAAATTCAAAGCCGGTAAATTCAAAACGCCCTTTGGCCTCGAACGTCTGCAATCCCCCACCAACCTGCTGTTCATCGAACGCGGCCTGCCCAACAACCTCGTGCCCAATCGCGATCTCGGCGTGCAATTGCACGGTGATTTGGCCGGCGGCGTGGTGAACTACATGGCCGGTGTCTTCAACGGCGTCGTCGATGGCGGCAGCGGCGACAGCGATAGCTACGACAGCAAAGACCTCGCCGCTCGCCTGTGGCTCTCTCCTTTCACCAAAACCAATTGGCCAGCGCTGCGGCAACTGGGCCTCGGCCTCGCTGTGACCAAGGGCACGCAGCAAGGCACGCCGGCCTCGCCCAACCTGCCGAGCTACAACACCCCCGCGCAGCAATCGCTCTTTCGCTATCGCGCCGACGGTACAGCTGCTGGCACCGTCATTGCCAACGGCGAAATTCAGCGGCTCTCGCCGCAAGGCTACTACAGTTGGGGCCGCCTGGGCGTTCTGGGAGAATACGTGATTGCGCGGCATCAGGTCACGCGCGGCAGCCTGTCCGCCGAGCTCGAACATCGCGCCTGGCAGTTGGCCGCCTCCTACTCGCTTACCGGTGAAGCGGCTGCCTACAAGGGCCTGACGCCTTTGAAGACGTTCGATCGCGTTCACGGAGTCTTGGGCAGCTTTGAAATCGTGGCGCGCTACAACGTACTGGAAGTCGACCCCGACGCTTTTCCGGTGTTTGCCAATCCTCAAAGTGCAGCGCAGCAGGCGAAGGCCTGGGCCTTGGGTTTGAATTGGTATTTGAACCGCAACGTCAAAGTGGTTTTGAATTATGAGCAGACAGCTTTCACCGGCGGCGCTGCCAACGGTGACCGGCCGGACGAAAAGGCCCTGCTTTCCCGTGTGCAAGTCGGTTTTTGATGGCCATGCCACTGTGTCATGGCGCTGGCCGCAACTTCTCTTGATGCTTGAATAGCGCAGCTGGCTCGAGCCCGCTGCAGGATCTTCCCAGGTGCCAACACTGCTTCTCATGCAATGCTTCTCAGGAGGACTCATGACATTCCGATCAATCTGCCAAGCGGCCGGCGCTGCCGTGATGACATTGCTGCTGGCGCAATCGGCATTCGGTCAAAAGGCCGTCACGCTGCTCAATGTCTCCTATGATCCCACCCGGGAATTGTACCAGGAGTACAATGCCGCCTTTACGAAATACTGGAAGGAAAAGACCGGCGAAACCGTCACCATCAATCAATCCCATGGTGGCTCAAGCAAGCAGGCGCGCGCCGTCATCGACGGTTTGCAGGCCGACGTGGTGACGCTGGCGCTGGCTTACGACATCGATGCCATCGCGGAACAAGCGAAGCTTCTGCCGCCCGACTGGCAGAAGCGGCTGCCGCACAACAGCGCGCCCTACACTTCAACGCTGGCATTTCTCGTGCGCCAGGGCAATCCCAGGAAGATCAAAGACTGGGATGATTTAATCCGGCCCGGCATCGCGGTGATTACGCCCAATCCCAAAACCTCGGGCGTGGCGCGCTGGAATTATCTCGCCGGCTGGGGCTACGCGCTGCGCCAGAACAACGGCGAAGCCGCCAAGGCGCAGGAGTTCATCGCCAAGCTCTTCAAGAACGTGCCGGTGCTCGATTCCGGCGCGCGCGGCGCGACCACGACTTTCGTCGAACGCGGCATCGGCGACGTGTTGATCAATTGGGAAAACGAACTGCTGCTCATTCAAAAACTGAGCCCGGGCAAGTTTGAAATGGTCGTGCCCTCGCTCAGCATTTTGGCGGAACCAACGGTGGCGCTGGTCGACAAGGTCGTTGACAAACGCAAAACGCGCGCAGTGGCGCAGGCTTATTTGGAGTACTTGTATTCCGAAGAGGGCCAGGCGATCGCAGCCCGCCATTTCTACCGCGCGCATTCGCAGGCGGTGATGGCAAAGTATGCAGCGCAATTTCCCAAAATCAATCTCTTCACCATCGCTGAGGTCTTCGGCGGCTGGCAGCAGGCGCAGAAAATCCATTTTGCCGATGGCGGCATCTTTGACCAGATCTATCTGCCGTGAAGCCAGCTCCAAGTCCTGACTTCGCATTGACAGTGGCGTGAGCCATCAGGTTGTTGCACCTCCTCAGCCAGGAGAACAGTCACATGGCGCTTGCGCTCAAACAACGCAGCGTGCTGCCGGGTTTCGGACTGGCGCTGGGTTATACGCTGCTCTACCTCGGCCTGCTGGTTTTGATTCCACTGGCCGGCACTTTTCTCAAGACCACCAGCCTGAGCTGGGCGCAGTTTTGGCAGACGGTCACGGCGCCACGCGCGCTGGCCTCCTACCAGCTCAGTTTCGGTGCGGCCTTCACCGCGGCGCTACTCAACGCGTTCTTCGGATTGATAGTTGCCTGGGTACTCGTGCGCTATCAATTCCCCGCCAAGCGTTTGATCGACGCGCTGGTCGATTTGCCGTTTGCCCTGCCCACGGCCGTGGCCGGCATCGCCTTCACGGCTCTCTATGCCAGCAAGGGCTGGCTCGGACAGTGGTTTGAACCTCTGGGAATCAAAGTGGCGTTTGCGCCGCTGGGCATCGTCGTGGTGCTGACCTTCATCGGCCTGCCGTTCGTGGTGCGCACGGTGCAACCGGTGTTGGAAGACATCGAGCCGGAAGTGGAAGAAGCCGCCGCGATTCTCGGCGCGCATCGCTGGCAAACTTTCACGCGCGTGCTCCTGCCGGCGATCTGGCCGGCGTTGCTGACCGGTTTCGCGATGGCGTTCGCGCGCGCAGTGGGCGAATACGGCTCGGTGATCTTCATTGCCGGCAACATGCCCATGCGCACCGAGATCACGCCCCTGCTCATCGTCACCAAGCTCGAGCAGTATGACTATGCCGGCGCCACCGCGCTGGCCGTGGTCATGCTGGTTATTTCATTCGCGCTGCTGCTTTTGATCAACGGCTTGCAAGCGTGGAGCAGCCGCCGCCAACGCCATTGAGTCTGCCGCGAGGAGCTGCCATGACCAATCCCCTAGTCGAAGCCGTGTGGCGCAGGAGCCGCGCCATTGCGGCGCACGTGAAAACCGAGCCACGCCTCATGCGCTGGGCGCTGACCGCGGTCGCGGTGGGCTTTCTCGGGCTGTTCGTGGTTTTGCCACTGCTGGTGGTTTTTCTCTCGGCGCTGGACAAAGGACTGGGCGCCTATTTCGCGGCGATTCGCGAGCCGGATGCGCTGGCCGCCATTCGCCTGACCTTGCTGACCGCAGCCATTGCGGTTCCGCTGAATCTGGTGTTCGGACTGGCGGCGGCCTGGGCCATTGCCAAATTCGAGTTCAAGGGCAAAAACGTTCTGATCACCCTCATCGACCTGCCGTTTTCCGTTTCGCCGGTGGTTTCCGGCTTGATTTACGTTTTGATTTTCGGATTGCACGGTTGGCTGGGACCGTGGCTGAATGCGCACGATATCAAGATCATCTTTGCGGTGCCCGGCATCGTGCTGGCGACGGTATTTGTCACGTTTCCCTTTGTCGCGCGCGAGTTGATTCCATTGATGCAGGCCCAGGGTGTGGAAGAAGAGGAAGCCGCGCTTTCTCTGGGCGCGAACGGCTGGCAAACGTTTTGGCGGGTTACCCTCCCCAACGTCAAATGGGGCCTGCTTTACGGCGTGATTCTGTGCAACGCGCGCGCGATGGGCGAATTCGGCGCGGTGTCGGTGGTGTCCGGCCACATTCGCGGTTTGACCAACACCATGACGCTGCACGTCGAGATTCTCTACAACGAATACAACTCGGTGGCCGCCTTTGCCGTGGCTTCGCTGCTGGCGCTGTTGGCGCTGGTGACGCTGGCCGCGAAGAGCGCAGTGGAATGGCGCACCAAACAGCAGATGCAGGCAGCAGCCAAAATGATCATCTCCGAGGAGAGCGCATGAACATCGACATTCAGCATCTCAGCAAGAAATTCGGCGCGTTCGCGGCGCTGCAGGACATCTGTCTGGAGGTGAAATCCGGCGAGCTGCTCGCGCTGCTCGGGCCTTCGGGCTGCGGCAAAACCACGCTGTTGCGCATTCTCGCGGGCCTGGAGTTTGCCGATCAGGGCAGAATTGCGTTCGATGGCGAAGACGCCACGCAGCAAAGCGTGCGGGCGCGGCGCGTCGGTTTCGTGTTTCAACACTACGCGCTGTTTCGCCACATGACGGTGTTCGAGAACATCGCGTTTGGGATGCGGGTGCGGCCGCGCGCCACCCGGCCCTCCAACGCGGCGATCCGCGCGAGTGTGCTGAAGCTGCTGCGCCTGGTGAAGCTGGAAGAGCTGGCCAGCCGCTATCCCACGCAGCTCTCCGGCGGCCAGCGCCAGCGGGTGGCGCTCGCGCGCGCCCTGGCCGTGGAGCCGCGCGTGCTGTTGCTCGACGAGCCTTTCGGCGCGCTCGACGCCAAAGTTCGCCAGGAATTGCGGCGCTGGTTGCGGCGGCTGCATGATGACATTCACATCACCAGCGTGTTCGTGACACACGATCAAGAGGAAGCGCTGGAGGTTGCCGATCGCGTGGTGGTGATGAATGCCGGCCGCATCGAGCAAATCGGCACGCCGGAAGAGGTGTACCATCATCCCGCCTCCCCTTTCGTCTACAATTTTCTCGGCAATGTCAATCTCTTTCGCGGCCGCATCGAAGCAGACCGCATCTACATCGGCGAAATGGCGATGGAACTGCCGGAGGGCGCCGAGCGCGATGCAGACACTGCAACAGTCTACATCCGTCCGCACTTGCTGGAGATCGAAGAGAAGCCCAGCCACCAAAACCATTTTTCCGCCATCGTGCGTCACATTCATGCGGCAGGTCCGCAAGTGAAAGTCGAACTGGTGACGGAAGCGGGCGATCCCGTGCAAGTGGAAATCACTCAGGAACGCTATCGCGAGCTGCGCCTGCAACGCAATGTCAGAGTCTTTGTCAGACCAAAGAAGAAGGAGGCAACGGAAACTTAGTGGTCGGTCCTCTCAGTTTGTGACAGTGTTTTTTCGCGATGCCCATCAGGCGAGCCTTGTGAAACACTGTGCACTGTGCCCAAATCTTCACAGCATCCCTCCCCTCGCACGCACGCAGCGCAAAACGCATGCGTGACCGTTCGCTGCTGCCCTCCGGTTCGATCTCCGCATAGTTCATTTGTTCTATTTTGAGCGCTGTTTGCAACCGCTCCGAGGCGGCTTCGTACATCAGCCCCGCTGCAACAGCCAAGTCAATAACCCTCAGAAAGGAACAATGTCTCATGAACAAGCTGGTCAAAATTGCCGGCGGCCTGGTGCTGGCATTGCTGGTGGCTGCCGGTGCGGGTCTGGCATATTTGTTTGTCGCTTTGCCGAATGCCGGCGACACGCCGGATCTCAAAATGGCCGTGACGCCCGCAACGCTGGCGCGCGGTGAATATCTTGCCAAACACGTGACCGTGTGTTTGGATTGCCATTCTACCCGCGATTTTCGCTACTACAGCGGGCCGATCACGCCCGGCAGCGAAGGCCAAGGCGGTTCCGAGATGGAAGAAGGGGTCGGTAAGATCACGGTTCCCAACATCACGCCGGCGGCATTGGAGAACTGGAGCGACGGTGAGATTCTGCATGCCATCACCGCGGGGGTGAACAAAAACGGCGACCCGCTGTTTCCGATGATGCCTTACCCGCTGTACAATCAACTCGCCGAAGAGGATGCCCACGCGATCGTAGCCTATCTGCGCACGCTGCCGCCGATCGTAAACGAGGTGCCGCGGTCGCAACTCAGCTTCCCGATGAATTTGATTGTGCGCACCATGCCCAAGCCTTATGTGCCGCAGCCGCGGCCCGCTGCGTCCGATACTCTGGCGTACGGCAAATACCTCAACACGATTGCCGCTTGCCAGTTTTGCCACACGCCAATGAATGACAAGGGCCAGCCGCTGCCGGAAATGGATTTCGCCGGCGGCCAGGAATTCAAAATGCCGGGCGGAGGCGTGGTACGTTCGGCCAACATCACCCCGGAGTTTGATTCCGGCATCGGTGCGTGGGATCGCGAATATTTCGTGCGGCGCTTCAAGGAATACGCGGATTCCACCAGCCAGCGCATCGAAGTCCCCGCCGGCCAGGCCAACACGCCCATGCCGTGGACGTTCTACGCCGGCATGACCGCAGCGGACTTGAACGCGATCTACACCTACCTGCGCACGGTCCAACCGGTGAAAAACGATGTGGACCGCTATCCGGAAGCCGAGGTTTCGTTGCGATAAGGCGCGGGACGACGGGCCCGACGTCGATTCTTCTCGCACACAAAAATCACCATGCTCCCTGGATGAGCGCAGCCGGGGCGACGATGCGAATCGTCGCCCCTTTTTGTTTTGCCCTCCCTGTTTTGCGGTAACCCGTCAAAATAGATCATTTGATCTACCAACCGCTGCGGCAACAGTCCGTATCAGAAGCCATGAACGACGAACGAGCCACTGACGCTGCTGCAGGAAGCAGCAGCGCGCCGGCTCTACGAATTATCATCCCACAGGTACATTGTTCTGCTCTGAAAAGACTAGCGCGATTTCGAAGTCTTTTCCAACTTGGTTCTTGGTTCGCTTGCAGTCTGGCAGACTGCGCGCCGATTCACAACTGAAGAGGTGAGTACATGAAGACGTTTGTTGTGCAGTTTCGCTGTTCTCGGATGGGAGTGCTGGCTGGTCTGCTGTCGATCATGCTGGCAGTGGGCGGCTGTCGCAAGAATCCCACGAGCGCCGATGACAATCCTGGCCACGGCAATCACGATACGCCGCGCACCGCGGTGCCGGCGGAATTGGTAGGCTCGTGGTACACCGGTACGATTTCGACAGTGAATTACTACAACCCCACCACCGGCCAGTGGTCTCCGCCCTCCGGCACCGGCATCACCTATAGCCTTACCGCGGACGGCTACTACGAGAAAAGCGGCCTGCTGCAAACTTCTCTCTATGGCTGCACCACGACGCTGTTTGTCTACAACAAGGGCACGGTGGCGGTGGACGGCAACAAGATCTCGCTGTATCCGACCTATGGCCGGGTGAAGAGTCAGGATAATTGTGTGCCGCGCTTCAACTATGACAAGCCGGCGGAGCTGGCCGAGGAGCATATCTTTTGGGAACTCGGAACCGACGCCTATGGCCTCGAAGCGCTGTGGCTCAGATACGCTGAAGGCGACGCCTCGGCGTTTTATCGCCGCTGAGAGTTGCTGCATCTTGTTCCTCCAAAGCGAAGGGCGGCGGTGAAAATCGTCGCCCTTTGTGTTTGTCGCACGGCAACGGTAACAGTGCATCAGATTAGTTCATCTGCTCTATAGCCGAACGGATTGATTCATGCAAATTCACCGTATCGCAAGGAACGCCAGCTCTCCGCCGGACCGGGATCCGGCTACGGCCAACATGTCCACCGCCGCACTCGACCCGGGCGAGGCAGTTGTGGCGATCACCTCCTGTCCGCACTGCGGCTTCACCTTCGGCGGCGAGTATCGCTATTGCGGCAATTGCGGCAAAGCCCTGGCTGCAACGGCAAGACGCGCTGCTCCTGCCGTGCCGCACGTTACCGCGCAGCCGACCGAACCGCCCGCCGGCCTGCCGCCGCGCTTGGGACTGCGGGCGCTGGCCATGATCCCGCGCCTGCATTTGCGCTGCGGCTGGCGCTGAGGAATCTGTTCGCGCTCACCGTTTTGGGCACGGTTGCGCCCGCGCTGCAAAATAGTCCGTTCGTTCTACCAACTCTGCTGCGCCCAAATCGTATCGCAGCAGCACAACACAACGCGGCCCGATCAACACGTCAATCCATCCATTAACCCAAAGGAGATCATATGAAGAAGTCCCTCGCAGTCTTGGTCATGTTGTTTGCGCTGCAGGCCGGCTCGCTGGCGCTGGCGCAGGAAAAGAAGCTCGCTTTTCACCTCAGTGGCGGTGCGAGCGCGCCGTTGACGAATCAGGAGTTCCGGGATCTGTACAGCTCGGGCCCCAATGGCAGTCTCGGACTGGACGTGCGTGTTTCGCCGAAACTGGCAGTGGGCGCGGAATTGGGCTACAGCTCTTTCGGTCTGGATCGTAAGGGGTTGCTCGATCTGATCGAAATGGAGGACAATGACGCGATCAAGATCAAAGGCGGTGATCTGAGCGTCGTGGAAGTGTTGGGTGTCGGCAAATATTACCCCAAGTCCGTGGATGCCAACACCAGTTTCTATCTGCTCGCCGGCGCCGGTCTTTCCGCGTCTTCGATTGCAAAACTCGAAGTCACCACGCCTGCCGGCGATTTGGAGAGCGAGGCCGTGAGTGAAAGCAATTTCATGGCGCTCGGCGGCATTGGCCTGCAGCACAAATTCGGCGCCAAATGGAATGCCTATTTCGAAGTGCGCTACACCCGCGTCTTTTCCGACGAGGCGTTTTCCTATTTGCCAGTGCGCATCGGCACCACGTTCTAAGTTCACGAGGTTGTCGTGTGACCGCTCGTGCACGACCGCCGGCAGAATCTGTTCATCTTTGCACGGTTATCCGCCAGGGCACTTGTGCAGCGCGTGGCCCTGTATCCGAGTCTGCACCGGGTCTCTGGCGGAATGACGTTGGAGGAATACATGTATCGCAGAGTCACCATTCACCTGGCTGCCCTGTTGGCGCTGGCGAGCCTGTCCGCGCCGGCCTGGACGCAGCCTACCCTCTCTCTTCAGAACATTCGCAACAAAGGCCGCGTTGCGGTTGCGGAACAACCGCGTGCTGCTGCGCCGCTGGCCCCGCAAGCCATCGTCACGCTCGCAGCAAAAATGCAACAGGTGGCGAGTGTCGCAAGCACCAGCCGGCAGCCGGGAATGAACACTTTGGCCGCAAGCCAAAGGTTTGATTTGAGCCGGCGGGCCGCCGCAAATCCGGCTGCGGCCGAAGCCGAACGCCTGGGCTTGGAGATTCGTTGGGATGAGGACAACGGCACGCCCACCTTCATTTCTGTTTCAGCCGCAGCACAGCAGAGAATTCTCAGCAAAACCACGGCAGCGGCGCGGGCGGCGCACATCGCCAAAACCTTCATCGCAGATCATCGCGCCTTGTTCCGGCTGGAGAATCCGGAAGAAGAATTGCAAATTGCCGAGGAACACGTCGATCGTCTCGGCAAACAGCATGTGCGCTTCACCCAGACGTTGCAAGGCGTGCCGGTATGGGGCAAGGACCTGGTGGCCCACGTGGAAGCCGACGGCCGGTTGTATGCCATCAATGCCCGCTATGCTCCAACGCCCGCGAACTTGACGCTGCCGGCGGCGCCGCTCACTGCCGCGCAAGCTCTCGCAATTGCGCAGCAACACTTGGCGCAGCGCACCGAAACCACCGCGCTGTCGGCGAGCGAAAAGAAGATGCTGAACTATGACGGGCCGCAAGCCGCGCAATACATCTGGACCGGTCCCGCCAGCCAGCAGCCGCGTTTGATCTGGCACGTCGAAATCCGCCCGGACCTGCAGGACGATTGGTATTACTTCATCGACGCGGCCTCCGGCGCGATTCTGGAATGCTACAACAACACGCGCTTTGACGGCCCGCGCACTGCTGCCGCAACGGATTTGAACGGAAAAACGCAAACCGTGCACAGCTATCAAGTCGGCAATGCTTACATCATGGTCGATGCCTCCCGGCCGGTTTGGCAGCAACACCAGCCGGATCTGATCAATGATCCCAAGGGCGCCCTGGTGACGCTGGATCTGCGCAATAAGGATCTCAATCCGCAGGCAACGTTGTTTCACGTGGTTTCCAATGACAACACCTGGCCGGATGCCGTGGCGGTCTCGGCGCACAGCATCATGGGCACGGTTTTCTCCTACTACTACAACACCCACGGCCGCCTTGCCATCGACGGCCAGGGCAGCTCCATGATTTCCATCATTCACCGCACGCTGAACGGCCAGCCGCTGGACAATGCTTCGTGGAACGGCGCGGCCATGTCCTATGGCGACGGTAACGTCAGATTCAAACCGCTGGCCGGGGCGCTGGATGTGGCGGGCCATGAGATGACGCACGGCGTGGTGAGCCACACGGTCAAACTCGAGTACAAGTTTCAATCCGGCGCGCTGGATGAATCGCTGGCCGATGTCTTCGGCATGATGGTGGATCGCGAGGACTGGCGCATGGGGGAAGACATCGTCAAGCCGGGCGAATATCCTTCCGGCGCGCTGCGTGACCTGTCGGATCCGCACAACGGCGGCAGCCGCTACGGCGACCGGGGCTGGCAGCCGGCGCACATGAATGAATTCGTCAATCTCAACATCGACAGCGACAACGGCGGCGTGCACGTGAACAGCGGCATTCCCAACCGCGCGGCGTACCTGATCACCAATGCCCTGGGCCATGAGCGCACCGAGAAGATCTACTATCGCGTGATGGAGGCGCGCTATCTCAACGCGCAATCCAATTTCGTCGACATGCGGTTGGCGGCGGTGCAGGCGGCCACGGACTTGTATGGCAGCCAGTCTGCGGATGTGAATGCGGTCAAGTCCGCCTTCGATGCCGTCGGCATTTTCGATGGCACCGGCGCCAAACCACCGCAGGACTTGCCGGCGGTGCAGGGCGAACAATGGATCGCCACGGTGAACGCGGATGCGGCGAACACCAGTTTGTTTCTGGTGCGGCCGGAGGTGCAATCGCAGCAGGATATCGTTCAGTTGACGGCCACCCAAGTCTACCTCAACACCGCCAATCCGGTCACGGCCTCGGACAATGGCGCGTTGCTTTATTTTGTGGACAAAGAAACCAACATTCGCGTCATTCGCAGCGACGGCTTGGGCGAAGAAGTGATCACCAACCTGCCCGGTTGGCGCTCCGTCGCGGTCTCACCGCAGGGGACGAAACTCGCGGCCACGCGCGTGGAGATTGACACCACAATCTACATTTTCGATCTGGTCAATCCGGCGGCCAGCTTTGGCCTGCGCCTGCGCACGCCTTCCACCGGCCAGGGCGACCAAATGAACACAACCGTGATGGCCGATGCTTTGGATTGGAGTTCGGACGGCCAGTATCTGGTTTATGACGCGTTCAACAGCGTGCCGCAGAGCGGCGGCAAGGCACGGGAATATTGGGAAGTGAACTTGCTGGATGTCGCCAATGTGGTGACGGTACGCCTGTTTCCGCCGCAACCGGACGGCATCAGTTTCGCAAACCCCTCCTTTGCGCAGAACAACGACGGTTACATCGTTTTTGACTTGCTCGACTACAACACCAGTTCGGACAAGATCATGGTGGCGAATCTTTTCACCGGCGAAGTCGTGATGATCGAGGACAACGGCAATTCCATCGGCTACCCGCGTTTCTCCACCAGCGATGAACGATTGGTGTATCAACGCATTGAAAATGGTGCGGCTGCGCTGCGCCAAGTGCCGCTGGCGGGCAATCGCATGGGCGCGGCCGGCCCTTCGGAATTCCACGTCAACGGTGGTGTGCTGCCCCTTTGGTTCGCCATCGGCTCCCGGCCGACCAAGGTGGAAGATCATCCCGCCACGTTGCCGGGGGGGTTTGTGCTGGATCAGAATTTTCCCAATCCCTTCAACCCCGAAACCACGATTCGCTACCAACTGCCGTTCGAGGGCCGCGTCACGCTGGCCGTGTTTGATCTTGCCGGCCGTTTGGTGGCGAAGCTTGAACAGGGTGTGCGCAGCGCGGGCGAACACCGTGTCAAATGGCAGGGCCGCGATCAGATCGGTCGCATGGTGGCGAGCGGAGTCTATTTCTACCGCCTGCAGGCAGCCGGCCGTGAAGGCCAATCTTTTGCAGTGACGAAGAAGATGACGTTGATGAAATGACGGAAACTTGAGAACCTCTCCAGGAGGGAGAGGTTCTCAAGTGGTGTCCGCGTGAACCACGGGCGCGCCGAGAACCAATGGTCGCAATGGAAAATTCGTGAGGAGACAACGTTTCATGGAGGCGAATGCCTATCTCCGCCGGCTGGAATACCGCGGTTCACGCGTGCCCACTGTCGCTACTTTGCGCAGCCTGCATCGTGCCCACCTGCTGGCCGTGCCCTTCGAGAATCTTGACATCCCTCTGGGCCGGCCCATCCGCCTGGAGGCGGCGGCGCTGTTCGAGAAAATCGTGCGGCAGCGGCGCGGCGGCTTTTGTTATGAATTGAACGGCCTGTTTGCGCTGTTGCTGTCGGCTCTCGGTTTCGAAGTGGAATTGCTCTCCGCCCGCGTGATGGATGGGGGCCAGCCCGGCCCGGCGTTCGATCATCTCGCGCTGCTGGTGAAATTGGAGGAACCCTGGCTGGCGGACGTCGGCTTTGGGGATTCCTTCGTCGAGCCGTTACGACTGCAGGATGAGATCGAGCAAGTTCAAAATGCCGGCGCATTCCGGCTGCTGCGCAGCGCTGAGCAGTGGACGTTGCAGGCACGCACTCGTGAGGGTGATTGGCAGCCACAATATCTTTTCACTCTTACGCCCCACACCCTGGCTGATTTCGCCGGCATGTGCCATTATCATCAAACTTCACCCGCATCCCATTTCACCCAGAAGCGCATCTGCACACGTGCCACCGCGAGCGGCCGATTGACCTTGAGCGAGCGGAAGCTGATCATCACCCATCACGGCGAGCGCCGGGAGACAATCCTGCACAGCGAGGAGGATTACCAAGCGGCGCTGTGGGACCGCTTCGGCATCGTTCTCACCTGAGTTTTGCGTGGCTCGTGTTGTAGAACATGATCGCAGCTTGACGACGCAGAGGTTGCAGCGTTTCCCCAGAAATACAGTGTCCGTCCCAAAACACCACCGCCCGGGCGCTTCGTCTTGAATGGGGGCGAGTGTCATTCGACCTGTGCACGCTTCGAGGCCAAGCGTCCGGGCGGTTTCTTGATTTCCGGAGAGACTCGAATGAGGCTTATCAGGCGGTATATGCTGCCTCTTGCACTTCTCCAAAAATATCTCTACCCTGCGGCGTGTGCAAGCGTTCGAAACATCGCTTCATCCGCAGGTGCCTGCTGGTCTGGCTGCCCCTCTCCTTGCCCTTGTTTGCCCAGCCGCCCGACATTCGCTTCGAGCACGTCACGGTGGAACAGGGCCTTTCCAATTTTTCCATCAATGACATCGCGCAGGATGCCCAGGGTTTTCTTTGGTTCGCCACCGAAGACGGCTTGAATCGATTTGATGGCTACCAATTCCAGGTCTACAAGGCCAATCCCTCCGACAGCAACAGTCTCCCCAGCGCTTACGTCGTTCGTCTGCATGTTGATCGCAACGGCAATTTTTGGGTGGTGGCCGGATCTTCGCTGTGGCGGTATGATCCGGTCGGCGACGGTTTCGAGCCCTTCACCCGGCATTCCGCCACCACGCGGGCGTTGGCCGGCAAGAATGTGTTTGTGGTGTGGGATGATAGCCACGGCGATTTGTGGCTCGGCGGCGCCGAGGGCCTCTATCGATATAATTGGCAAAACGACGTGATGCAGGAGTACCATCCCAATCCTGCCGACAGCGGCGCACTTGCCGACAATTCGGTTTCTGCATTGTTTGAAGATCAGACCGGCGTCCTGTGGGTGGGAACCGGCCGCGGCGGCCTCAATCGATTTGATCGCAGCCGGAATCGGTTTACTGCTTTTCGCAGTGACCGCGGCAATCCCGCCAGCCTGAGCGATGATTTCGTCACCTGCCTGCAGGAAGATCGTCACGGCGTGTTGTGGATCGGCACCGGCAACGGCCTGAGCCGCTATGATCGCGACAGCGGCAAAATCACGCAGGTGCCTTACGATGCCGGAAATCCTCATCACAGCGAAAAGGACGTAATCTTCGACATCTATGAAGACAGCCGCGGCACGCTCTGGCTCGGTACGTTTCATTACGGCCTGTGGCGCCATGACGAGCAGAGCGGCCGCTTCTATCAGTATGTCCATCAGAATGATGATCCGCACTCGCTGTTGAACAACCGCGTGCAGGCGATTCACGAAGATCGTTCGGGCGTCATGTGGCTGGGCCATTATCGCGCCGGCATCAGTCGCTACGTGCGGCGCCAGGATCTGTTTTCGCGTTTCAAATTCAACGAGGGCATTTTTGCGGTGCTGTACGACCGGCACGGCAGAATTTGGGCAGGCGGCGACAACAGCGGTCTGCTGCAGTTCGATGGCCGGGGCAAACTGGTCAAACAGTATCGCCATCGGCCCGCCGATCGTCACAGCCTCAGCCACAACAGCATTCTCAGTCTCACTGAAGACCAGCAGGGCGAGATGTGGGTCGGCACGGCTGCGGGCGTGGACCGCTACCTCGCCGCGCGCGACCAATTCGAGCGTTATGCCCACCAGCCGGGCGATCCCATAGACGCTGAGCACCATCAAGCCAAGGCGCTGCATGTCGACCGTGCGGGCACGCTGTGGGTGGGCACGCAGGGCAGCGGCCTGTGGCGGCTGGAAACCGGGGCCAAAAGCTTCACCTACTTCATTGCAGACCGCACCTCGGTGCCGTTCCACACGGTCGGCAAGAACAATATTTGGGCAATTGCGGAAGATGCCGCCGGCGATCTCTGGCTCGGCAGCTTCGGCGACGGCCTGCTGCATTTCAACCAGCACACGCAAACCTTCACCACGTTTCCAGTGGCGCCGAAAGACCTCGACGGCCTGAGCCACGGCGCGGTCTATTCCCTCCACGTCGACAGCAGCGGCGCCCTTTGGATTGGCACGTTCGGCGGCGGTTTGAATCGCTATGACCCGCGCACCAGACGCTTCGTGCATTACACCGACCGCGAAGGCCTGCCGGACAATTTCGTCAAGGGCATTCTGGACGATGGCCGCGGCCATCTCTGGTTGAGTACGGACAAGGGCCTGTCGCGCTTCGATCAGCGCAGCAACGCCTTCCGCAATTTTACCGTCAACGACGGTTTGATCAGTAATGTGCTGCTTTCCGGCGCCTACTGCCGCGGCGATGACGGCCGCCTCTACTTTGGCGGTGAGGGCGGCGTGATTGCCTTCCATCCCGACAGTCTGGGGGAAAACAAGTATCTGCCGCCGGTGCTGTTGACCAGCTTCAAAGCCTTTGACCAGCCGCTGCCGCGCACCGGCAAGTCCGCCTGGCGGCCACGTCACTCGGCTGACACGCCCTACGTCATTCTCTCCTACCGCCTCAATTTCTTCTCCTTCGAATTCGTAGCGCTGGATTACACCCAGCCGGAGGAGATCCAGTACGCCTACAAACTCGAAGGCTTTGACGCGGACTGGATGTATTGCGGCACGCGGCGTTATGCCAGCTACACCAACGTCGATCCCGGTGAATACACTTTTCGCGTGAAAGCTTCGAACAGCGACGGCGTGTGGAATCAGGAGGGCGCCATGGTGCGCATCAAGATCATCCCGCCGGTTTGGAAGACGTGGTGGTTTCGCGGCCTGGCAGCGGCCGTCCTTTTGCTGCTGGTGTGGGCGGCCTACCGCTATCGCGTCAACCGGCTGCTGGAGATTGAGCGCTTGCGCACGCGCCTGGCAGCGGATCTGCACGATGAGATCGCCAGCAACCTCAGCAGCATTGCCATGTTTGGGAAAATCGTGCAGGACCAAAACGCGGCGGCAGGGCGCAGCACCGTGGCGGGCGCGGAATTGCTGGAGCGCATGATCACGCTGTCACAGGAATCCGTGACCTCGATTCGCGAAATCATCTGGGCGATTGATCCCCGGCCGGAGAGGATTCATGATCTGCTGGTGCGCGTGCACGACTTTGCTGCCGCCGCCTGCCGGGCACAGGAGATGCAGTTACGCTTCGAAGTCCCGGACGCGGCGCTGCTACCTCACAAGAATCTCGCGCCGGAACAGCGCAAGAACCTCTGGCTGCTGTTGAAGGAGGCGATCAACAACGCGGTAAAACACTCGGGCGGCAGCGAGCTGGCCGTGCGTGCGCAATACAAAATGGGCTACCTCAAGATCAGCATCAGTGACAACGGCGCCGGCCTGCAAGCCGCGGCCGTGCCCAGCCGTTTTTCCGGCAAGGGCTTGAGCACCATGAAGAGCCGTGCGCAGCGACTGCGGGGCTCCTTTGAGCTGCAGTCTCATCCGCAACAAGGAACCACGGTCACGGTGATGCTGAAGATTTGAGCTGGCGGATTACGCTCAGGCCGCAAAGCAGAGAGTGGTTCCGATGAATCATGTGAATTCGAGTCTGTCAAGAAACGAAGAAAACGGCCAGGCGCTTGGTCCCGCAGCATACACAAGTCGCACAAGACTCGCTCTTGCTTGTCACGAGGCGTCCAGGCGGTCTTGTCTTTTTGACCAACAAGAATTACTCGGTGACAGACCCGGAAATTCACAAGCTCCCTGCGTAACGACAGGATTGAGGAGGTTTCATCGTTCGTAAGTACCAGTACATTCACTGTTCGCTGGCGAACACCGACTGTCCAGCCACCGTGCAGTGCTTCGCTGCAAAACCCTCTCTCCTCCCACTCTAATTCTTTGCAAAACAAATCCGGCATGCTTGTTGAGATCTCTCAGTTCGGCAGAGCCGGGCTGAGGGCCCAACCTCCTCAACGCAATACCAAATCAACCGCAGTCCGGCTCTGTTCATATTTCACAGCCGGAAAAACCTATGAGTCTTATCATGGACCGCCCGATTCAAAAAAAGAAATGGCCTCCCAAGCGCATCGCACTTTATGCCGGTGCCGGGCTGTTTTGCTCTGTGGTGATGTACAGCTTTCTGTTCGGCGACACCAGCTCGAAGCTGAATGTTGAAACCGAGCGGATCACGATCGCGACGGTGACCCGCGGACCGTTTCAAGAGTTCATCCCGGTGAGTGGCAACGTTTTGCCGATCAAGACCATCTATCTGGACGCCGTGGAAGGCGGCCGCGTCGAGAAGAAGTTCGTGGAAGCCGGCGCGATGGTCGCCGAAAAAGACCCGATTCTGCAGCTTGCCAACACCAACCTGCTGCTCGACATCATGTTTCGCGAGGCGCAATTCTTCGAACAAAGCAACAACCTGCGCAATACGCGGCTGTTGATGGAACAAAGCCGCCTCACGTTGCGCCAGCAGCTCGTGGATCAGGAGTATCAATTGCAGCGTTTGCAGCGCCTGCACGAGCGTGCGGTGGAGCTGCGCGCCAGGAATCTGATCTCACAACAGGAGTACGAGCAGACCCGTGATGAATACGAGTATTATCGCCGCCGCCGCGATCTGGCGGTTGAATCCTTCCGGCAGGACTCGCTGTTTCGCGAGATTCAGGTGCAGCAATTGGAAGGCTCGTTGCAGCGTATGGAAGCCAATCTCGAGGTCACCAAGCAAAAACTGGCGAGCATGATCATTCGCGCACCGATCACCGGCCAGCTTACCTCGCTCAATGCTGAGATCGGCGAGTCCAAGTCGCCGGGTGAGCGCCTCGGCCAGGTGGACGTGCTCGACGGTTTCAAGGTGCGCGCCGGCATCGACGAGCATTATCTGGCGCGCATCAGCCTCGATCTCGCCGGTGAGTTCGATTTTGCCGGGCAGACGTACCGCCTCCTCACCAGAAAGATCTATCCGGAAATCCGCGACGGCCGTTTCGACATTGATCTCGAGTTCGACGGCCCGGCGCCGGCCGGCATACGGCGCGGGCAGACGCTGCACATTCGGCTGCAGCTCGGCGACCTGGCGGAGGCCACGCTCCTGCCGCGCGGCGGTTTCTACCAGAAGACCGGTGGCCAGTGGGTCTATGTGGTGGACAAGTCCGGCGCGATCGCGGTGAAGCGCAACATTCGGCTGGGCCGGCAAAATCCGCAAGTGTTTGAGGTGTTGGAAGGGCTGGAGCCAGGCGAACGGGCGATTACTTCGAGCTACGACAGCTTTGGGGATATTGACAAGTTGATTTTGAAAAAATAACCAGTGCTTGGTAAGCAGTGATCAGTGGTTAGTCACGTGCAGAATTCGGGCGGACTGATTGCTGAAAACTGATGACGGCTAAATGGCAACAAGGAGCCAAAATGATCAAGACGCTCAATCTCAAGAAACTCTACACCACCGAAGAGGTCGAAACCACGGCACTCAACAACATCAACCTCGAGGTCAATGCCGGCGAGTTTGTTGCGATCATGGGTCCCTCCGGCTGCGGCAAGTCCACCTTGTTGAATCTGATCGGGCTGCTCGACAACCCCTCGGACGGTGAGTACTATTTTCTCGGCCAGGAGGTGTCGAAGTATTCCGAGCGCCAGCGCGCCAACACCCGCAAGGCCAACATCGGTTTCGTGTTTCAGAGCTTCAACCTGATCGACGAGTTGACGGTGTATGAGAATGTCGAGCTGCCGTTGTTCTATCTCGGCGTGTCCACGGCTGAACGCAAAAAGCGTGTCGGAGAAGTGCTGGAACAAATGCAAATCATGCACCGCAAGAATCACTTTCCCCAGCAGCTTTCCGGCGGCCAGCAGCAGCGGGTGGCGGTGGCGCGCGCGGTGGTGGCCCGGCCCAAGCTAATTCTCGCTGACGAACCCACCGGCAATCTCGACTCCGCCCACGGCGATGAGGTGATGAAAATGCTGACCGACCTGAATGAAGCGGGTACCACCATCGTGATGGTCACGCACTCGCCGGCCTACGCGGAGTTCGCTCACCGCGTCGTGCATCTCTTTGATGGGCACGTGGTGACGGAGAATTTCACGGAGAAAGTGCGGATTTGACTACCAGATGGTCTGCAGCTCGGGAGCATTCCTCAGTCTGGCATCAGCAGTTACAAGTTGGGCGCGTTCGCTCACCGCGGTCGCGGCGATGAGGCGATCGGCAGGATCCTTGCTGAGTGTGGCAGGGAACGATGTCGCAAGTTCTGCGATCTCCGGCGAAATCGGCTTGACAAGGTAACGGTTAGAGGCAAGAATCAACTGAATGAATTCGAGGTAGGACGTGTTCACCAGAATTTGCTTTTTCTGAATCAGCATGCCGATCTCCCAAAGGGAGATATCGCAAAAGATGATGCCATCATTCAGATTGGCCTTGGCGATTGCCCGCTTTGCCGGCTTGGAGAGGCGATTGGGCTGCAGCGCATCCCAGATGATGACATGCGTGTCCAAGACGATCACCGTGACGCCTCCCACTCGTCAGCGATCGGAGAGACAACGTCGAATACCACGGCAGTTTGCCGCAATTCCACCAGCTTCTCTCGCGCTTTTTCCATGGCGTTCGTGGGCGGAACGAGGCGGGCAATCTCGCGGCCCCGGGAAGTAATCGCAATCTCCTGGCCGCGTTCTATTTGTTTCAGCACCTGCATGAGATTTGCACGAAAGTCGCTTACTGCTATACTCTGCATGAATCACCTCTTCAACATTGTACAACCAGATTGTACAGAAAGATTGCCACAATGTCAATAGGGTAATTTCCTGCAGCGGCGTGAGGATAGAATATGCTCAAAAACTATTTCACAGTTGCTCTGCGCAACCTGCTCAAACACAAAGGCTACACCTTTATCAACATTGCCGGTTTGGCGGCCGGCATGGCCTGCTGCTATCTGATCCTGCTCTACGTTCGCCACGAGTTGAGTTACGATCGCTTTCACGCGAAGGTGGATCGCATCTACCGCGTGTTGGTGACGATGGAGCGCGACGGCAAAATCAGCGACCCGTTGACGGTGACCGCGGCGCCCATCGCGCCCGCCCTGCAACAGGAATATCCCGAAGTGGCTCAGGCCGTGCGCCTGCGCCAGGCCTCGCGCCGGGTATTGGTGACGGTTGGGCAAAAGCGAATCTATGAGAATGAATTCTATTTTGCCGACGGCAATCTCTTCGAGGTGTTCGACTTTCCGCTACAGCAGGGCGATCCGGCCACAGCGCTGCGTGATCCGCACGGCATCGTGCTGAGCCTTGAGGCAGCGCAGAAGTATTTCGGTGCAGAAAACCCGATGGGCAAGACACTGCTGGCGGAGTTCGGCAATCGCGAGTTTCAGGTCACTGGTGTACTGGCGGAGATACCGGCCAACTCCCATCTGCAGCCGCGTTTTATCGTGGCCTTTGAGAACGGCGGCGGGCACAGTCTGAACAACTGGTGGGGGTTCTCCTACTTTGCCTATTTGCTTCTGCAGCCTGGCACTTCTGCCGCGGCGCTGGAAGGAAAATTGCCCGCGTTTATTCAAAAACACTATGCCGCCGCGCCGCCGGGTTTTCCCAAGCCGGCGCTGCATCTGCAGCCGCTCACGGATATCCATCTGCATTCCGGTTTCGATGACCGCGCCGGCGAGTCCGGCAAGCTGACGCAGCTCTATCTGTTCGTGGTGCTCGCCTTCTTCGTGCTGGCCATTGCCTGCATCAACTTCATGAATCTCGCAACCGCGCGCTCGCAGCATCGCGCCAAGGAAGTGGGCGTGCGCAAAATGGTGGGCGTGCAGGCCCGCGGCCTGATGGCGCAGTTTCTCGGCGAGGCGGTGCTGCTGGCTTTCATCGCCCTGGTTGTGGCCGCCGGCCTGGTGGAATTTTCCCTGCCTTATTTCAATGAACTGACCGGCAAGAAACTGGAAGTGCATTACCTGCAGGACGCGTTCGTCACCGTCGGTTTTATTGCCATCGGCCTGGTGACGGGCATTCTGGCAGGCAGCTATCCTGCGTTTTTCCTCTCGCGCTTTCAGCCCATCGAGGTCTTGAAGGGACGGCGCACGCCGCACACCGGGGGCGCACGCTTACGCCAGGCTTTGGTAATCGCCCAGTTCGCCATCTCAATCATCTTGATTGCCGGCACCATGATCATCTACCGTCAGCTCGAGTACATGCGCACCAAGCGCCTCGGTTTCGACAGAGAGCAAGTGGTGCTCGTGCCGCTCACCGGCCAGGAGGCCAGACGCAAATGGCCGGCCCTGAAAACCGAGCTGCTGCAGAATCCCGCAATCGTCAGTGTGACTGCTTCCTCTTCCATGCCGGCGGATGAAGGCTGGTGGCAAACCGGCGCGCGTGTGGAAGGCGCAACCGACGACAAGGAACAAATCGTCTACACTTTTCAAATCGACTACGACTTCATGAAGACCCTCGGTATCGCACTTGCTGCCGGCCGGGATTTTTCGCCCACTTTCACCGCCGACAGCAGTACCGCCTTCATTATCAATGAGGCCGCCGTGCGAGAATTCGGCTGGGCTTCGGCCGAAGCCGCGCTGGGGAAGAAATTCATCTGGCAGGGCGAAGGCCCGGACCGGTCCAAAGCTGGCACGATCATCGGTGTCGCAAAAGATTTCCACTTCCGAGGATTGCATGAGCAGATTGCACCGGCGGCGTTTCATCTCATGCCCTATGGCATGGATTATCTCGCCGTGCGCCTCCAGCCCCGCCGCGTGCCGCAGGCGCTCGCCGTGCTGCAGAAATCCTGGGAGGCATTCGACCCCGCTCATCCTTTGGAATATTCCTTTTTGGATGACAAGGTCAATGCCCTGTACCAGTCCGAAGAAAAGCTGGGGCGCATCTTGGGCGTGTTCTCCGGCCTCGCCATCTTCGTTGCCAGCCTCGGGCTTTTTGGACTGGCCTCCTTCACCGCAGAACAACGCACCAAGGAGATCGGCGTGCGCAAGGTGTTGGGCGCCTCGGTGTCGGCCGTTGTCCTGTTGCTCTCGAAGGATTTTGCCCGGCTGGTGGTGATCGCCTTCTGCCTGGCCACGCCAGTTGCCTACCTCGCCATGCGCAAATGGCTGGAGGAATTCGCCTACCGAACGGAGCCCGGCTGGTGGGTGTTTGCGTTCAGCGGGCTGCTGGCGATGGTGATCGCCTTTTTGACGGTGAGCTATCAAGCGCTCAAAGCCGCGCTCGCCAATCCCGTGGAGGCATTGCGCTACGAATAAAAGCAGCGCCGAGGCGGGAGCGGGAAGATTCAAGCGCCACCCGCCTCCCTGCTTCACGCACTCTGCCGCCTGCTTTTGGCCGCTCACACGGAAGGCACTGATCGTGGTCGATCAAGAGTCTTTCGTGACCGCGATACCAGAAGATGGTCCGGATTTTCGGATCGTCTTTGCGAAACTCGAACAGGGGGCGCGGGTCTTCCGGACGGACACGCTGACTTCAACAAATCAATCCACAGCGCGTCGGCATGATGCTGTTTCAAAAGGGTCGAGTCTCCCGCGCCTCTGGGGCCGAAAAGAGAAAAGCTCGGCTTCGGCGCGGTGGATAATCTTGGAAAAAGGAATTCCATATTTGCTGCCCATTTTGGAATGAGTGATCCACCAATACGTAACGGCTGACCGCTTGCCAAGCCCGATTTTTTTGTCGGCACGATTGCGATCCCTGATTCTGGTTGCTTGTTGCTGGACCGAGCAACCTGCGACAAGGAGACACCATGTTCAAAAACTATCTCAAAATCGCCTTCCGAAATCTGCGCAAGCACAAGGGCTATTCCTTCCTCAACATCGCCGGCTTGGCCATCGGCATGACGTGCTGCGCGCTCATCATGTTGTACGTCCAGCATGAGGCGAGCTATGATCGTTTTCATCAACATGCTCAGCGACTTTATCGTGTCGCACTGGATGCCGGCATCGGCGGCCGCTTCATCAAATCCGCCACGACCTCCGCGCCGATGGCCGCGACGCTGGTGCAGGAGCTTCCCGAGGTGGAAAACGCTGGCCGCTTCTGGCCGGCGCATCGCGTGTTGGTGAGTTACGGCGAGAAACGCGTCTATGAAGACCATTTGATCTATGCGGACGCCAGCATCTTGGGCATGTTCAGTTTTCCACTTGTGCAAGGCGATCCCCAAACCGCACTGGCCGAGCCGAACAGCATCGTCATCACAGAAGCAATGGTCGAGAAGTATTTCGGCAGCGAAGCGCCGCTCGGCAAAGTGTTGCGCTACGACAACCGCGCCGACTACAAAGTCACCGGCGTGCTGCAGAACCTCCCGACAAACTCACATCTCTGCTTCGACATGCTGGTTGCGCTCAATACGCGGCCGGAGAGCCAAAACCCGCGCTGGATCAGCAATTCATATCATACCTACGTGTTGTTGCGAGAAGGCACCTCACCCGCTCAACTCGAGGCCAAATTCCCCAGCCTGGTCAAGAAATATGTGGCCCCGCAGATCGAAGCCGTGCTCGGACAATCCTACGACCAAGCCATCGCCGCCGGCGCGAAGTGGGGGTATTTTCTCGAAGCTGTGCCGGACATTTATCTTCATTCCCGCGTCGAAAATCAAATCGGCGCGACCAGCGACATCAATTACCTCTACATTCTCACCGCGATTGCGCTGTTCATTCTGTTGATTGCCGGCATCAACTTCATGAACCTGGCCACGGCGCGTTCCGCCAACCGCGCCAAGGAAGTGGGCATGCGCAAAGTGCTCGGCTCGGTGCGCACACAGCTCGTCAAACAATTTCTCAGCGAATCTGTTTTGCTGGCGTTCCTGGCTTTGTTCATCGCGCTCTTGCTGATCGAACTGCTGCTGCCGGCGTTCAATCGTCTCGCGGACAAGGAATTGACGCTGCACTTTTCTACGAACCTTGGCTTCGCCTCGGGCCTTGCCGGCGTCGCACTGGTCACCGGCGTGTTGGCGGGCCTCTACCCTGCCGTGGTGCTTTCCTCCTTTCAGCCGATCGCGGTGTTGAAAGGCAGCCTGAAAGCCGGCGCCAAAAGTCCGTGGCTGCGCAGCACGCTGGTGGTTCTGCAGTTTGCGATTTCGATCGTTTTGCTCGTCGGCACCGGCGTGGTTTTCCAACAGCTCGAGTACATGCGCAACAAACGCCTCGGTTTCAACAAGGAACAAGTGGTGGTGCTGCCGATTGAAACTGCAACCGGCTTGCGCAACTACGAAGCTTTTCGCGAGCAGCTTTTGCAGAATCCCAATTTCATCAATGTTGCGGCCGCGAGCGGCGTGCCCGGGCGGATCGAGGACGACACCGCCCATCGCCTCGAAGGTGCGCCGGAGGAAGTGGCTTATCCGCTGCAAATTTTTCGGGGAAGCGTGGATTTGTTGAGTACGCTGGAGATTGCAGTGGCGGCGGGACGCGGCTTTTCGCGCGAGTTCGTCAGCGATACGTCGGAAGCGTGCCTCCTCAACGAGACGGCGGCGCGGCTCATGGGCATGACGCCGCAAAGCGCCCTCGGCAAGAAGCTGACGCAAATCGGCCCGACGCCCGCGCAGAGCGAGGTGCGCACCATTATCGGGGTGGTCAAGGATTTTCACTTCGAATCGCTGCACCGCGAAATCAAGCCGCTGGTGATGAGCATTGCGCCGCGCGAATTTGTCAACGTCGTCGCGCGCCTCCGTCCCGAAAATATTCCGGCCACGATCGCCTTCCTGCAAGAAAAATGGCCGGCCTTTGAGCCGGGTTATCCTTTCCGCTATTTTTTCCTGGATGAAGATTTTGGCCGCCTCTTCCGGAACGAGGAGCAGCAGAGCAAGATTTTCGGCAGCTTCACGATTCTCGCCGTACTCATTGCGTGTCTCGGCTTGTTCGGCCTGGCGTCGTTTATCGCCGAGCAGCGCACCAAAGAAATCGGCGTGCGCAAAGTGCTCGGCGCTTCTGTGCAACAGGTCATACTCTTGCTGTCGAAAGATTTCACCCGGCTCGTTGCCGTCGCGTTTGTCATCGCCACGCCGGTCGCGTATGTTGCCATGAACAAATGGCTGCAAGATTTTGCGTATCGCACGACTTTGAGTCCGGCCATTTTTGTGCTCGCCGGCGCGCTGGCGCTGGTGATCGCGTGGCTGACCGTGAGTTATCAAGCGGTCAAGGCGGCGCTGACGAATCCGGTGGAAGCGCTGCGGTATGAATAGCATGGTCATTGGTGTGAGTCCAGTGGCGAATATGTGGAAGGTGTGCCGCCCAATTTTGTGAAGGAACAGAGATGATGGCAATTCTCAGGAATTTCGTCACGCTCGCCAGCCGCCACTTGCTGCGGCAAAAGGGTTACACGGCGATCAACATCGCCGGGCTTGCGATCGGCATGAGCTGTTGCTTGATCATTCTCATGATTGTTGCCGACGAGTTGTCCTATGATCGCTTCCACAAGAATGCCGAGCGCCTCTACCGCGTCACGCTCGATGCCCACGTGCAAGACCGGGAATTCCGCACCGCGCGCAGCAGCGGTCCGGTGGCTCAGAGCCTGCGGGAGACGCTGCCCCAGGTGGAAGCGGCAACTCACCTTCGAGCACGCGGCGGCACGCCGGTCAGTGACTGCGCCGTACGCCATGGCGAGAAAGCATTCAATGAGTATTTGCTGTTCTTCGCTGATTCGTCGTTCTTCGAAGTCTTTTCCTGCGAAGTGCTGGCAGGCGACGTCAACACGTTCTTGACGCAGCCCAATACCATCGTCGTCACCGACGCTACCGCGCGCAAGTATTTCGGCGACGAACCGGCGCTCGGCAAAATTTTGGAAGTGGATGGCCGCTCCCAATTCATGATCTGCGGCGTGGTGAGGGAGTTTCCGCAGCAATCGCATTGGCGTTTCGGTCTCCTCGCCGCATTGGCCGGCCAGACCATCTCGGAACGAGACAATTGGCTCAACAACTCCTGGTACACCTACGTCTTGTTGAAAAAGGGCGCTGCGCGGGAACAAGCGGAAGCCACCTTTCAGTCGATGGTCGAAAAGAACGTCCAGCCCGCGGTGGAAGAAGAGTTGGGCGGCAATTGGAGTGAAATGAAATCGCAGGGCATGTACTATCGTTACCGCTTTCAGCCGATCACCAGCATCCATCTGCACTCGCGCCTTGATGAGGAGGTCTTTCCGCCGGGCAACGCCGCCACGGTGTACGCGCTCGCCATGATCGCTGTGTTCATTCTGTTGATTGCCTGCATCAATTTTATGAATCTCGCCACCGCCCGTTCGGCGCGTCGCGCCAAAGAAGTCGGCGTGCGCAAAGTTCTGGGTTCACAAGTGCTGCAACTGCGGCTTCTGTTCATCGGTGAAGCCGTATTACTTGCCGCTTTGGCCATGGTGGTCAGCCTCGGCCTCATGGAATGGGCGCTGCCGCTGGTCAACAGCCTCACCTCCAAATCGCTCTCGCTGGAATTCCTCGCCCACCCGCGTGCCCTCGCCGGTCTGCTTGGCTTTACGCTCCTGGTTGGCGTTCTGGCGGGCGGCTATCCGGCCTTCGTGCTTTCCTCGTTTCAACCGGCCACTGTGCTGAAGGGTGAAGTGCGCGGCGGCATGCGCGGCGGTCGGCTGCGCGGCGCTTTGGTGATCCTGCAATTTGCCATCTCGATTGCCTTGATGGTGGGTACCATGGCCGTGTATCACCAGCTTCAGTTCATGCGCACGCGCGATCTCGGGTTCGACAAAGAACAAATGCTCGTGGTGGACAACACCTGGCTATTGGGCCGCAGCAAAGCACAGAGTTTCAAGGAGTCCTTGCTGAGCCGGCCCGGCATTGCTGCCGCGGCCTTCACACAAAATCTGCCGGGCAACGACATCGGCAGCGCAGCCTACTGGCGCGAGGGCGACAACGCCTCCAATCTCATTATGCTGCGCCAACTTTGGTGCGATCACGATTTTCTGAGCGTGATGGGCGTGCAGTTGAAAGAAGGCCGCTTCTTCAAGCGCGAAGTCACCACCGATTCCGCCAGTGCGGTGATCATCAATGAACGCGCCGCTCGGCTGCTGGGATATGAGCAACCCGTCGGCCGCAAGCTCAACGGCTTTTTTGGCGACGGTGAGAAAGCTCTGGACATCATGGGCGTGACCCGAGACGTGCATTACGAGCCGCTGCACCAGCCGATTCTGCCGATGGTCACATTGATCTCGCGCGGGGCGCCGACGCGTATTGTCCTGCGCGTGCGCGGCGACATACCGGCGCTTATTCGCGAGGTGGAAGCGCAATGGAAAGAGTTCAGCGGCGGGCAGCCCTTCACCGCCTACTTCCTCGATGATCGCCTGGAACGCTACTACCGCGCCGACCAGGCGTTGGGAAGACTATTTGGCATTTTTGCCGGCGTCGGCATCTTCGTCTCCTGTCTCGGCCTGTTGGGCCTGGTCACATACGCAACCGAGCAGCGCACCAAGGAAATCGGCATTCGCAAAGTCTTGGGCGCCACCACCTCGACCGTCGTCAGTTTGCTATCAAAAGAATATTTGAAACTGGTTGCGATTGCCAATCTGATTGCCTGGCCGGTGTCCTACTACTTCATCAACGGCTGGCTGCAAGACTTCGCCTATCGCATTGATTTGGGCTGGGGCATCTTTGTGGCGGCCGGCGGATTGGCGCTGCTCATTGCGTTGCTGACGGTCAGTGCGCAGACGGTGAGAGCCGCGCTGGCGAATCCGGTCGATTCCTTGCGATACGAATAAAAGCCGGATCCCGCGATCGCGGGATGGAGGCGCTGCGGTATGAGTAATCAGTAACCCGTGATCAGTCTTCTGGATAACTGATCACTGGCTACTGAAAACTGGTTACGTTCAACTGGGGCATATTATGCTCAAAAACTATCTCAAAACCACGCTGCGGGTGCTGCTCAAGCAAAAGCTCTTTTCGCTCATCAATGTATTTGGTTTGGCCGCCGGTCTGTCGGTCACGCTGCTTCTTTTGCTCTATTTGCAGGCCGAGCTGAGTTACGACAAATCGTTTGACCGCGGCGAACAAATCTACCGCGTGCTGCGCAAATCGGAAGTCAATGAGAAGGGGTATCTCATCGGCATCACCTCCGGACCTTACGCGCCCGCGCTCAAGAACGATTTGCCCGAGAGCATTCACGACGCGCTGCGCGTGCTGCCCGGTGATGGTCTGGTCAAGTACGAGAATCGCACTTTCATGGAAAAGAAATTCTTCTTCGCCGATGAGAATTTCTTCGAATTCTTCCCTTTCCCCATGGCGCAGGGCGATCCCGCGACGGCGCTGGCCAGTCCCAATGGCGTGGTTCTAACCGCGGCAACGGCGCGCAAATATTTCGGTGGCGCGGATCCGATGGGCAAGGTTCTGCGGGTGGATGATCGCTACGACTTCATCGTCTCCGGCGTGCTGGCGGAAAAGCTCGGCCGCACGCACTTGGATTTTGATTTTGTTGCCTCGTTGAAAAATTTCGAGCGCGCAACGTGGTTCAATGATTGGTGGAGCAACAGTTTCTTGACCTATGTGCTGATCGACAACCCGCAGGAAGCGCAACGGCTCGAGGCAAGATTGCCGGCATTCATCGACAAGTACCTCGGCGAAGATTTCAAGCGCAACGGCCGGCGCATCGATCTGACATTGCAGCCGCTGGCGGATGTCTATTTTCAGGAGGGCATTCGCTACGAGCAGGGCGTGCGGCATGGCGACAAACAAGCGGTCTATATTTTCGGCGTGATCGCCTTTTTCATTCTCATGATCGCCTGCGTCAACTACATGAATCTCACCACGGCCCGCGCCGGCCGCCGCGCCCGTGAAATCGGCGTGCGCAAAGTGCTCGGCGCGCATCGCGGCCGCCTGATTTTGCAATTTCTCGGCGAATCGTTTTTCGTGACCAGCCTCGCTGTGATCATCGCGATTGCCGTGACCGAGTTGGTGCTACCGTGGTTCAATGCGGCTTTCGGACTTGATCTGGCCGTGAACTTCTCCGACCCGTTATTGCTCAAAGCCGCGTTTGGCTTGCTGCTCATCGTGGCGCTGCTCGCAGGAAGTTATCCGGCCTTCTTGCTGTCGGGATTTTTTCCGGCGCGCGTGCTCGGGGGCCGCTTCTCGAAACAGTCTGCCGAGGTCCTGGTGCGCAAAAGCCTGGTGGTTTTTCAGTTCAGCATTTCGGCAGTGTTGATCATCGCCACGGTGCTCGCCGGCAAGCAGCTTGAGTATATGCGACGGAAAGATCTCGGCTTTCGCGCCGAGCAAGTGCTGCTCGTTCCCATCAACAACAGCGAGATGCGCCGGCAGCAGGAAACTTTTGTCGAACGCGTGCGGCAGCAACACGGCATCGCCAGCGCCACGGCGATCTCGGGGCACCCCGGCGGTTTTCACGATGCCATGTCTTTCGCGATCAGCGGCAAAGACGAGAATTACCGCATGCGCACCGTCTACACGGATTTTGATTACGTCGAGACGTTGAGTTTGGAGATCGTCGCCGGCCGGAATTTTTCACGCGCGTTCACGACGGACAAAGCCCACGCCGCGCTGCTGAATGAAACCGCGGTCAAAATGCTTGGCTGGACCAATGAAGAGGCGCTGGGCAAGGAGATGCGCCGCACGATGTTTGACTCCACGCGTTATCAGGTCGTCGGCGTGGTGCGGGATTTTCATTTCTCCTCTTTGAAGGAAGCCATCGATCCGCTGTTCATTTCGATGCGGCCCTTCGCCAACGTGTTCGCGCTCAAAGTCGATCCCACGAACCTTCAGGCGACGCTGGCGGCCGTGCAGAAGCAGTGGGCAGCCATTTCGCCGGCCTATCCGGTTGAGTTCACTTTTCTTGATGAAACATTTTTTCAGCTTTATCAACAGGAACAAAAAGAGTCGAAGCTTTTTGCGATTTTTGCGGTGATCGCGATCATCATTGCCTGTCTGGGCATTTTTGCGCTGGCCGCTTATGCAGCGGAGGCGCGCACCAAGGAAATCGGCATCCGCAAAGTGCTGGGCGCTTCGGCTGCCAATGTCTTCAATCTGCTCTCAAAAGAATTCCTGCGGCTGATTGCCCTGGCGAATCTGGTGGCCTGGCCGATTGCGTGGTATGCGATGAATCGCTGGTTGCGGGATTTCGCCTATCGCACGACGATGGATTGGCAACTATTTGTATTCGCCGGCGGTTTGGTGCTGTTGATCGCATTGCTTACCGTGAGTGCACAAGCCCTCAAAGCCGCGCTGGCGAATCCGGTTGAGGCGCTGCGATATGAGTAGCAAAGCGCACAGTGCCGCGCGCGCAGCCAGATAGAAGAATCACCATTCAAACAACGTAGATGTGGGTTTATGGCGAAACTTAGATTTCACGGCCTCGAGATTTGGCAAATGGCTATCGCAATCGGCGATATGCTTTCTGACATTGCTGACGCACTGGAGCAAAAGCATCTCTCTCGTTTTGCCGAGCAGGTGCGCGGAGCCGGAATGAGCATATTGAACACATTGCCGAAGGTTCAGGATGCGATTCGGACGAAGAGTTTGCCCGTTTTCGCGATAACGCTCGACGCTCAGCATTCGAAAATGCCAATGTCGTGGTTATCCTTTTTCACAGAAAACTGATTGATGAAGAAACACGCGACAGCCTGTCGGAAGATCCGGATCATCTTTGTCGAAAGATTTCAAACTTCCAAAAGAAGCTAAAAATCAGCGAACTCTTGGCGTGCTGCGCAAGGCATTTTCGCTATGCGCCATGCGCCAGACGCTTTGCGAGGAGCCATGCTCAGAAACTACGTGACAATCGCGCTGCGCCATCTCTTGCGGCACAAGGGTTATTCTTTGATCAACATTCTCGGGTTGGCGGTCGGCATGGCGAGCTGTATTTTGATTTTGCTCCACGTGCATGACGAGCTGAGTTACGACCAGCATCACGAGCGGGCCGATCAGATTTACCGGGTAACGCGCGAGTGGTTCAATTCTGACGGCTCTTCGAGCTTGCACCTCGGGCACGTCGCGCCGCCCATCGGGCCGCTGCTCAAAAATGATTTTCCCGGTATTCTGCAAATGGTGCGGATCAAGAGCGGCGGCAGCCCTCTTCTGCGGCACGGCGACAAGGTTTTTCAGGAAGAGCGTTTTTATTTTTCCGATCCGAACATTTTTGAAGTTTTCACGCTGCCTTTGCTCAAAGGCGATCCGCACAATGCGCTGGCTGATCCCGACGGCGTCGTGCTCACGCCGGCAATGGCGCGGAAATATTTCGGCAACGAGGAGCCGCTGGGAAGAGTGCTCAATATTGACAATCAGGCGGATTTAAAGGTCACCGGCATCATGCCGGACATGCCGGCAAACTCGCATTTCCATTTTGACTTTCTCGGCTCGATGAAGCTGCTGGAGCGGGCTCTTGGCGAAGATGAGTTCAAGAATTGGGGCAGCAACAATTACGCAACGTACTTGCTCTTTCCAAAAAACTATCACGTCGAAAATTTCCTAAAAGCCGTTCCGGATTTCATTGGCCGTCACCATCCCGACGGCAAAGAGGCCATCCCGCAAACGACGCTGCGCTTGCAGCGGCTGACGGACATCCACCTGTTTTCGCATCTCGATTCCGAGATCGAGGCCAACGGCAACATCGTATATGTCTACATTTTTTCCGCAATCGCTTTCTTTCTGTTGTTGATCGCGTGCATCAACTTCATGAATCTGGCGACGGCGCGTTCCGCCAATCGCGCCAAGGAAGTCGGCTTGCGCAAAGTCATGGGCGCCGACCGCCGGCAGTTGATCCGACAGTTTCTCGGCGAAACCGTCGTCATGGCGCTGCTCGCCCTGCTGCTGGCAGTGGTGCTGGTCGAAATGGCCTTGCCCAAATTCAATGCTTTTGCCGGAAAAGAACTGGCGCTGCGCTCGCAAGGCCCGTTCTTCATCCTGACAAGTCTGCTCGGCGTCACGCTCTTTGTCGGTATCGTCGCCGGCAGCTATCCCGCCTTTTTCCTCTCGCGTTTTCAACCGGTCGCCGTTTTGAAGGGACAAAAAATCGGTTCGGCGCGCTCGCGCTTTCGTAGCGTGCTGGTCGTCTTGCAATTCGCGATTTCGATCATTTTGATCGTCGGCATGGGCATCGTGTACAATCAGCTCGAATACTGCCGCACCAAAAATCTCGGCTTGAACAAAGAGCACATCGTCGTGCTGCCCGTCGAGCAAGGCCGGGAAATCGTGCGGCGTTATCCACACCTGAAAAACCAACTCCTGCAGCATCCACAAATCGTCAGCGTGGCCGCCTCCAAACGTGTGCCCTCGGGACGGCTGCTCGATTCCTCCGGCGGCAGCGTTCCGATCGGCGACAAATACGAGCCCCTGACGTTTCGCATTGCCAACGTGCGCGTCGATCACAGCTTCATCGATACCTACGGCATCCAAATGGCCGCTGGACGAAATTTTTCGGTGGACTTTCCGACGGACTCCACCGCAGCGTTTATTCTGAACGAGACGGCCGTGCGGAAGATCGGCTGGCCCTCGCCGGAAGCCGCGATTGGCAAGCCTTTTCAATACGGCAACCGCCAAGGCCGTATCATCGGTGTCGTTAAAGATTTCAACTACGAGTCTTTGCAACAGCCAATTACGCCGGTTGTTTTGCTCATCGCCCCGCAAAGCTTCAACAGCATCTCCGTCAAAATTCGCGCGGAGCAGCCGGCGGACATTACCGCCACGCTGGAATTTCTCAAACAAAAATGGCAGGAATTCCGCCCGAATTTTCCGTTCCAATATTCTTTCATCGCCGAGCGCTATGAGCAGCTTTATCAGAATGAGCATCGCCTTGGCCGGATTTTCGGCGCTTTCTCGTTGCTGGCGATTTTCATCGCCTGCCTCGGCCTTTTCGGGCTTGCCTCGTACACGGCGGAACAGCGCACGAAAGAGATTGGCGTGCGCAAAGTGCTCGGCGCATCGTTGGGCAACATCGTGTTCCTGCTCTCCAAGGAGTTTGCGCGGCTGGTGGCCGTGGCCACTCTGGTTTCCTGGCCGCTTGCCTATTTCGCCATGAGCCGCTGGCTGCAGGAATTCGCATATCGGATCAATATCAATCACCAAAGCCTGACTTTTCTATTGGCGGCGCTGCTCGCTCTAGCCATTGCCTTAATCACCGTCAGCTTCCAATCCCTCAAAGCCGCGCTGGCGAATCCGGTGGAAGCGCTGCGCTATGAATGAGGCGCGCCGGCAACACCACGGCCTCACCGAATATCTTGAGCTTTACAGATGACGATCAAATAGTTGTCAAGTCCATTTGGCGTGAAAATTGGGAATCAACCTCATGCTCTCAACCTACTTCCGCCTCGCGTGGCGCCATCTGCTTGCGAACAGAACCGTTGCGCTCATTAATGTTGTCGGCCTGTCCATTGCCGTGGCGTGCTGCATCGCGGTGTTTCTCTTTTTGCAGAATTATTGGACGCTCGACAATTTTCATGAGCACGGCGAGCGCATCTTCATGGTGGAATACGTCACCGAAATCGACGGTGATAAACAAATCTGGGGCGATGCGCCGGCGCCCATTGCCCCGGCGCTGGCCGCGGATTTTCCACAGGTCGAACGCGTCGTGCGCATGCAGCGCGAAGGCGTGAAGTTGTTCAACAAAGAGAACGCTTTCAACGAAGTGCTCGTCTATGCGGACACGGGCTTCTTCTCCATGTTCACTTTTCCGCTGCAATACGGCGATCCCGCCGCGCTTGCTGATCCGAACGCCATCATTCTCAGCGCGGATATGGCACAAAAATATTTCGGCGAGGAGATGCCCCTCGGCCGCACGCTTACGCTGATGACCGACGAACAAGAGCGCAAGCAGTTCGTCGTGCAGGGCGTGGCGCAACCATTTCCGACGAATGTCGGCTTTTCTTTCAATCTGCTCACCGGCTATCACGCCGTTCACAAATCGCTGCAGGCGCAGGAGTGGAAAATCGGCGCGAGCAATTGCGTGTTTGTGCAACTGCGCCGGCTTGAAGAGGCCGCCCAACTCGCGCCGCAAATGGCGCGGTACCTTGCCCCGTTCAACGGCGGGAATCCCGAAGCGAACGTCGTTTCTTTTGCGCTCGATAATCTGCGCCACCCAATGCCCGGAGCTTATGACGTCAATCGCCGGCCCGCGGAAGCGCCCCATCCCGTGTTGACGCTGATGTTCTCGCTCATCGCGCTGACGATGATGGCGTTGTCCTGCTTCAACTATGTGAACATCTCGCTCGGCGGGGTGACGCGGCGCTTGAAAGAAATCGGTATTCGCAAAGTCATGGGCGGGCAGCGCGAGCAGCTCGTCGCGCAATTCATGTCTGAAAATTTGTTGCTTTGCTTCATCGCGTTGCTGCTCGGCCTCATGATCACGGAAGCGTTCCTCGTTCCGCTGCTCAATGCGAACTTTGTGCTGAAAATAAGATTCTCCTTGCTCGAGAACACCGGCCTGTGGCTGATGCTCGCGGGGTTGCTCGCGCTCACCGCGCTGGCCTCCGGCGCGTATCCGTCGCTCTATGTGTCATCATTCAAGCCCGTGGCCATTTTCACCGGCAGGCTGAAATTTTCCGGCAAGAACATTTTGCGGCGCGGTTTGTTGGCAACGCAGTTCGCGCTCGCGTTTCTTGCGGTGATCATCACGGTTCTGCTGTTGGCCACGGTGCACGTGTGGGAAAGACATTCATGGGGCTACGATCCCGACCAGGCTTTGGTCGTGCCGCTCAATGACAGCGCGCAATTCCATCTGCTGCGCAATGAGATTTTGAAAAACCCCAACGTGCTGCGAGTTGCCGGTTCGGTGGATCATGTCGGTCAAGGCTGGCGTCCGGAGGTTTTTCAAATTGACGAAACCAAACAAAAGGCTTCGCGCTACGACGTCGGCGCGGATTATCCCGAAGCGCTCGGCCTGAATTTGGTCGCCGGACGCTTCTTTGATGCGAATCGCCGTGTGGAAGATGAAGACGCGGTGGTGGTCAATGAGACGTTGGCGCGCAAACAAGGCTGGACTGATGCCATTGGCAAGCGACTGCGACTTGAAACGAAAGAGTACACGATCATCGGCGTGGTTGGTGATTTCAAGCTTTTCGCCACCGGCGCCAACCGGCCGGCGCTGTTCTTGCGCGCCGATGAAAATGCGTTCAGCAATCTCGTCGTACGCTTCGCCGCCGGCAGCGGCAAGCAAGTCGCCACGCAAATCGAGCAGGACTGGCAGCAGCTTTTTCCGAACACGCCGTGCAATCATTTTTTTCAGAGCGAGGTTTTTGACGGCTTCTATCAAAGTTCGCGCAAGCTGTCCAGAAGCTTCGGTTACATCGCCGGCCTCGCGCTGATGATTGCCTGCATGGGTTTGTACGGCCTGGCCGCCCAACATTTCGCCCGGCGCTTGAAGGAAGTCGGCGTGCGCAAAATGCTCGGCGCTTCGGTCGCACAAATTCTGTTGTTGATCAATCGCGAGTTTATGTTTCTGCTGTTGGGCGCCGGCGCCTTCGCGACGGCGTTGAGTTTCGTCGCGACGCGCCTTTTGCTGCGTGCAGTAGAGCCTTTTGTTGGAAATTACACGCCCGGCCTCGCGCCATTTTTACTGGCATGCCTCATCGTCTTGCTCACTGCCGCGCTTGCGGTTGGCCGGCAATCGTGGAACGTGACGCGAGTAAATCCCGCAGCGATGCTGCGCAACACGGAATGACCATGGCATGGCAAGGCTGCTCTTGCATGGTGTTGAAACATAACGAAAGGACTCACTCATGAGAATTATTGTCACTGCATTCATGTTTGCCGTAATCACCACGGTTTTGCCGCTGTATGCGCAAACCGCGGCAGACTCCGCCGCGATCAAAAAAGCGGCGTTGGATTATGTCGAAGGCTGGTATGAAGGTAACCCCGAGCGCATGGAACGCGCGCTGCATCCCGAGCTGGCGAAGCGCATTGTGCGTACGGATCAAAGCGGCAGAAGCCGGCTCGAACAAATGAGCGCCATGAGCCTGGTGCAAGGCGTGAAACGCGGCGGCGGCAAAGATACGCCCCTCGCGCAGCAACAAAAAGACGTTTTCATCCTCGACATTTTTCAAAACACCGCCAGCGCCAAAGCCATCATGTCCGGCTGGATCGACTACATGCACCTGGCCAAATGGAACGGCGAGTGGAAGATCGTCAACGTGCTGTGGGAGCTGAAGGCGAAGCCTGTGATCAATAATCAGTAATCAGTAACCAGTGATCAGTAACTGAAGACTGATGACTGACCACTGATAACTGATGACTGGTCACTGACAAGCGGAGTCGACAATGTTCAAAAACGAGCTCAAAATCGCGCTGCGCAATCTGTTGCGTCACAAAGGCTACTCGTTTATCAACGTCGTGGGCCTGGCCATTGGCATGGCATGTTGCATACTCATCTTGCTTTGGGTGCGCGACGAGCTGAGTTACGACTCATTTCATCCCGAGTCCGATCGCATTTATCGCGTCGTGCAGGAACAGCGCTTCAGCGGCTCCGCGCAACAAGTGGCGGTCGTGGCCGCGCCGGTGGCGCCGGCCCTGGCGCATGATTTTCCGGAGGTCGAAATTGCCGTGCGTGTCCGGCCGCGTACCCATCTGGTGAGCTTCGGCGCGAAGAAATTCTTCGGTGAACGGATCGCGTATGCCGATTCGAATGTCTTCAAGCTTTTCGCGTTCCCCTTGCTGCGTGGAAATCCGGAGACGGCGCTGGCGACGCCGCGCTCCGTGGTCATCACCGAAAGCATGGCGAAAAAATACTTCGGCGCGGAAGATCCCGTGGGCAAGGTATTGAGATTCGATAATCGCTACGACTATGCGGTGACCGGCATCATGCAGGATATTCCATTCAATTCGCACATCCGCGCCGATGCGCTCGCCACGTTCACGGTATTCAACGACGAGCCCTGGATCAACAAGTGGGGAGTCAATTTGCTGTGGACCTATCTTCGCTTGCAAGACGGCGTTTCGCCGCAGGCGCTGAATGAAAAGCTGCCGGGGTTCACCAAAAAATATCGCGGCGAAGAAACGCTGGCCAACATTTCATATTCTCTCCAGCCGCTGCGCGATATCCATCTGCGCTCGCATATGGTGGCCGAAATGAGCGCCAATGGCGACATTGCCTACATTTACATCTTTTCGGCTGTGGGCGTTTTCGTGCTCTTGATCGCCGCCATCAATTACATGAACCTCGCCACCGCCCGCGCGGCGCAACGCATGAAAGAAGTCGGCGTGCGCAAGGTGCTCGGCGCCCATCGCCTGCAATTGCTCAAACAATTCCTCGGGGAATCACTGCTGTTGGCTTTCTTTGCGTTGCTGTGCGCCCTCGTCATGGTCGAGCTGGTGCTGCCGGCGTTCAACGATTTTGCCGGAAAGACTATGGCATTGAGCTATCGCACCGACGCGCTCGTCCTGGCGGCTTTGCTCGGCGTTGGTGTCCTGGTTGGCGTGTTGGCTGGATCTTATCCCGCCTTTTTTCTTTCCGCATTTCAGCCGGCCACGGTTTTGAAGGGCATTTTGAAATCCGGCCAGCGCGCCGCGCTGTTTCGCCGCGTGCTCGTCGTCTCGCAATTCGGCATTGCGATCATCTTGTTAGTTGGCACGATCGTGGTATTTCAACAACTCAGTTTTGTTAGAGCGCGGCATCTTGGCTTCAACAAAGAACATCTGTTGGGGATCAATGTGCGGGATCGCGGGCTGTCCGGCAAAACCGAGATGGTCAAGGCCGAGTTGTCGAAGATCCCGAGTGTTGTGAGCGCGACCGCCAGCTCGAATTTCGTCGGGGCCTTTCTCGGGCAAAGCACGTTTCAGCCGGAAGGCGACGACCAAAGCGAGTGGCTCATGTCCGAATTGTACGTTGACGCCGACTTCATCGAGACGATGGAGATGCAAATCGTCGCCGGCCGTGATTTCTCGCGCGCCATTGCCGGCGATTCGACAACAGGGTTCATCGTCAACGAAGCTGCCGTCAAAGCCATGGGATTGCAGACGCCGGAAGCGGCGCTGAACGTGCGGCTGCGGCGCGGCGACAGCCGCACCGGCCCGATTCTCGGCGTAGTCAAGGATTTCAATTTCACCTCACTGCACCGTGAGATCGAGCCGCTGGTCATGATTTATGATCCCGAGCATGTTCTGCCCATCACCCTGCGCATTCGTCCGGAGGAAGTTGCCGGCACGCTGGCTGCTTTGGAACAAACGCGGAATCGCCTTTCGCCGGCCTGGCCGTTTGAATACGCTTTCATGGATGAAAGCCTCGACGCCTTGTATCGCGCCGATGAAAAAGTCGGCCAAATTTTCGGCAGCTTTGCCGCGATCGCCATTGGCATTGCCTGTCTCGGCCTGCTGGGGCTGGCGGCGTTTACCGTCGAGCGCCGTACCAAAGAAATCGGCATTCGCAAAGTCTTGGGCGCCTCGACGTCCGGCGTTATTGCACTGCTCTCAAAAGAATTTTTGCAGCTCGTGCTGTTTGCCAATCTCCTTGCGTGGCCGGCGGCATACTTTGCCGCAAGAAGATGGCTCGAAGAATTTGCCTATCGCGTTGATCTCGGCCTCACGGCGTTTTTGCTGGCTGCGGCAACCGCCCTGGCGATTGCTTTTGTGACCGTGAGCCTGCAGGCCCTCAAAGCCGCCATGACGAATCCGGTGGAGGCATTGAGATACGAATGACCTCTCAATGCGGAGATCTCGATTCTCGGGAAGGATGCGCTGCGTTATGAGTGAAGAAGTAATAAGTCATCAGTGTTCAGTAGTAACCAGTCAACTGATCACTGAACACTGATAACTGATAACTGGAGTCAGCCATGCTCAAAAACTACCTCAAAATCGCGCTGCGCAATTTGAAGAAAAACGCCGTCTATTCCTCCATCAACATCGCTGGCCTGGCAGCGGGCATGGCGTGTTGCATTTTGATCACGCTCTACGTTCTGCACGAGCTGAGTTACGACAAGTTTCATCAGAACGCTGATCGGATCTTCCGCGTCCGGCTCGATCTGGATTTGAATGGCGTGTTATATCGTGAGCCTTCCATTCCGTTTCCGGCAGCGGAGGCGTTGGCGCGCGATTTTCCGGAAGTCGAAAGAGCGATGCGCTTCTATCGCAACGACGATTTCCCGATGATCGAAATCGGCGACCGCCAATTCATCGAGGAAAGATTTTTCTTCGCCGATCCCGCCGTTTTCGAAATGTTCGACTTCCCCTTGATCAAAGGCGATGAGAAAACCGCATTCATCGAGCCGAACAGCGTTGTGCTTTCGGAAGACATGGCGCGCAAATACTTCGGCGATGAAGACCCGCTCGGCCAAACGCTGCGCTATCAAAAGCAATTCGATCTCAAAGTCACCGGCGTGATGAAAAACGTCCCCAACAACGCGCATTTTAAGTTCGACTTCCTCGCGCCGCTGCAGTTTCAATTGAATCTCTGGGAAAGCCAGAACGGCCCGGGCGGACGCCACAATCAGTGGTTTTGGACCGGCGCGTGGACCTATTTGTTGTTGTCTAACGACCATGCCGCACAAAGTCTGACCGAGAAATTTCCGACGTTTGTCACCAAATATTTTCCCGACCGCATCAAAGGCGGCCTCACGCTTTCGCTGCAGCCGTTGACGAGCATTCATCTGCATTCTCGCCTCGACAACGAAATTCAGCCGAACAGCCATATTTTGTACGTCTACATTTTTTCGGCCATCGCGGTGCTGATTCTCGTCATCGCCTGCATCAACTTCGTCAACCTTTCCACCGCGCAATCCGGCACGCGTGCGAAGGAAGTCGGCGTGCGCAAAGTGGTCGGCGCGGGAAAATCGCAACTGGTGGCCCAGATGCTGGGCGAAAGCACCATCGCCGGATTGGTCGCCATGCTGCTCGCCGCCGGTCTCGTCGAGCTGTTGTTGCCTGCGTTCAATCAACTCACTGAAAGGCAGTTGGAAATCAACTTTCTGGGAAATTGGACCGGACTTCTTCTCATCCTCAGCCTGGCATTGTTTGTCGGCGTGTTGTCCGGTTTGTATCCGGCGTTCTTCATGTCGCGTTTCAATCCTGTCGGCAATTTCAGGAGAACAACGACGGCGAGCGGCGGCAATGAAACGTTGCGTAAAGCGCTGGTGGTGGCGCAATTCGCCATCTCCATCGTGCTGATCATCGGCCTCGGCGCGGTGCACCGGCAATTGCGTTTCCTGCAAGAAAAAGAATTGGGATTCAATAAAGAACAAGTTTTGTTCGTCAAAGCGCGGCCGGCGGTGAATGTGAAATTCGAGGCGTTCCGCACTGAGTTGTTGAAAGATCCCGGCATTCGCAATGTTGCCGGCACTTCAAATATTCCCGGACAGGGCGCGTTCGGCTATCGCTTCGTTCCCGAAGGCGGCTCCATCGACAAGCCGGCAATGCTGCCGTTGCTGCTCATCGATTATGATTTTCTCGCAACTGCCGGCATCAAAATCAAGCTGGGGAGAGGCATTGCGCGCACTTCGCCGTCGGATCAAGCCGAGGCTTTTCTGTTGAATGAAAAAGCCGCGGCTTCGCTGGGCTGGAAAGACGATGCCGTCGGCAAGAAGATGCAGCTCTTTGCGCCCGGCACCAATCAAATCGGCAAATCGGGCTACGTCGTCGGTGTGATACAGGATTATCATTTCGAGTCGTTGCACCACGAAATCAAGCCGCTAGTGTTGACGTATGCAAACTGGTATGACTATTACGCTGTCAAAATAGCAGGGGGCAATTTCGCTGAGCGCCTGGCCACGCTCGAAAACGCGTGGAAAACCTTCTCGCCGGACTGGCCGCTGGAATGTACTTTTCTCGACCGCAAGCTGGAGCAGCTTTACGGCGGCGAGCAAAAACTGGCGCAGGTGATCAACTACTTCACCATCATCGCCGTCATTCTCGCGTGCCTGGGCTTGTTCGGATTGTCATCATTTGCCGCCGCGCGGCGCACCAAAGAAATCGGCATTCGCAAAGTGCTCGGCGCTTCGGTGACGAGTATTGTTTCTCTTCTGTCGTCTGATTTTATAAGACTCGTGTTGCTCGCCAATCTCATTGCCTGGCCGGTCGGTTGGTACGCCATGCACAAATGGCTGCAAGGTTTCGCCTATCGCGCCAATCTTGACGGTTGGACGTTCGTTCTTGCCAGCGCCGGCGCATTGGGCATCGCATTACTGACGGTGAGTTTCCAGGCGATCAAAGCGGCAATTGCGAAGCCGGTTGAGGCGCTGCGGTACGAGTGAGCGAAGGGCAGATGACGAAAAGCGGAGAAAGATGAGAAAAAGATGCTTCAAGCGCTCCACCCTAAGCTCTGGGCCCTCTGCCCTCCACAATATCGCCGAGATCAACTTGCGGTGACAGAGCTTTCAGAAACAATTCACAGGGTATACACAGGACGTGATCGAGTAAGAGCTTGTCTTTGCCGCGATACAAAAAAATGGTCTGGCTCTTTGAATAATCCTGGCGAAACTCGCGCAGAGAACGGAGATCTTCCGGGCGCACGCGGTTGGTATTTTTGACTTCAATCGCGTGGATGCCGCTTTTGCCGTAGAGCACAAAATCAACTTCGAGTCCGCCGCGCGAGCGCCAAAAGAAGATTTCGTAGGAGTCGTTGCGATAAGCGTTCCAGGCGCGAAGGTGTTGCGCCACCAAGCCTTCCAACGCCGCGCCGGCAATCTCTTCTGGCCGGTCGAGAGGCCCTTGGGGACGAAGGCTTTGAAAAACGCCGGTATCGAAAAAATAAAACTTAGGGTGCGCGACCACCGCGCGCCGCGCTCTTTTGGCGAACACCGGAAGCTTGAACGCCAAGAGGATGTCCTCCAAAATTTGGATGTAGGCTTCGGCGGCTTTGCGCTCGACGCCGCATTCTCTGGCAACGTTGCTGACATTCAACAAGCCGGCGTGCGAAAAACTGACGGCCTCCAAAAAACGCGAGAAATTGCCGAGGTTTCGAACGAGGCCCTCGGTCTGGACTTCTTCGCGAACGTACAGCGAAACATACGCTTTGAGAACGTCGCGCGGATTCTTTGCCGAAATCACGATAGGCAAAAGGCCGAGCTGCAAAGTTTGAGCGAGGGATGGAGGAGTGGGCAATTCCGACAACAGAAAGGGATGAAGCGTTCGCAGTAACACGCGCCCAGCCAGCAAATCGATGCCGGTTCTTTTCAGCTTGCGCGCGCTCGAGCCGGTCAGCACAAAGGTTCTTTTGATTTTTTCCTCGATTAGACTGTGAACGGCGCTCAAGATTTCCGGCACTTTTGGGACTTCGTCAACGATGATGACTCTCTTTTCCGGATTGCCGCGCACCAGCTCGATAATGCGCTCCGGTCGGGAGAGGTGAGCGCGGAAAACATCCGGCTTGAGCAGATCCACCCACAGCGCATCGGGATAGTGCTGCTTCAAGAAGGTCGATTTCCCCGTTCCTCTAGGGCCGAACAGGAAAAAACTTTGCTGCGGCGCTTGAAAAAATCTTGGAATATATGATTCCATTTTGCTACCCATTTTGGAGTTTTATATTCCAAAATAATTAGGATCGTGATTACTGTCAAGTCCCAAGTGAGAAATAATGTAATCACTGACTTCGGACCTCGGGCAAAAGACTTTGGACTTCGGTAATTGGCTTCGGACTTCGGACCAAAAGACTTCGGACTCTGCCATGTTCAAAAACTACCTCAAAATCGCCCTGCGAAATTTGATCGCGAACAAACTATACGCCGTTATCAACGTCGTCGCGCTGAGTGTAGCGATGGCATGCGCTGTGGTGGCGTATCTCAACTATGATTACAGCCGCAGCTTCGACCGTTTTCATGAGAACGCTGAACGCATATTTGTCGCGCGCTCGACGGTCACAGTCAATGATCGCGAACAAAACTATGGCATCACGCCGCTGCCGCTCGGCCCGGCGCTGGCGCGGGATTTTGCGCAGGTCGAGAAAATGGCGCGGGTGGTGTACTCGCTCTCTGCGCTCGAATACGGCGACAAGATTTTCAACGAAGTGACTTACTACGTCGATGAAAGCTTTTTTGAAATGTTCACGTTTCCGCTTAAGCTGGGCAGCCACGAAGCCATTCACGATAAAAGCAAGCTGTTCATCAGTGAAGACCTGGCGCTGAAATACTTCGGCGAAGACGACCCGCTCGGCAAGCAGGTTTCCATCCATTATAGCAGCGGCAAAACGCGTGATTTCTTTGTCGGCGGCGTGGTGCAAAAAATTCCAGCCAATTCCAGCTTGCAATTCGATGTTCTCATTCCGTACGCCGTGCTGGCGGAGGTCAGCAACGAACCTCAAGAAAGTTGGGCTAATTGGGCGCACGAAACTTTCATTCAACTTGCGTCTCCTGTTGAGATCGCCGCCATTTCGCGGCAGCTTGATCGTTATCTAGCGGTGCAGAATGCCGCTTCGCCGGACTTCCAGATCGCCCGGCTGTATTTTGATCCCTTCGCGCAAGCCTCGCAACGCGCCCGCGCCCTTACCAATGACATTCTCAAAGAAGGCGTGCATCCGGCGGCCGTTCTGGCGCCCTCCATCATCGCCGTGCTCCTATTGTTGACGGCATGCTTTAATTTCATGAACACCTCGCTGGCCTTTTCAGCGCTGCGCCTGAAGGAAGTCGGCGTGCGCAAAGTTTTGGGCGGGCTGCGCCGGCAATTGATCGCGCAATTCATCGGCGAGAATTTGTTGTTGTGTACCATCGCCCTGTTGATCGCCATTGGATTGGCGGAATGGCTGGTGCCGGCTTACAGCAACCTGTGGACTGATTTCGATCTGGTTTTAAATTATCGTGAGAATTGGGGCCTGCTCGCTTTTCTGATCGGCCTGCTCGCGTTCATGAGCTTCGCCGCCGGCGCGTATCCGGCGTTATACGTCAGCGCTTTCAGTCCGGTCGCCATTTTGAAAGGCAAGCAACAACTTGGCGGCGCCAATTGGCTGACGCGCAGCATCTTGACGTTTCAATTTGCGCTCTCCACCATGACGATCATTGCGGGCATCGTTTTTACCCACAACGCGCGCTTCTTCGAGCAACTGGATTTGGGCTTCGATGCCGAACAAACCATCGCGGTTCCGCTTCGGAGCGCGAACGTTTATACAGCTTATCGCAATGCCGTCGAGCAAAATCCGAGCATCCAAAGCGTTTCCGGAACGCGCCATCAGGTTGGCTATAACCAGGCTGGATTGTTAGCGGAGAGTGAAAGCAAAAAGCACCAAGTGGCGGTGTTGAGCGTGGGCGCCGAGTATCTCGAGACCATGGGCATGCAGCTCGTGCAGGGCCGGAGTTTCGATCCGAATCTCGCGACTGATAAAGATCAAGCGCTCATCGTCAATGAAAAGATGGCGGCTGATTTCAACTGGAGCGAGCCGTTGGGAAAGCAGGTGACCATCGACAGCGTGCGCTATACCGTGATCGGCGTGGTGAAGAATTTCTACAACCGCAGTGTCTGGCGGCCAATGCAAGCCTGCGCACTGCGCTTGACCGATCCCGAGCAGTTTCGCTATCTCGTTGTGCGCACCGATCTGCATAACGTCGTAGCCGCCAACGAATTTCTGCGCGAGATCTGGCAGCGCCTGTCGCCCAATGTTCCGTATGCCGGCTTCTATCAGGATGAAGTGCTCGCCGAAGCCGTGCAGGTCAATGGCAGCATCAAGCTCTTATTCATCTACATCTCCATGGCGGCGATCGCCATCGCCGTCATGGGTTTGTTCGCGCTCAGCTCGCTCATCATCGTCAAGCGCACCAAAGAGATCGGCATTCGCAAAGTGCTGGGCGCTTCAGTGGCGCACATCGTGCAGTTGCTGAATCGGCAAATCGTAGCTGTGTTGGTAGTGGCTAGCATCCTGGCGGCGCTGGGCGGTTATTTCAGTCTGGAACCTTTAATGAGCAGCATTTTTGCTTATCATGTCAACCTGCAAGCGTGGCACTTCGTTCTGGCCGGCGCCATTGTTTTTATGATCGGGCTGATCACCGTCAGCTCGCAGGTGTACCGCGTCGCGACGGCGAATCCGGTGGAGAGTTTGCGGTATGAATGAGCCTGAGGTTGACGTACTCTTTCGAGAAATCACCCCGATGAATGGAGAAAATCATGATCCGTGTGAACAACCTGTTCAAATACTATTCGAACAAGTTCGTCAAGACTTTCGTGCTGCAGGATGTCAATTTGGAAATCACACCGGGCGAATTCCTGACCATCATGGGCCCGTCCGGCTCGGGCAAATCCACCCTGCTGCATATACTCGGCATGTTGGATGATCCCAGCCAGGGCGAATATTACTTTCTCGACCAGCCCGTGCACCAGTTGAGCGAAAAACAACGCGCGGAGCTGCACAAAAACTGCATCGGATTCGTGTTTCAAAGCTATCACTTGATCGATGAACTGACGGTCTACGAGAACCTGGAAACGCCGCTGCTCTACCAAAAGATCAAGGCGGCAGAGCGCAAGAGCATGGTGGCCGACATGCTGGACCGCTTCCAGATCGTCGCGAAGAAGGATCTCTTCCCCCATCAACTTTCCGGAGGGCAGCAGCAGCTCGTGGGCATTGCGCGCGCGGTGATCGTGAAGCCCAAACTCATTCTCGCCGACGAGCCGACCGGCAATTTGAACTCGCAGCAGGGCGAAGAGATCATGGAACTCTTCCGCAAATTGAACCAGGAGGGCACCACCATCGTGCAGGTGACGCATTCCGAGAAGAACGCCGCCTACGGCAAGCGCACGATTCATTTGCTCGACGGCCGCATCGTGCGCGAGGAGCGTTGAACAAACCCATTCAAGAAACGCAATAGACCGTATTTGGGAGATCCGAGCATGCCTGCCATTGCGATTCAACTGCCTGCCGTGGAGGCGGATCAGCAGATCGAAGTCGAAGTCAAAATCAACGGCCGCAAGCGCCGGTTGTGTTACCGCGTTGAGATCCTCGCCTGGGAGCAGTGTGAGGAGCCGCCGGCGCAGCGCGCCTACTGCCTGCAACGCCTGATCGCGCAGTATGACAAGAATTGGCAGTTGATTCAAATCGGTACGCCAACGGACAAGAACATTCCGGTGATGTTCAAGCAGATCGACCAATAGAGAGCAGAATTTCGCTTGACAAGCGGCCGGCAATTCGACAACTTGGCCAAAACAGAATCTCACCTTCACCGGCCGACCGATGAAAAACCGCAATGCGAGGCTTCTCCCTGTGCTGGCGGGTCTGGCTTTCGCAGCAGGCTGCACGCCGCACCACCACTCCCCCGCCCGGTCTGCAGCTCCGGAAATCATCTCCGTCGCGCAATGGGGCGGCCAGGCCATAGCGGACTCTTTCCGCACGCATCAAATCAAGTTCATCACACTTCATCACGGCGGCGAGGAATATCCCCCCGACCAAGACACCGCCGAGTATCTGCGCAACCTGCAGAGTTGGTCACGCCGCGAGAAGAAATGGATCGACCTCCCCTACCACTTCCTGATCGACTGGCAGGGAAAAATCTACGCCGGCCGCGATCTGCGCCTTCCCGGCGACACCAACACGGCATATGATCCCACCGGCCACGCGCTGATTTGTGTATTGGGAAATTTCGAAGTGCAGAGGCCGAATGACCAGCAATTGCGCGCGGTGGTCGAGCTGATGGCGTGGTTGTGCCGCACCTATGATCTACCGGTCGAAGTGATCAAAGGCCACAAAGACGTGGCCGAGGGCACCGTGTGCCCGGGCAAGGACTTGTACCTCTACCTCGCCAACGGTTATTTCAAGAGAGAAGTCGCGCGGCGCCTGGTGCCGTGAAACGTCACGGCGGTGCAGACGCGAAGTCCAATGGCCCGCCATTGCACGCGTGCCGGCCGTGCGCGACTGTGCCCGGCAACTTGCGGCAGCGCGACGTTGCGCGGCGCATTTGAACAAAATGTCTGCGGGAGACGTCCTTTCACCACCGTCCTTCATCGTCCTCTTTCTTGGAACTGCACAATTGGCGCGCGGACGAAAGCAATTCGAGACAATCCACCCAACTCGAGGCCACGATCAGCGTGATGAACTCATCGCAATCAGTGCGCAGGCACGCCTGCCTGCTGCTTCTCGCTGCACTCAGCTTGCCGGCGAAGTCGCCGGCCCAAACGCCGAAACTTCGCTTCGAACCTCTCTCCCTCGAACAAGGTGTCTCTCACAACCTGGTGTACGCCATCCACCAAGATCGCAGCGGATTCATGTGGTTCGGTACGATGTACGGCTTGGTCAAGTATGACGGCCGGCGTTACACCTGCTATCGCCACGAGGCGCGCGATCCGCATTCGCTGTCATTCAACGACATCATCGCGATTCATGAAGATGCGCAGGGTGCCCTGTGGATTGGCACGTGGGGCGGCGGTTTGAATCGTTTCGATCCCGTGACTGAGACGGCGACGCGCTTTCTGCATGAGGAGAAAGATCCCGCAAGCCTGAGTGACAACACCGTGTGGGCGATTGCCAGCGATCCTGCCGGCGATCTCTGGGTGGGCACGAATCGTGGGCTGGATCGCCTGCCTGGCGCCACGCGCCTCGAGCAAGCAGAGGAGGGCGCGCGCATTCCCACCCGCGCCGCGTTTTTGCATTACACTTTCAAATTTCTGGTTGCCGGCCGCTCCGGCAATCCAATTGTGCGCAGCCTGCAGGTCGACCGGCGCGGCCGGCTGTGGGTAGGCACTCTGGGCGGTGGCCTGCACTTGTTTGATCGCGCCCGCAGTGAATTCGTGACCTTTCGGCATGATCCCAACAACCCGCGCAGTCTGAGCCGCAATGCCGTCAATTCAATCTATGAAGATCAGGCAAGCACGCTTTGGATCGGCACGCTGGGCGGCGGCCTCAACCGAATGCAGCATTCAAAGGACAGTGTGTTCGCGGCCGCGCCCACGCCGGAAGGCGCGGCGTTCATCCATTTTCGTCATGATCCGGCGGATCCTTTCAGCCTGAGTCAGGATGAAATTGGGCCAATGGTCGAGGATCGCGATGGTGATCTGTGGATCGGCACCAGCGCGGCCGGTCTCAACAAACTGGAACGCAGCACCGGCCGCTTCCACCGCCATCTGCAAGATCCCGCCGATCGCTTTTCTTTAAGCAGCAATGCCGTGGTTGCGCTCTGTCACGATCGCTCAGGTATTTTGTGGATCGGTTCCTACCAGGGCGGTGTTGCCAAGCTCGTGCCCCACCAGCAATGCATCGCGCTCGTGCAACGCGAGCCGGCAAATGATGCCAGCTTGAGCCACAATGATGTGCGTGCGCTTTGTCAAGATCGGGCCGGCACGCTTTGGGTCGGCACGTTTGGCGGCGGGCTCAATGAATTGCCGGCGCGGGCCGGCGGCGGCTTTGTTCATCATCGCGCCAGGCCGGACAAACCGGCTGCCTTGCGCTCGAACTTCATCACCTCGCTGCGGGAGGATCGTCACGGCAATCTGTGGATCGGAAGCCTGCGCGGCGGGCTGAGCAGATGGGATCGCAGCCGTACGCGGTTCACCCATTTCCGACACCAGCCGCAGGAAGCGCACAGCCTGAGCCACGACAACGTCAGCGTCATCTGCGAGGATCACTACGGCGACCTGTGGGTGGGTACCGAGGGCGGCGGATTGAACCGCCTGGCCGCGGGCAGCGCGCAATTCAAGCACTATCGCCATGACCCGGCGAATCCCGGCAGTCTGAGTAATGATTTCGTGCATACGCTGCACGAAGACCGGAGCGGCGTGTTGTGGATCGGCACCTATCGTGGCCTCAGCAGATTCGACCGGCAGAGCGAAACCTTTGTCACCTATCGCCACCGCCTCGATGATCCTGCGAGCTTGAGCAACGATTACGTCTATGCCCTCCACGAAGACGGCGCCGGCAACTTGTGGGTCGGCACCAGCGACGGGCTGAACAAATTCGATCCTGCGCATCAGCGCTTTGAGATTTTTACCGAGGCGGACGGGCTTCCCAACGGCGTGATTTGCGGCATACTCGAAGCGGAGGCCGGCGGGCTGTGGCTCAGCACGCAAAAAGGATTGAGCCGCTTCGATCCGCGCGCGCGGCAGTTTCGCAACTACGAGGTGGCCGACGGTCTGCAAAGCAACATGTTCAACCTCGGCGCCTTCTGCCAAGGTGCCGGCGGCGAGATGTTCTGGGGCGGCATCAACGGATTCAACCGCTTTCATCCCGCACTTCTGCCGCCCGACACGCTGGCCCCGCAAATCGCCCTCACCTCGCTGCGCGTGTTCGACCAGCCCAGGCCGCTCACCGGCCGGCCACTGCGGCTGCGGCATGACGAAAATTTCATCACCCTCGAGTTTGCGGCACTGCACTTCGCGCGGCCGGAGAAAAACGAATATGCCTACCGCCTCGAGGGTTTCGACCGTGAGTGGATTGCGTGCGGCACGCGCAACAGCGCAAGCTACACCGGCCTGCCGCCGGGTCGCTATGTTTTCCGCGTGAAAGGGTCAAATGGTGACGGGGTGTGGAATGAAACCGGCGCGGCAGTGGCGCTCGTGATCACGCCGCCGTTCTGGCGGACATGGTGGTTCTATGGCGGCGTGAGCATACTGCTGGCCGCGAGTCTGGCGCTTTGGCATCGGGCGCGGCTGCGCCAGGTGCGCGCCCGGGTCGCGGAAATCGCGCGGATCAAAAACGAGGAGCAAATGGCGCGTTGGCAGGCGGTGGAGCAGGCGCGGCGCGAGGAGCGCGAACGTGTGCGCCGGCAAATCGCCGCGGATTTTCACGACGAATCGGGCCACAAGCTCACGAAGATTTCGCTGTTTTGCGGCGTGCTGCAGGCGCGCTTGCGCCAGGGCGCGCAGGATCTCGACGAGCATGCCGGACGCATCATGGCGGTGGCGGCAAGCCTGCACAAAGACATCAGTGACTTCATCTGGTCGCTGGATCCCGCTGAAAACACCCTGCATGATGCCGCGCTCAAGCTGAAGGACTTCGGCGAGAAACTGTTCGATCGCACCGGCATTCGCTTTCGGCTGGAAGGCCTCACGCCCGCATTGGAGCAGGTAGTGCTGCCGATGGAAGTCCGCCAGAACCTCACCTGCATCTTCAAGGAGGGAATGAACAACATTCTCAAACACACGCGGGATGACTGCCGCGAGGTCCGCTTCGCGTTTGCCGCTGCCGACGGGCAATATGCCGTGACGCTGAGCGATGACGGCAAGGGCTTCGATGCCGGCCGCTGTCCGCCGGGCAAGGGCCTTTACAATATGCAACGGCGTGCCCGCGCCGTGCAGGGAGAACTGCAGGTGATCTCGCGGGAGGGCAAGGGCACGGCGATTCGCTTGGTGGCCAAGATCCCGGCCGCGGAGGCGGGCCGCGCCGACCACGCCGAGCTTGCCCGCGCTGACCACTGGCGGCCAAGGAACGGCAAGCACGCGCCTGCCGTGGCCGCCGATCAATCCTGAACGATTCAGCAGAGCGATACCGGCATGATTCGAGTGGCCATTGTTGAAGACGAGGACGAAATTCGCGAGAGTCTGGCGATCATTATCGGCGGAGCGCCGGGATTCACCTGCGCGGGCGCTTACGCCGATTGCGAAGCCGCGCTGCAGCGGCTGGAGAGCGATCTGCCGGAAGTGGTGCTGATGGACATCCGGTTCCGGCCCGGCCGCATGTCGGGCATCGAGGGCGTGCGCCGCATCAAGGCGAGGTGGCCTGAGATGGACCTGGTGATGCTGACGATCTACGAGGACAATGACTTGATCTTCGAGTCGCTGCGTGCCGGCGCGTGCGGGTATCTTTTGAAACACACACCGCCGGCCGAGTTGCTGGCCAGTTTGCAGGAAGTGGTTGCGGGCGGCGCACCGATGAGCACCAAAATCGCGCGGCTGGTGGTGGGTTCATTTCAACACAGCCAGACTGGGCCGCAACTGACGCCGCGGCAGAGGGAAATCTTGCAGAAATTGCGGGAGGGAAAGAGCTATCGCACCATCGGCGAGGAGTTGTTCATCAGCGAAAACACGGTGAAATGCCACATCAAGAAAATCTATGAGCTGCTGCACGTGCACACGCAGGCGGAGGCCATTGCCAAAGCCTTCGAGAAGAACTTGCTTTGATTTGAGGCGAGGTGCAGCGGCCGCGCCGCCGGAGGGTGCGCAAGTCCTTGGGCGCGCCGACGATTGCCATCGAGGCGCCGGCCCCAGCCGGATTCAGCCCGCCACCGGCCGTTGGCTCCGGCCGCGCACTTCGGCGCGCAACGCTTCTTCGAGAATCTTGATCGCCTGCGTATCCCTCACGCCTTGTGAAAGATAAGCCTGCGCCACGATGGTGCTCATCTCTTCCCGGTTGCGGGTTGCCAGATTCAACTGCAAGACGGTTTTGTAGATGTTCATCGCGGCTTCATCGCGGCGGCCGGCGAGCAAATAGATGCTTGCCAGCACCGGATAGAAGCTCACGCGATTCGGTTTGTCGAGCAGCAGCTTTTCGTAGACGCCGGCGGCAGCGTCGTAGTTGCCGTGCAGCAGATGCAGGCGCGCCCGTGCCTCCGGTGAGAACATGATGAAACCGAGCAAGGGCAGCAGGATCAAACCGGTCACTGCGCCGCCGATGAACAAGGCGCTGCCCAATCCCCCGGCAGCATTCACGCTGGGCAATTCCGAAGCCACCAACGTGAGATTGACCCGGGCCTGCGCGAGCAGCGCGGCCAGGTTTGGATCCTGCGGCGCGGTCCGCCGCAGCTTCTCCAACAGCAGGATGGCGCGGCCCCAATCTTCGTTTGCCATGGCCGTGCGCGCAGCCGCATAGAGCGAATCATGCAGCACGCGGGCGTGCCCGGATTCAGGCGCCGGCGCTCGTGGCGATTGGGATTGTTGGCGCTGCTGGCGCGCCTCTGCCAGCAAGACGGCGATGTCTTTGTAGGAGGGATCCAGGCGCGCGCCCTGCTGCAAAGCGCGCACAGCGGCCGGCCAGTCGCCTAACGCGAGCGCGGCGCGGCCTTCTTCATAGAGAGCCGCCGCCCCGGCTTCGGCAGTTTCTTGCGCTAGGTTTTGCCGGGCCGCGGCCAGACGGCTGGCGCTATCCTGGAAATTCGGCATGGAGGCCGTTATCCTTTCGAAGGCCGCGATGGCAGCCGCCCACTCCTGCCGGTTGAATGCGCTCATCGCGGTATCATAAAGCTCCTCCACTTCCTCGAGTTGGCGCTGCCTTTGCGCAGCCGCTTGCGAGAGCTCGAGTTGTTCGAGTGCTTGACGCAAGCGCGCCCGGGCCTCGCGATAGTCGCCGGCCTTTTCCAGCAACCCTTCATACGCGTTGATGGCCTCCTCCCACTTGCCTGCCGCGGCCAAAGCTTGCGCCCGCTGATACAGCGCCTGCCAGACGGTTTCCTCCTGCTGCCGCCGCAGTTTTTCCGTCACCGCTGCCAGCCTGGTCCGGGCGTTTTCATCATCCGGCGCTTGCGCCGAGATCTGCTCGAACAGGGAGCGCGCTTCTTGCAGGCGGCCTGCGGCCTCGGCCTGTTCGGCGTTGGCCCACAAGCGCTGCACCGCCCGGGCGTTCTCAACCAAACGCGCGAGGTTGGCAAACTGCTGCGCCTGCGCGGGGTTGAGCCTCTGCCCCTCCCGCAGCTCGGCCAGGGCCTCGTCCAGCCGGCCTTGTTGATAGAAATACCGTCCCAGCTCAAACGAAATGGTTCCGCCGATTTGTTCTGCGCGCGCCAGGCTTTGCGCGGCGCGCAAGGCGTCTTCATACTGCGGCAGTTTGTGCAGTCGCTTGCAGGTCAGCGCGAGTTCATAAAGCACAGCAAGCTGCAAATCCTTGCTGGTCTTGGCGGTGCAGCTCTGCCGCGCCCGCTGCAGGAATTGCTCCGCGCGGACGTGGTCCTGCAATTGTTTGTAAACCAGGCCGAGGTTGTATGACGCTTCCACAAAATCAGGATCGAGCGCGAGCGCGCGGGTGAAGGCGGAGATTCTGTTGCGCGGTGCGGATTCCCGCAATCCGGCTTCGAGCAGGCGGGCCGCACGTTCGTTCTGCGATTGTGGCGCGGCGGGTCCGGTCAGGCTCAGGATCAGCACGACCCCGAGGCAGGTTTGCAGCAAAGTCTGTCGCATGGCAAATCTCGCCGGCAGGCTCATAAGCAACCGATCGTGATCACAGCGAACTCCATCACTGGAATCTCATTGCGGGAGAAGGCATGGCTCGCACTCCTCCTGAAGGCGCAGCCCCAAAACAGTGCAGCAGAAAATCGTGCGCGAGCAAGTGCGCGTGTGGAACAGCTTTATCAACAACCGGAGAATCGCGGCACAGCGTCACAGTGATTGCAGCAGCCGCAGGGTCATCATCCGGCCGATCAACGGCGCGCCCACGAATGCACGGTAGGGGCTATCCAGCAGGTTTTGCACGGCAAGCAAGGCCTGGGTGCTCCGGCTGAGGTTGAAGCTCATGTCCCAATCCACCACCGTGTAGGTTTGTACCGCGCCGATATAGACGCCGGAATTGACTGGAAAGCCCTGAACGTGGCGCAGCCGCGTTTCGGTCTCCAAGCCGGAGCTGAGCGCGGTGAAACGGACGCTGGCGCTGAGCTTGTTGCGCGGCGCATTCAGCGCGATGTCATGCGGCTGGCGGCCGTTTTTGGCAAAGAAATCCCGGCTGACATGGGAATAATTCAAACCCAGCCGCCAGCTTCGATTGAGAAACCAGCCCAGGCTCAGGTCCGCGCCGTAGAATGAAATATCGCCGAAATTACGATAGGTCATGATCACTTCTGTTGCGCTTTGAATCTCTTGCGGTGAAATCAAGCCAATGGGGAGATTCGCCAGGTTCTGCGCAATGCCTTGCGCCGTCGCTTCTGCGACCGCGGGCGAGAAACCGTTGGCCTTCAAATCTTTGGCCAGCACTTGCGCCAGCGCTGCCGGATCGACGAACACATGGGGCGTTTCCACATTCAGCGGGCCGATGAAATCCCTCACGCGCGAACGATAGAGATCCACCCCCACCAACAGTTTTTGGCTGAACAAACCCTTGTATCCGAGTTCCGTGGTCGTGGTGATCGTCGGCTTGGTCAGGGGAATGTCCGCGACGGTGGCAACCGGCAAGTCAAACGCGCGCGCGGTGGGATTGAACGCACGCAACACGCCGGGCACGTTCGCGCTCAGAGTGCGCGGCAACGCCGCCGCCAGCGCCTCACGCGCCGGGCCGGCAGGCTGCGAGGCCAGGACCAAGTTGCGCAAGGCCGGCCACACGGAATTGGCATCGGGCGCGAGATAGCCGTTGCCGCCACCCGGCGCCGGGTCGAAAGGTGAAATCATCTGAGGCCGCTGATCTGCGCCCCGCCGGAAAGTAAATCCGCCGGCGCTGGTGCGCGCAAAGCCGCCCATGCGCGGCGCCGTGCCTTCCGCATAGAGATTGAAGAAAACCGGCCCCAGCAACGGTTCCAGCGCAGGGTTGATCGCTTTGGTCGGCACTGTGGCTGACAGAATATCCAGGAAGAGATTGTTGGCGGAAGGCGTGCTGTATGCCTGATTGTAGGTGAGGCGCAGCGTATGATTCTCGCGCGGTTTGAGCAACAGCGCGGCGCGCGGAGAAATCACTTTGTCTTTGATGAAGGTGTGATCATCCACGCGTGCGGCCAAAATCACGGTGAGCCGGGAGGAGAGTGAAGTTTCCGACTGCAGAAACGCGCCGCGCTCATCGATGCGGTCGAACGGTTCGTGACGGTTGTTGATGGTGCCGCCGGTGTTCGGCTTGGTCTGCAGCGCGTCGAGGCCGTAGGTGAAGCGGTGGCGGCGCCACAGCGTGAAGCTGTGCTGCACTTGTCCCACCATCAGGCTGGATTTATCCACGATCGGCGCGCCGGTGCGCAGCAGATAGGTGTCACCGGCATCGGTTTGATTGAAGTAAGCCTGCGCGAAGAGATTTTTGTAGTACAGCCGGCCTTGCACGTAGTAGACACGCCAATCGCGCGCCTGCGCCGCGCCAATGCCCGTCAATTCGATGTCGCTGGCCTGGCTGAATCCCGAGGAGAGAATGCCGGTCATGCCTGACAGCGGCCGGAAATCCAGGCGGGCATCAAGGCTCAACCGTTCGACGTCGAAATCGCGGCCGGGGGCGGGCACACGCTTGCCTCCGGTTTCGAAAAATTCCGGCTCGGCCGGATCGCGAGAGTACCAGTCCACGCCTTGATAATATTGCCCGGAAACTTTGTAGCCCAGGCGCTCGCCCAGACTGTTGGCGTGGCGGAATGAGCCGATGAATTCGATGCGCTCGCCTCCGCCGGCGCTGAGGGTGGTGCCCTCCGATCCGAACGGTGATTTGGTGATGAGATGCACCACGCCGTTGGCGCTATTGGGACCGTAGAGGGCAGCGCCCGGACCGGACACCACTTCGATGCGCTCCAAATCCTCGTTTGCGACTGGAATCAGATTATAAGCATTGAAGCGCAAGGAGGGCAATCCCGCGATGCGGTTGTCGGTCAGCGCCAACAGCGCGCCGGAAAAGGTATTGTTGAATCCCCGCACCACGATGTTCGCCTGGTTGATGCCGGTGTTGGCAAAGTCTACTGCCGGCAAAGTTTTGATGTGCTCCAGCGGTGTGAGCACGGACTTGGACTGAAGCTGCGCGCTTTCCAGCAGCGAGATGGCAGCCGGCGCCTCGAAAATCTTCTCTGGCCGGCGCGAGGCCGTAATGATGACGGGATTGAGTTGCAGCCCGACGTGCAGCAGCGAGATTTCCAGCGCCTTGGTCATGCCGGGTGACAGCTCAACCTGCGGCAGCGCTTTCTTTTCATAGCCGAGGTAGGAGGCGGTAATGGTGTAAACGCCGGCAATGACGTCTTTGATCTCGAACTCGCCGTTGGGGCCGGAGACCGTGCCCGTGGCCTGACCGGCAATGCCTTCCGGAATCAGCTCGAGGTTAGCCCCGGGCAGGCGCTCGCCGGTTTCGACATCACTGACGAAGCCGAGCACGGTGGCTTCGGCAGTCAAAGCCGAGGCGGCAACCGTTTCGCCGCCATTTTTCTCCTCGGCCAGCGGCATGTGCGCCTCCTCCCGCGGCGGCGAACCGGCGGGGGCAGCAACGGTTTCCCGACTCGTGCTGTAGTCGCTTTCGATGCCGTCCAGCACCGGAACCTCGCGGCCGTTGATGAGCAGCCGGTCAACGTCGCAGTCGGTAATGATGAGATTCTTGAGTGCCGGCTGTGCGTTTTTGGCGATGACGGCATGGTCGCTGTAGCGAATCACACAGAAGGAAAGTTGCGAGCCGGGTTGACCCTCTCCGAAGAACTCGAGGCCGAGCCAGTCGCGAATCGTGGGCAGACGGCGGCTGGCCACACCGCTCCAGCCAAACTCGTTGTCGAAGGCCGAGGTGAAAACGATGCGGTCGGCGGCCGTGCCATTGGCGAGCAGAACCCCGTGCACCTTGAGGCTGAACGCGCCGGCAAACTTCACTACCACGCCGGCTTGAATCACCAGAGTCTCTCCCTGCGGTACATTCACATCGTCCGTCACCAGGTAAGGGCTGCCGGCCAGATCCCACGTTCCGGACTGGCGACCGGCAACGTCCGTCCCCCGGGAAAGACTGGGCACCAGCCACACCAACAAGAGAGCGAGTGCGATGACCCGCCCTCGTGAGTCATGACCTTGTCGTGACGTCACAGCAAGCCTCCTTGAGATGAGCTACGGGAACCGGCGTCCGATCCCGGGATACCGGCAACAGCATGTGCAAGATGATTGGCTTCGGCGCGAATTCTCCTCACCGCCACTGCAACGAGTCCATTCTACATATTTTACCCCCAAAGGTATTGGCTGCAGAAAGGCACAAGAGGATCGGGGAAATCCGTGGGGTGCGTTGGATGAAGGTGAGGGAAAACGGCGCGCTCACCGCCGCTGTTCGCGCGGCGGAGGGTGACTCCGGTTGCGGCCGGCGGCCTCGTCCGGCGCGGCCGCTCGCTTGCTCTGCTGCTTGCTCTGCGCCACAATCGAGGAAATCCTGTCCCAGTTGCGCGTGGCCGGACTCATCTGCAAAACACTCTCATAGACCTTGAGCGCATTCCCATCGGTGCGACCGGTGCGCAGATAGATCTCCGCCAGGCGTGGGTAAAGGCCGGTGGCTTGGGGATTCTGCTGCAGCAGCTTTTCGTAAATCGAAGCGGCGCGATTGAAATCACGCAGGAAGAGAAAAGCATGCGCCCGCACCTGATCGGAATGCGGAAATACGCCGCTGAACGGCAACACCACCAGCGCCGTTACGATCGCGGCGACAAAGAGAATCATGCCCCAATTGAGACCGGCGGCCACGACCGCTTCCTCCTCTTCTTGGGCAAACTCGATCTGGGCATACAGGCTGGTGTCATCGTCGGGAAACCGCGTGATGGCAGGTTCGACGGTCACCGGCATGATTTCGGGAATCGGGACGGCGGAATCTGGCGCAGCCCGCACAGCAGAATCACCAGTGGCCGTCTCGACCGCGACCGGCGCGTCCACCATTTCAAACGGCAAGACGGTGGCTGCCGGTAACAGGTGGTTGCGCACGTGCGCCAGGAGGGTATCGATTTCAGTATCGTAGGGATTGAGTTCGCGCGCTTTTTCGAAGGCTACCAACGCGCGGCTGTAGTTGCCGCTGGCCAGGGCGCGTCGGCCGTCGAGGTAGTAACGCCGGGCGCGGGCTTCGAGTACGGCGCGGCCAGTGTCCGCCTGGATGCGCGCCAGCCACGGCCGCACGTTCAGCAAGCGCTGTTTGTCATCCAGCCGCCGGCGCACACGCTGCAGCCGGGCTTCGGCATCCTTGTAGCCGGGAGCTGACTGCAGCAGGCTTTCGTAGGTGGTGATGGCGAGTTCGAGGCGGTCGTCGGCCTCATAGCTTTGCGCCTGCAGATAGAGCCGATGGAAAACCTCTTCGCGATCGGCAGCTTCCAGACTCGCGCCCAGGGCGGCGATTTCGCGGCCGACATTCATGAAACCGGGCTTCTGCGCCTCGATTTGCCGCAGCAGCGCCAGCGCATTGTTGAGATTGCCGCGCGCCCGCTCTTTTGCCGCTTCTTGATAAAGCTCAAAGAGCTGCACCGCCTCCTCGACGGAGGGGATCAGCTTGTCGAATTCCGCCAGGTTGGCGGTTGCGTTGCGCCGCCCTTCCTGCAATTCCGCCAATGCCTCACGATAGCGGCCGCGTTGATAGAGCAATCTGCCCAGATCCAATGACACCAACGTGCGCGATTTGGCATCGGCGGCAAGGTCGCGCGCCTGCCGCAGCGCCTCCTCCGCACCTTCCAAATCATCGAGTCGCTGGTTGAGGGCAGCCAGCTCATAAACGATTTTGAATCGCCAGTCCTCTTTGGCAGGATCGGCGCCCAGCACCCGTGCCCGTTCAAGCAAGTCCCGCGCTTGGGCATAGTCCTTCCGTTTGCGATACAACAGCGCGAGATTGTACAGCGCTTCCTGAAAACTCGGGTCCAGCGCGATGGCTTGCTGGTAGGCGGCAATGGCAAGCTCCGCATTCTTCTGCCGCAGGCCGGATTTGAACCATTTGTTGGCCTCCGGGCTGCGGGACTGGGCATGGGCCGAAAGCGGCGGCAGCAGCAACAAACACAACAAGAGCAGCATGCCGCAATGGGCCAGGTGGTATTTCATCCCAACGTCCTTCATGACCGATGACCAGAGATTTGCCATTTGCATCCAGAAATCATTACCGCAAGGAAATGCAAGTTGCGAAAGCGTGAAGTATTTTTTTCAGCCGGTACCGACAGGGCCAGCCGTTCGCTTGCCCGGTTCAGTCCCGATCGCAATAAGAAATCGCGGTGACGAGCAGACAAGCTGTCCGCCGCCACGCGCGCGCGGCCGCAATTGGACCGCAGAAAAGATGCCGCACGACCTTTGCGCAACGCCGTCCTGCCGCCCCGAACACCCCTCCGACTCAGGATTCGCGCCGGGCGCTCTTGCGATTGAGTTCCATGTGAATGGCGCTCTCCAACGCCTTGAGGGTGTCGGCATCGCCGCGTCCGTTCACCAGGTAGTGTTGGGTGAACACTGCATTGATTTGTTCGCGGTTTTGCACAGGCAGATCGAGCTGCAAGACGGTCTTGTACACTTTCATGGCGTTTTCATCGCGGCGGCCGGAGAGCAGATAGATGTTTGCCAGCGCAGGATAGAGATCGACCCGGCCGGGCTTCTGCGTAATCAGGCGTTCATACAAGCGCGCGGCGCCGGGAAAATCGCCGAAGAGCAAATGCAAGCGGGCGCGCGCGGAGGGCGAAAAAACGAAGAAGCACAGCACTGGCACCAGAATGATCGCAATCAGCATTCCAGCAGTGGTCAACACCCGGCGCGTCTCGTCGCGCGCGTCCACGCTCGCCATATCCGCTTCCAAGAAACTGAGATTCATGCGGGCTTGGGCCAGCAAGCGGTTGATCTCACCGTTGCTGGGAGCAAGAATGCGCAGCTTTTCCAGCGTCACCACCGCCTGCTTCCACTCATTTTGCTGCATGAAGCGCAGCGCCGCGTCATAAAGGGAATCCACCGTCGTTGAAGCACCCAGCAGAGTTGCCGGCGTCATGCTTGCCAGCCGTTGGTTTTGAATTTCGCTTTCCACCTGCGCGAGCAGCTCGGCGACCTCGCGGTAGTTGGGGTCCAGGCGCCGCACTTTTTCGAAAGCCACCAAACAACGGCCGAGATCGCCGCGGCGCATCGCACTCAAACCTTCGCCGTAATAGCGCGCCAGCACTTCCTCGGTGTTCTCCTGATCCAGGCGGCGTTGGGCTTCGACGAGATGCTGACTCACTTCGCTGTAATCGGGCCGGAGTTCGAGCACTCGTTCGAAGGCGGTAATCGCGCCCAGCCAGTCACTTGCCTTGAGAGCCGCCAGGCCTTCGGTGTATTTCTGCTCGATTTCCAGGGCGATTTGCTTTTCGAGCAGCCGGCGCTGCGTGCTTTGCAGGCGCAGCCGCGCGTCCTTGAAGTTCGGCATGCGCTGCAACAGCGCCTCATAGGCGGCCTGCGCCAGTTCCAAATTGTTTTCCGCTTCCAGCGCCACGGCTTGTTGATAAAGCTCCTCCGCGGTCTGTTTTGCTTCCGCCGCCGCGGGCGTTTCCTGGCGCGTTACCGCCGGCAGTGCGGCGCGCTGCGAGTCCGCGGCCGGTTCGACCGCGGTGGCCGAGGCGGCCGCGAGCGCGACCGTGCTTTCCGCCTGGGCCGGTTGCGGTGTTTGGGCCGCAGCGATTTCCTTTTCGATCAGCGCGATAAAACTGTCGAAACTGTCCTTGTTCTTCGAATCCTCTTGGCGCCTTGCCTTGAGCTCAGTGAGCGCCTCCAGCATGCGATTTTGCTGGCAAAGCAGCCGCGCCAGCTTGAAGGTGATATTGGTCTTGAGCTTGTTATCCTTGGCAAGAGACTGGGCCCTGCGCAGGGACTCTTCACTCGCGTTCAAATCGCCCTTGCTGAGCTGCGCGTTGGCAAGCTCATAGTAGATTTTGACCTTGAAGGAGTTTTTCATGTTTGCCGGCATCAAGCGGGCGGCCCGACTGAGATAACGCTCGGCTGGTACGAAGTTCTTCTGGCTGTTATGGGCGTAGCCGAGGGCAAACAGCGCCTCCACAAACGTGGAGTCAAGCGTGACCGCAGCTTCATATGCGGTGAGGGCTTTGGCGACGTCTTTCTCCAAGACGCCGGCATTGTACCAACGCACAGCTTCCGGGTTTCTGACCTGGGCAAATCCAACTGCGGCGGACAAGCCCAGCAATAAAGCGGTGAAGATAGAAGAACAGGACTTGGCTTGCATCGGATCACCTCCTGGAAGAGTGGTGATGGTTCGGCTGAGGGCAGGCGCGGCGGCAGCGGCCGTCAGCGCCGGAGGTCTGCCGCTCAGGATCTGCCGTGTTGGGAACGTGTCAGCAACTCGGATTTGCGATACTCGGCTTGCAGCATGTCTTCAAAGACCTTGATGGCGTCGGCGTCCATCCGGCCTTGCGAGAGGTAGGTTTGCGCGACCGCAGCGTTGATCTCGTCGCGATTCGAGGTAATCAAGTTGAGTTGCAGGATGGTCTTGTAGACCTTGAGCGCCTGCTCGTCCCGCCGGCCGGTGAGCAAGTAGATATTGGCCAGCGAGGGATAGAGCTTCAGCCGGCCGGGATGCTGCTGCAGGAGCTTCTCATAGATTTGCTCGGCGCGGTTGTAGTCGCCGCGCATCAACGCGATCCGCGCCCGCAGCGTGGGCGAAAGCGCGAAGAAACCGATCACCGGCAGCATCAGCAACGCCATCAGCGCACTGCTGATCAGTAAGATCGGCGGACCCGATCGCAGCGCTGCAGCCGGCGCCGGTGGAACGACCAGTCGCAGGTTGGCGCGCGCTTGGGCGAGCAGATCAATGAGCACGGGGTCATCCGGCGCGGCGGCTTGCAGCCGCTCCAACAGCCTTACCGCCTCCGTCCAGTGCTCCTGCTGGATCGCGGCCTGGGCAGCGCGATAAAGCGAATCCTGTTCCAGCACCGCCGTTCGCGGCGCGCGCAGCACCGGACCTTTGGCCATCATCTCTTCGACTTCCGCCAGCAGGCTGGCAACATCGCGGTAGTCTTGATTGATCTTGTGTACTTTCTCGAAGGCCACCAGAGCCGCGCGCACATCGCCCTGTTTCATTGCCGCCAAGCCTTCGGCATAGAAGCGGGCCAGCACGGTTTCGGAGTTCTCCCGATCCAGACTGCTTTGCGCTTCACGGAGCTTCTGGCGCGCCTGCCGAAATCCGGCATCGGTTTGCAGGATTTTTTCGAAGATGATCGTGGCGCGCGCCCAGTCGCGGGCTTTCAGTGCCGCCAAACCGGCAGTGTATTGCGTTTCCAGCGTCTCCTGCGAGCGGCGCGTTTCGAGTTCTTGCTGCAAGTTTTGCAGCCGGGTGCGCGCGTCTTTGAAGACCACGGCCTGGCTCACGAGCTTCTCATAAGTGGCCACTGCCAGCTCGATCTTTCCTGCGCTCTCCAGTTTGCGCGCCTCTTCATAAAGCGCATTGAAGGCAGCCTTGTCGGTGTCGGCCTTTTGTTTGGCCTGCAGGCTAAGGTATTGCTCCTGCACATCTCTGAAATTCGCATCGGCGGCGATGATTTCCGCCAACTTGGCCTGCGCCTCGGTGAGATGGCCGGCCTGCCGCGCCTGCTGCGCCTGATCATAGAGCGTCTGAAGCTGCTGCGCCCTTTCCACGGCCAGAATCAGATTTGCGAACTTGAGTCGGTTGTCCGGTTCCAAAGACATGCCGGCGCGCAACTCCGCCAGAGCCTCGGCATGGCGGTGGCGCTGATGGAGAAAGCGGCCAAGCTCAAACGAGATCAGGCTCGCCATGGTTTGGTCTTGGGCCAGCGCTTTGGCGTTGCGCAGGCCCTGCTCGGCTTCGCGCAATTGACCGAGCTTCAACTGCGTGGCCGCCAGCTCATAGAGAATCTGAACCCGCAGCGCGGTCTGGGTCTGGCCGGGCCGGGCCTGGTAGGCGCGGCCGAGAAATTGCGCCGCCTGGTCATACTGCTGCCGTGATTTGTAGACCATGCCGAGATTGTACAAGGCCTCGACATAGGCCGGATCCAGCTCAATGGCGCGCTGATAGGCCTCGATTTTTTTGTCGAGGTCGGCCGCCATGATGCCGGTGCTGAACCATTGCAGGGCTTCACGGTTTTGCGGCTGCGCCTGCAATCCGGCCGCACCGCAGGTGATGAGCCAAGCCACAAGGAAGCGCTCGAGTGCTCGCATGCATCTCCTCTTCAAACAAGCCGGCGCCGGCGCAAGTGCGCGTGGCAGCGGCCATTCCATATCCAGCCACTACAATTCTGCCGAGCTCGTGATCAGCGTCAAAAATGGCGCGCGTCCCCTGTGAAAACGTGTTTCCGGTCAGCCTTCTCCCCGCTTTCGCGGCCGGCTCCTTTTTGCGTGCTTTGTCCTGCCCATGCCGCCAGCCACAACACGTTTGCCAGTGCAACCACAAAAACCGCGGCGGGCAGGCGCCCGGTGAAGGGCATTGGGTACCAAGGGCTGATTGCCGTGGCTCCTGTGGCCTCATGCCGGTGAAATCCGCCGCGGACGGCGAAGGAGCGCCAGCGCAGTCGCAATTGATGGTGCAAACCAGCGTAAAGGAGTGTATCAGAATCGGTGGTTGGTCAGACGTATTGAGACACCGAACCGGCAGTTCGCGTGCTTCGTTTCATCCCATTCCAGAAGTGTAGCCAACACCCGGCGGCGCAAAGAAGTCGAACGCAGGATATCGCACACCCCTGACACCGCTGCCCGGGCGAGGAATCTCGGGCCCAACCTGCCGCAGGGTCATTCTTCGCGGGAAATCAAAGCCGAGGCGCGTGCGTCGCAGCGACACTTATGCCATCAACCATACAATGCAATGCCGGCAAGTGCGGAAACCCCGCAACGCCAAACGCTTGCAGCGCCGCGGCCGCTTTCCGCAAGGTGCCGGTCTTGAGGTTAGAAACGAGAGGATAAACTGCTCGTGGACTCACGGTGTCGCTGTGAGTTGCCTTTCCGTGCAGGACGACGGGCCTGCAAGCTGAAGGCGAAATCGCCCCCTCCCCTGGCGGGAGAACGGTGCGCATGTTCGCCTTCTTGTTTTTGGGCAATAGGTGGAGGTCAAATCAATCATGCCGACGGTCATGCCTTTTGCAGCAAAGCCTCGCGGCCGGGCGCTGGGCTTCCTGCTGATCATCCTGTGTGCCACCGCTGCCGCACAAGACAGCGGCGCCAGACAGCAGAACAGACGCACACCGCCCGACTCGGTGTTGCAAGATGAGTACAACGCCATCATGGTGCCCTCTTCCTGGGCCGACTCGCTCTACCTGGAAGCACAAGTGGCAATGGCGAAACAGGATTGGATTCATGCCGTCATCACACTGGAGAAGCTGCAATTGGTGCGGCCCAACTATCTGAACGCGGCCGATCAATTGGTGCAAGCGCGCGCCAACCTCAACACGGTCGAACTGTCACGCGTCGGCCCGATTTCCACCCGCGCCGGCCGGCTGATGGCCTACCTGCTCCCGGTGCTGAGCGTGGGACTGATCGTACTCATCGGGCTGCTCCCCACTTCGCGAGCGCGGTTTGAACTCATGCGCGGCAATATCTCGGCGGCGGCCCGCATCTACGAAAGAATGCTGAAGCGTTCACCCCACCGCCTGCGGTTGTACAGCTCGCTGGCCGATATTTACCTCATGCAGGAAAGAAGAGACGAACAGGCCTTACAGCTCTACAAGACCATTCTGCAATTGAATCCCGCTTTCAAGCACAACCAGCGAATCACTGAGATCGTCACCGAACATTACCTGACGCGCGGCCAGTCCGATGACGAAGCGATTCAGTGGCTGGAAGAGACACTCGCGCGGGAGAAACGCAAATTGCTCTCCGCGCGGACAGAAGGCGACGCCCAGGCTGGAGGCACAGGCGGCGCGGAGGCGGCTGCCAATGACTAGGCGAAGATCTCCCTGTTCTGGCGCAGCCGGACAGTTTCGCTGAGAGGTTTTGTGGTATTCGGCGCAGTCTTCTGCCGGGAGGATCCTGCCGCATACACAGTGCCGCACGCGTTGGCCGTCATTTTTTCTTTTCCACCACGAGTTGCCTCGACTCCTGCGGCCGGCACAGGCGGAGCGGGTTGGCGGTATTCGCCAACAGTTCATGCCTGTCACTGCCCACAACCCGGCAGGCGGCCGCTGCCAGAATACGCAAATACAGCCGCCAGTCGCGGTGCGTGGCGTAGTACAAGTCCAAGTCGATCCTGCGTGCTGTTTCAGCAGGCGTGTAGCCCGGGCTGGCACACAGTTGCGCCAAACCGATGAGTCCCGGTTTCACGCATTGCCGTTTGCGATAGTCAATTCGCGCGTTGGCTCTTTTACCGGTCAAGCCGGGCGGCTCGGGCCGCGGCCCCACCAAGCTCATTTCTCCGCGCAAAACATTCCACAGAATGGGCAGCTCGTCCAGTCGCCAGCCGCGCAGCCGCCTGCCAATGCTGGTGGTATACAGCTCGCTGGCAAAGGGCAAGGTCGCCAGCTCCTCCCTGGCGGCGCCGCAATGGGTGGTGCGGAAGCGATAGACCGTGAACGGCTTGCCGTGCAAATCCTTTTTCCGTTTCTCCGGCTGGCGGCGGTCAGCCGCGAGCGGCAGATTCATGATGCGGCGCTGGCGGCGGCGGCGATCAACACCGGCATAAACTTGCCGGCAAAAAACCGGCCCGGGTGAGCTGACTCTGACAAATACGGCCACCACTGCCAGCAACGGCAGCGCGAGCAACAGGCCGGCGCTCGCGCCGAGAACGTCGAGACATCGAATACCAAGCTCCTGCCTCACGGCTAAGTTCCTCCCTTGCTTATAGTTCATCCAGCAAACGGGCAAACCAAAACGGTTCGTGATTCTGAATCCTCCTAAGCACGGCGTGGGACAGCCGCGGAGAAATTCTCTCCGGACTTTCCGCTGTGGCGTGCAAAATCGTCGTTGCGGCGATTGGGACTTTGATCAACAGTTCGTCGCACGGCAATGCAGTCCTGCGCTGCCTTTCCGAAAAATTCTGGATAAAAAAGCTACCTGCAAATGCCCTCGTCTGCACAAACAATTCCTACGCGGACACGAAATCATCGCCGAAGCCGCAGAGTCGCTGACAGTGCTGAATCAGCTTTTTTGCTGTTGTGGCGTTGCGCTCGCAGCATAGCCGCGGTTCGAATGTTTGCTTGCGGGACTGGCAGAATTCCCTTGCAGATGCCCCGACCTTTTTTACTTTTCTGCAAAATCCAATTTCATCAAGGAGGAAGACATGAAGCCGTGGCCCTATTTGCTGGCGTTCATCGTGCCGCTCAGCGCGGTGGTGGGACATTGGTGGGGAGGCGTTTTCCATTTTCTGACACCGGTGATTGCGTTTGTCATGATTCCGCTGCTCGACTTGGTGGCCGGCGCGGAGGGCAACAATCTGCCGCTGGCTGAGCTGGAGAAGCTGGCGGAGAAGATGAGCTTTCGGGTGATCACGTTTCTCTATGTTCCGGTGCAGGTGGGGCTGGTGCTTTGGGGCGGGTATGTTGTCACGCACGCGGCGTTGACACCGGTGGAATGGCTCGGACTGGTGGTATCGGTCGGCATTGCCACGGGCGGTATCGGCATCACCGTGGCGCATGAGTTGTTTCACAAAAAAAATGCCTTCGAAAAAGCGCTGGGCCACGTGCTGCTGTTGACGGTCAGTTATATGCATTTTGCGCTCGAACATCTCATTGGGCATCACGTGAACGTGGCGACGCCGCGCGATCCCGCCACGGCGCGCCTGGGCGAATCGGTGTATGCCTTCTATCCGCGCACGGTGATCAACAGTTGGCGGAGCGCGTGGGATTTCGAGCGGCGGCGTCTCGAACGCATGGGAACACCACTCTGGAGCCGGCACAATCGCATGCTCTGGTTTGCCGCCCTGCCGGTGTTGTTTGGCGTGCTACTGGGTGGAATCCTGGGCTGGCCGGCGGTTCCCTACTTTTTTGCCCAGAGTGTGGTGGGTTTCACTTTGCTCGAGATCGTCAATTACCTCGAACATTACGGTTTGCAGCGCCGCGAACTCGCGCCCGGGCACTATGAGCGGGTCAACATGACGCACGCCTGGAACGCGGATCAGCGAATCACGAACTACTTTCTGTTCAAGCTGCAGCGCCATGCGGATCATCACGTTCATCCCCAACGGCGCTACCAGACTTTGCGTCACTTCGATGAAAGCCCGCAACTGCCGACCGGCTATGCCGGCATGATGCTGCTGGCGTTGGTGCCGCCGCTGTGGCGCGCCGTCATGCATCCCCGGCTGGCGGCGTTTCAACGGCGACAGACTCAGGCCGTTGTGTGACGGCCGCGCCCGCGGAGCGCGGCCTGCGGGGCAGCACGCCATTCTCTCTCACGCGGATGCTATCAGGATGACGCCGGCGAGCATCACGCTGCAACCCCACAGCCGCCGCGGAACATTCTCCTCATGAAAAAACCACCAGCCCAGCAAGGTGGCGAAGATCATGCTGGTCCGTTTGACGGAAATCATGTAAGCGACTTCGGCGCGGCTCAGCGCCAGGAAATGGCACAAGACGGTCGCCGTGACCGCCAGTCCGATCAACAGAAAGAGCCGCACCTGACCGCGGGCGAATAGCCAGCCCCGGCGCGAACGCAACGCGGTGACCGGCAGCATTACCAAACTGGCAAGCGGGTAATAGAAGATCGCGAAGAAAATCGGGCTGGAATGCTGCACCGCCACTTTGCCGAGCGTCGAAGTGAGGCTGTAAATCGCGGCAGCGAGTAGCATCAGGCGGGAGCCTTTTTCGCGCGCCAGCGCCTGCACCGGCGCCAGCCATTTCCTGCCGTTCAAATCCTGGCCGCGCGCCGGCGGTGTGCCGGCGTTGTTTTGCAGATTGAGCCAGTAGGCGCCCAGGACGATGCAAACCACGCCGGCAGCGCCGCGGATACTGAGCTTCTCGCCCAACAGCACCGTCGGCACGACCAGCAGGAACAACGGAGTAAAGGCGAGATAGGGCACGGTGAGCGAAAGCGGTGAAAGCTGCAGCGCGCGCATGCTCAACGAAGCTGCGGTCAGCTCCAGCGGCAGCAGCGCCGCCACGGTGAGCGCAAACGTCGCATCCAGCGGCGGAATGTCGACGAACAGCAGCAGGGGCAGCAGAAAAATGGAGGAATAGCCAAATCGCACCCACGTCACGGCCCAGCTATCGGCGGATTGGCTCGCCTTTTTGCAGAGCGTATCACTTACCGCGCTCATCACAGCCGAGCCCAGGGCAAAGATCAACCAGGACATGTCAGCGCGGAGACTCCTTCCCGAGCCGGCGTAGGCGCACGATACGAATGAGTTTTCTCTCTCAGAATGCCACCGCGAGACCGAGGCCGCGAGTGCCGAAAGCCGGCCGCCAGGAAGCGCCTTGAGGCTGCCGTGCATGGGCGCGCACGAGGGTGCTTCCCACCCAATAGCCCAGGCCGCCGCCAGCCAGCACATCCGAGGCCCAATGCCGCCGGTCTTCCATGCGTTGAAACGCGACGGCCGTGGCGAAGGTGTATGCCGGAATACGCACCCACCAGCGATCGTATTGCTTGCTGATCACCGTCATGGTGGCGAATACGCTGCTGGCGTGACCCGAGGGCATGGATTGAAAGGCATTTCCCCTGTTCTTGAACGGCGTGAGATGATGCGGACCTTGGTCAGTGTCGGGCCGCGCGCGGCCGAGCGCGTGCTTGCCGAGGTAGGTGAGCGCTTGCGTCAGCACGCTGGCTTCGACAACCAGTTTGGTCGTTTGCAGCAGCTTCTGATCCTGCAACACCAGTCCGCCGGCAAGCAGGCTGGCGGTGACACCGGCAGTGAAGGCCACTGGGGAAACCTGGTCATAGGCCTTGCCGATTTCAGCAAGCTCGTGCGCGGGATAGAAGATGTTGTCCCCTTCGCGGGCGTACTCTTCATCAATCAGGTCATCCAGCAAGAAATACACGCCGGCAGTGACCGCCACAAAACCGAGCATCCGCACGCTTTCTTTTTTCGACATCCGAAAGGGCGAGGTCAGGGCTTGATGTAATTCTCTGCCTGCGGCAAGCCCGGGCGGCGCTTCTACGGCCGGCAGCGCGTCACGATCGCGCAGGCTTTCCTGTGCGTGGAGACCGGATTCCGCCGCCGGCGATAGCAAGCCGAACAGGATCATCGTGCAAACGTGCCAACAGCCGCTTCGCCTTGAGTTCATGCTCACCCTTTTGGATTGAGTCTGTCGAAGATTGTGATCTCTTGATAAGAATACTCCTGCAACGGCCTAGCCGTGGCATCGAAAACTCAGCTCAGCCGAGCTGGGAACATTTTCAATTTTCAATAAGAACGTTCCTGCAACGGCTTGGCCGTTGCATCGAAAACCTCGGCTCAGCCGGGGTAGGAAGATCTCCCAGCGGAGACCCAACATTTACCGCGAGAGAATTCGTAAAGAGCGTCAACCCTCTGCCGCACAGAAATACTCGCCCGCGTTCGGCAGAGTGGGCCTACAGCAAGGTTCCGCCCAAAATCAGCAGCGCCACGGAGAAATAGATGATCAGGCCGGTGACATCCACCAACGTTGCCACGAACGGCGCCGATGACACCGCGGGATCAAAGCCCAGCCGTCGCAGGATGAAGGGCAGCATCGAGCCGGTGAGTGTGCCCCACATGACGACGCCCACCAGGCTGAAAGCCACCGTCAAGCCCACCAGCAAATAGTGCTCGCCGTAAAGCGTCTCGTTGTTGGGGATCAAGAGCACCTGCAGGATCGCGATGGTGCCCAGGATCGAGCCCAAACCGAAGCCCGAGGCCAGCTCCCGCCGCATCACTCGCCACCAATCCCGCAGCCGAATCTCTTCCAATGCCATGGCACGAATCACCAGCGAGGCTGCTTGCGAGCCGGAATTGCCGCCGCTGCTGATGATGAGCGGGATGAAAAGCGCGAGCACCACGGCGCGCTCGATTTCGCCCTCGAAATACTTCATTGCCGCGGCGGTCAACATTTCACCCAGAAACAGCAGCGAGAGCCAGACACCGCGTTTCTTCAACATGCTGAAGAAGCCGGTCTGAATGTAGGGCTCGTCAAGAGACTGCACCGCGGCCATTTTCTGAATGTCTTCCGTGGCTTCCTCCTCCACGACGTCGAGCATGTCGTCGACGGTGACGATGCCGAGCAGCACGCCCTCGGAGTCGGTGACCGGCAGCGCGACGCGATCGTACTTTTGCATCAGCTTGGCGGCATCCTCACGATCGTCATAGGCGGAAAGCGAAACGAAGTGACGGTCCATCACCGTAGCCACGGCTTCGGTCGGTTCCGCCAAAATCAATTTGCGCAGCCGCACGTCATCGATGAGCTTGCCGGCGTCGTCGACGACATAGACTGTGTTAATCGTTTCGGCATCCTTGCCCTTTTGGCGCAGGTGTTCGAGCGCTTTGCCGATGGTCCACTCCGGCTTGATCGCGACGTATTCGGGCGTCATCAAACGGCCGACGCTTTCTTCGGGATAGCCGAGCAGGTGGCGCGCCTCTTTGAGATCCTCGGGCGAGAGCAGATTCAGCAATTGCTGCGTCACTTGCGCGGGCAGTTCGCCGAACAGCTCAGTGCGGTCATCGGGCGCGAGTTCACCCAACAAGGCACGGGTGTTTTCCGTGTTCAGGCTCTGCAGCAGGCGTTCCTGCTCTTCCGGGGGCAGATAGGCAAACACTTCGGCGGCAGTCTGGCGGGGCAGGAGCCGAAAGAGAATGGGTTGATCTTCCACTGGCAGGCTGGCCAGCAGCTCGGCAATCTCCGGCGCTTCCCAGTCGGAGATGCCGTCCTTCAGACCCGAATAGGCCTTGTCACGAATCAGCTCTTGAATGTCCGGGACCAGCAGTTCTTTCAGCATGACTCACCTCGCGACGATCCCAATGCAATGGGGCGAAAAATGGCGTGAACATAGAAAGCATCTGCAAGAAAGTCAAGGCTCGAAATGCAAGAGCGTTCGAGTTCCCGAGGTGTGGCGGCACCCGCAACTTTGAAGCAGTGCTGCAGTTGTGTTTGAAGGCTTCCCGGCGGCTTGCGGCGCGGGAGTCCGGTGGACGCGGCTCGAAGACTACACTGGTCGGCAGGGTTTTGCGGAAATGGGCAAACGTGCCTTCGCGTCAACTGGTCGGTTTGTCCGAGGGCGGCAGCACCGCGAAGAAATCCGCATAAATGCGGCGGCGGTATTCTTCCAGCAGGAAGAGGAGGCGTTCGCGATCGGGTGAGCCCAAGACGAAGCCCACGTGGTTTTTCTTGTGCAACCGATAAAAGATCTGGGGAGCTTGATAGGCCGAGGTGTCGGGCCACTCCTGCTTGGCCAACGAGATGATGACGCCGCCATAGTCCCGGCGGATTTCCGGCAGGCGATACTCCTCCTCGCCCTGCGCGATTTCGATCCGCGCCCATTCCGCCCAGAGATTGATGCCGGTGGCGGCCTGCACCATTTCAACAATGTTGGCGCCGCCGACGCGCGCGGCCGCTTCAAGAAAATAGAACCGGCCATCTTCCACGCTTTTGATGAATTCGATATGCGTGACCCCACGCACCAATCCCAGCGCGGCAACGACGCGCGCATTCTCCACCTGCAGGGCCCGCTCCAGCGCTGAACCGCGCAGCACCGTGCGCGAAGCAAACACGCCGCCCTCGTGGGCGACACTCATCGGCGGCAAGGCATACTCGTGCACCTCTGCACAAACAATTCTGCGTTCGGAAATGATGGTATCAACATGATAAACCTCGCCGGGCACAAAGCGCTCCAGCAGATAAAAGGATTGGCGGTCGCCGAGGGCGTCGAGCAACGGCCACAGCTCATCCGCGGCGTGGACTTTTTTGATGCCGACGGAAGAGGCCTCGGAGCGCGGCTTGAGCACCCACGGCGGCGGCACGGTCGCCATGAATTGGCGGAGGGCGTCATAGTTGAGCACGTGAATGAAAGCAGGCACCGGAATGCCGCGCTCGCGTGCGCGCATGCGCATGGCCAGCTTGTCGCGGAAGTAGCGTGCCGTGGTCTCGCCCATGCCGGGCAGGCGCAGATGCTCGCGCAGGGTCGCCACCATTTCCACGTCGTAGTCATCAAGCGCCACGATGCGGTCAACGGTGCGCGCGCGCATCAGGAAGCTGACGCCCTTGATGACGTCGTCGCGGTTGTAGAGATCGGGGAGATAAAAAATCTCGTCGATGCTTTCCCGCGGCCAATCGGCAGACTCCAGGGCCTTGGTGGTCAGCAAATACACCAGGCCTCCCTGGCGCCGGCATTCGCGCAGGAATTCCTGGCCTTTTTCATAACTCGAAACACACAACACCGCCTTGCGGGTGGCTGCTCCCATGGTTCCGGCTCCGGTTGGTGGGTTTCACCGCTTTTGTGCGGCTGCATAATACCGGATTTTCCAGGGATTGTCAAGCGCGCCGGACTTTTTCATTTGAAATAAGCAGAATAGTTCACAAATTTCGCGGCCCGGTTAGCCAGAACAACAACGCCGGGGCGTTTCCCGGAATTCACCTCATCAGGAAAGGAAAAATCGGTGCACCAGGTTACTTTGATTCCAGGCGATGGCATCGGGCCTGCGATCATCGAGGCCGCGGTCATGGTGTTGGAAGCTGCGGGCGTGCAGTTCGAGTGGGATCGCCAGCTCGCCGGCATGGCGGCGGTTGAGCAATTGGGCACACCGATCCCGGAGCAAACCCTGGAATCGCTGCGGCAAACGCGCGTGGCCCTGAAAGGCCCTTTGACGACGCCGGTGGGCGGCGGCTATCGCAGCGTCAACGTGGCGCTGCGCCAGGAATTCAACCTTTACGCCAATGTGCGGCCGGCGGTCTCCTTCGCGGGCACCGCCGCCATTCACCCCAACGTCAATCTGGTGATCATTCGCGAAAACACCGAAGGCTTGTACTCCGGCATCGAGCATTTCATCACGGCGGACGGCGTCAACATCGCCGCCGAAAGCACGGCATTGATCACGCGCAGCGGTTCGGAGAAGATTCTGCGCTATGCCTTCGAATACGCGCGCAACAACAAGCGCAAGCGCGTGACGCTGGTGCACAAGGCCAACATTCTCAAATGCACCACCGGCATGTTCCTGGAAATCGGCCGCGCGGTGGCGCACATGTATCCCGAGGTGGAATTCAACGACAAGATCATCGATGCCTGCGCTATGCAAATGGTGATGAACCCCGGCGCTTTTGATGTCATTGTCACCACCAATCTCTTCGGCGATATTCTTTCGGATCTGGCCGCCGGTTTGGTGGGCGGGCTGGGCTTGACCGCGGGCGCGAACATCGGCCGCGCAGCCGCGATTTTCGAAGCGGTGCACGGCAGCGCGCCGGACATCGCCGGCAAGAACATCGCCAATCCCACCGCGGTGATCATGGCCGGCGTCATGATGTTGGACTATCTCGGTGAATATCAGGCGGGGCGGCGCGTCGAGCAGGCGGTGCGCGCGGTGATTCGGGAGGGGAAATCCGTCACGCCCGACCTCAACCGCGCGGCGCCGGTGAGCACGCAAGCGATGGCGGAAGCGATCGTGGCCGCGCTGCATACCGGCCGGCACGCGTGAGCCGCGCTCGCCGGCTTTTATTGATAACCCGCGGCCTGCAGGCGAAAAAGCTCAGCATAGCGGCCATTTTGCCGCAGCAGTTCCTCATGCGTCCCCAATTCGAGCAGCTCGCCGTTGTCGAGCACGAGAATGCGGTCCGCCATGCGCACGGTGGAAAAACGATGTGAGATGAGCACCGCCGACTTGCCGCGGGTCAAATCCGCAAAGCGCTGAAAGACCTCGTGCTCGGCGCGGGCATCGAGCGCGGCCGTGGGTTCATCGAGAATCAGCAGTTGCGCATCGCGCATGTAGGCGCGCGCCAGCGCCATTTTCTGCCACTCGCCGCCGGAGAGTTCCACGCCGGTATCGAATCTTCTGCCGACGATTTGTTCATAGCGGTTCGGCAGTTTTTCGATGACGGTGTTGGCCAGGCTGCGCAGCGCGGCCTGCTCGATGCGCGCGTGATCGTCGCGCGCTTCGATGCGGCCCACCGCGATGTTCTCCGCCGCGGTGAAATGGTAGTGCACGAAGTCCTGAAAGATCACACCGATTTCCCGCCGCAATTCCTCCAAATCATATTCTCGCAGATCATAGCCGTCCAAGAGAATGCGGCCTTCCGTGGGATCGTACAAGCGCGCCAGCAATTTGGCGAGCGTGGTCTTGCCCGCGCCGTTTTCTCCCACCAGTGCCAGCTTCTCCCCTGCCCGCAGTGTGAAGGACAAATGGCGGTTGGCCCAGCGTTCGGTGTTGGGGTATTTGAATCCGACGTTTTCGAACGTGAAGCCCTGGCGCACCGGGCGCGGAAACGGCCGCGCCTGCGACCGGGAAACGATGCGCGGCTTGAGCGCGAAAAAATCGAACAAATCGCGCAGGTAGAGCGCCCCTTCGGCCACATTCGAGAAGCGCTGAATCAGGCTTTGCAGCAGGCCGCGCAGCCGGGAAAACGATCCCGCCAGGAAAGTCATGTCACCCAGGGAAAGCTGGCCGCTCACCGTACGCATGATGATGACGACGTAGGCCGCGTAGTAGCCCACGCTCGCCACCATGGCGAGCAACGTGCCCCAGCTCGCGCGGCGCACCGACAAGGCGCGATTGGCGCGGTAGTAGCGATCGGCCAGGTCGCGATAGCGCTCGGTCAAAAAGCCGGAGAGGCCGAAGATCTTGACTTCCTTGGCGGTTTCATCACTGGCGCCGGTGTAGCGCAAGTAATCAAGCTGGCGGCGCTCGGGCGTCCAACTGTACATCAGCGAATAGCTGCGCGCATTGAAATGTGATTCGCCCAAGAGCGAGGGAATCAGCGTCACGGTCAGCAGCAAGATCAACCAGGGATTGAACGCCACCAGGCCGACCGAGAGAAACATCATGGTGATGACGTCCTGGGCTTGCTCGAGCACCTGCGACATCAGCGCCATGCGGCCGGCGGTTTGGCGGCGCGCCCGTTCCAGCTTGTCATAGAAGGCGGCGTCTTCGAAATAATCCAAATCGAGATCAGCCGCATGCCGCATCAAGCGCACCGAGGTTTGATTGGAGAAAAGATCGCCGAGCATGCTGTCCACCAGTGCCAGCGCCCGATTCAGGATGTCCGACACAAAGATGATGCCGAATTCCATTGCGACCAGCTTCCACAGATAATCCAGCTCGCGCGGCGCGGGGAGTTGCGTCAGATGCACGACTTCATCGATGATGAGCTTGCCGATGTAGAGGGTGGCCAGCGGCACGGCCGCGCGTACCACGCGCAGCAGCATGCTGGCAATCGTCAACGGCGGGCTGGTCTGCCAGATCAACTGAAAAAGCTGGGGCAAATTCCCCAGCGCCTTGAAGCGCTCCCGAAAGGTGACGGGAGGCTCGTCGCGGTGTCGAGGTGGTTGCAGCTTGAGGCGAAAGGTGAGTAATCCTTCCCACAGCGAGCGCAGCCTGCCCTTTTGCGGATCGGCTGCCGGCGGCGTATTCATCATTCTGCTTGCATCACTTTCTGAATGCGGATGCGCCAATCCGGACCGGAGCCGATCTGGTACACCGCGGCAAAACTGCCCTGATTGATTGCCAGCGCGACATGCAATTCGCTGTTGAGATAAAGCAGCGGTGTGCCGACCGGCACTTCGCCGAAGGTGCGGGCGTAGGGCATCTCCCCCTCGTAGACCGGCGTGTTCTGGTTGGTGATGGCCACGCGGCAGCGCTCGCCGAATTGCAGCCCCAGCTTTGCGAACGTCGCCTGGTCGATGTTGGTCCAGACGTTGCCGAATTGCACGTCAAGAATCGGAATGGTGCCCAGCAGCGCGCCTGGTTCGGAGGCAGCTTTTTGATGGGGAATAACGACGACGCGCGGCGCGAGCGCGGGTCCGACTTCTTCAAATGTAATGACGCCGGCCGCCAGCCGCGCCGCGGTGAAGGCGTACACGTCACGGCCGTGAAAGGTATAGGACTCGCGCGAGGCGGGCAGGCGGTTGCGATTTTCATCGATCTCGCGCAGCGCAGCGATGCCCATGTTTTCCGCGACAAAAGTGAGCGTGCCGTTGTCGGGCGTGACGAAGAAGTGGCCGGTTTTGGTTTTGAGCACAACCGACTTGCGTTCCGTGCCCACCCCGGGATCCACCACCGAAACGAAAACCGTTCCTGCCGGCCAGTAGGGCGCGGTTTCCTTCAGGCGCAGCGCTGCTTCCCAGATGCTGAAGGCGGGAATGTGGTGGGTGAGGTCGAACATGTTGAGATGCGGCTGTACGCCGTAGGCCACACCCTTCATGCTGGCCACGGCGCCATCGCGCACGCCAAAGTCACTTTGAAAAACCAGCGCGGCTTGCGCCCAGCAGGCGGTGTGCAAGCTCGCACTCAGAAAAATCGCGCGCATCAGATGCTTCATGCGAGGAGGCTCCGTTGGGTGATCGCGTTTGCTCGTATTCTGTTGGCTTGAAAAGTCCGTCCACCGCCCTGTCCTCCAGCGGGATCCTGTGAAGAGGTGGGCACCGGGCCGGGTATTTCACCGGATTCTTCTGAACGACACATTGAGAAGTCACTTCTTCGAATCGAGGTTGCTGTCCACCATTCTCCGTAAAGTAGAATCGCAGCCGAACGCAAAGTCCTGTTTGATGCGTGTCCTTCCGGACGGTGTGGAAGACTCTGCGATTCACGCCAAACTAGGGCTGCGGAAGCAAAACAGCAAGCGGTTTTTCGCATGCTTGGTACCGTGCAGAAAACAGCCTTGCAAGAGTCGGCAAAACTGACTATTTTGGTTCGCGCAAAAATGATGAAGAAAGCCGATTGCAAGCAATTGTGCTCGCCTTCAATTTTATGCACTCCCCCGACATTGATTTTTGTTGAGGAATGTCGCACAGCGACTGGTGGCGTACCGCCGCTCGCCAGCAAACATCTGAAGAACCAACTGTAAGGAGATTTCCATGGCGATGTCGAATTTGGGCTATCCCGACACCTTGTTTGTGATGCCGTTTGATCACCGCGGCTCGTTTCAGGCCAAGATGTTCGGCATCAAGGGCCGCCAGCCGACCGCGGAAGAGACCAAAATGATTGCCTCGTACAAATACGTGGTCTATGAAGGCTTCCTGAAGGCGCTGGCGATGGGCGTGCCGAAAGCCAAAGCCGCCATCCTGGTGGATGAGCAATTCGGCACCGACTGCGCACTGGATGCAGCGAAGAACGGCATCATGGTCGCGATGCCGGCCGAGAAGAGCGGGCAGGATGAATTCGATTTCGAATACGGCGATCAGTTCGGCGCCCACATCGAAAAATTCAATCCCAGCTTCGTTAAAGTATTGGTGCGCTATAATGTCGAAGATGACGCCACGCTGAACCAGCGTCAGGCGGCGCGCCTCGCCAAGCTGAGCGACTATTGCCACGCTCACAACAAAAAGTTCATGTTCGAGCTGCTGGTGCCGGCCACTGAGGCGCAACTGGCGAAGCTCGGCGGCGACAAGAAGAAATTCGACACCACCGTCCGCCCCGGCTTGATGGAAAAGGCGATTGCGGAATTGCAGGCCGCCGGCATCGAGCCGGACGTGTGGAAGCTCGAAGGGCTGGAGCACGCGGAAGACTACAAGGCCATTGTCGCGCAAGCACGCAGCAACGGCCGCAATCAAGTCGGCATGATCGTGCTCGGCCGCGGCGAAAACGCGGAGAAGGTCAATCACTGGCTGCGGGAAGGCGCCAAAGTCGAGGGCGTGATCGGCTTTGCCGTCGGCCGCACCGTGTTCTGGGATGCGCTGGAAGGTCTGAAGAACAACAAGCACAGCCGGGAGCAGGCGGTCAACATGGTGGCCAACAACTACAAGGGCCTGGTTGACTTGTTCACCAAGGCGCAGGTGTAACGCCGGCGCGCCGGAGTCACACTACGACAACAAGGCACGCAAAGGCGGGGACGAGGTGCAATGCACGGCAGTCATGCTGTGCGGCTCTCCGCCTTTGCGTGATTCTTTTTAAACGATGTGTTCCGGTTTTGAATGCTGCGACAGTGTGTGGCCGAGGGTCGATCGACCCACTCGTGAGAGATCGTGTGCATCGCCTGATGCTCTGCACCTCAAGCCCAAGCGCTGTAGACAATGACTGCCGGCATCCCCAACCTCACGCCGGCGCATGACTTCCAGCGTTCGAAGATCGTTTCTTGCCTCGTTGTTCCTCTAACCCGGTGTTAAAAAGATCCAAAGGAAGAGCAGCAATGCTTCTCGACTCGAGCGCGAAGAGCGCCGCAGTGTCAAGTCTCCGCTTGCCGGCGTTGGAAACTGAAGTGGCTGCCACCGTTGCCCAGGTCGCACCGCTGTTGCAGGCCGAGCTTGCGGGGTGTTGGCGCGCAATTGCTGGCGATTTTCCCGCAGAATTGACGCCCGCGCACATGGCGCAATTCGAGCAGCGCTATCTCAGCGAAGCAAGCCGGCGCCTGACTCAGCTCGCACCCGAGGCTGGGAGCGCAGAAGCCTATCCGGCCGTGAGCCGCAACCAGATGCGCGAGCATTTTAACGAGCGGCTCGTTCAAGATCTGCGCGCAGCGTTCGCGCGTACGGCGCTGCGGCACGCACTCACCAAAGCCGAGAAGCTCGAGATTCTGGCCGGCATGCTGCGCACGCGCCATCTCGATGCCCGGCTGAAAAAACTCTTCACCAACGGCGAAGTGAAGCTGCCCGGCGGCCTGCCCTTTCAAGGCAAGGGCTTTCGCTCCATGGGCCAGGAGGCGATCTACGCCGCCGCGCTGCGGCTGCGGCGCGGGCCGGAATTCCAACAAGACGGCCGTTACACCGGTGATTTCGTCGCGCCGATGATTCGCGATCTGGGCCTGGCACTGGCCATGGGCCAGCAACCTTACGACATCATGGCCGCGCAAATGGGCAAAACCGGCAAGCCGACGAACGGCAAAGACCTGCACCTCGGCGATTTCGCCTGCGGCATCCTCCCTCCGGCCGCGCCGATCACTTTGAGCACCGGCTCGGCGTGCGGCATCGGCTTCGCCTTGCGCGGCACCGGACGGGTCATCATCAACTGCCTTGGCGAAGGCGGCACTTCCGCCGGCGAATGGCATGAAGTCATCAACTTCGCGGCGGTGCAGAAGATGCCGATTGTGTTCATCGTGCAAAACAATCAAACCGCGCTTTCCACGCCGGTGCAGGAACAATGTGCCGCGTTCAACTTCGCGCAAAAGGCACTGGGCTATGGCATGCGTGGCATCACGATCGATGGCACTGATCCGGAAGCCGTGTTTGCCACCGTCGCCGAGGCTGCCGAGGCCTGCCGCCGCGGCGCAGGGCCGGTGCTGGTGGAGTTGATTGCCATGCGCATGTGCGGCCACGCGCATCACGATGACATGCTCTACTTCGGCAAAGAACCCGATCAGTTCCTGGAATATGTGCCGCCGGCAAAAATCAACGGCGGGTATGTCGATGCCCAAAAGTATGAATTCTGGTACCAGAGGGATCCGATCAAACTTTATCAGCAGCATTTGCTCGCGGAAGGCGTGCTGCACCCCCAGGAACTCGAGCAGATGATCGCTGCGATTGCCGTGGAAATCGAGAGCGCGGCGCAAAAGGTGATCGCGGCGCCGTGGCCGGATGCCAGTTTGGCCGGACATCCGGTGATCACGGGCGGCGAATGGCAACAGCATCGCCTGCCGCTGGTCGGCAATCGCGAGCAAAATCGTGAAATAGAATCCTGGCAGCCATCCGAACCGGCCGGCGTGCAGTTCGATCCCAACGGCAAAACCTTCTGGCAGGCGATTGTCGAAGCGTTGGAAGAAGAACTGCGGCGGGATCCCGAGGTTTTTCTGCTGGGTGAAGACGTCGGCGGCAACTACGGCAACGCGTTCGTCATTCTCAAATCATTGCTGGCGGAATTCGGCGACCGCATGATCAACACGCCGCTCGCGGAGGCGGCAATCCTTGCCTGTGCCACCGGTGCGGCGCTGTTGGGCAAGCGTCCGGTGGCGGAGATTCAGTTCAATGATTTCGTGGCGAGCGGCTTCAATCAACTCGTGAACAATGCCGCGAAGATCTACTATCGCTGGGGCCAGCCCGTGCCCATGACCGTGCGCCTGCCCTGGGGCGGCTTGCGCAACGCCGGGCCGTATCACTCCCAGAACACCGAGCCGTGGTTTTACCGCACGCCCGGCCTGAAGATCGTTTGCCCCTCCACCCCGCGCGAGGCCAAGGGCCTGCTGAAAGCCGCCATCCGCGATGAGAATCCGGTGCTCTTTCTCGAACACATCGCGCTCTATCGCCTGGCCTCGATCAAACAGCAGTTGCCCGAGGCGCACGCCGAGGAGTTGATCACGATTGGCAGCGCCCATTTGAAACGCGCCGGCGATGATTTGACCATGATCACCTACGGCGCCTACGTGCATCGCTGCCTGGCGGCAGCGCAAACGCTCGCCGAGAACGACGGCCTCACCTGCCAAGTGCTCGATCTGCGTTCGCTGCAGCCGCTCGACAAGAATGCCATTCTGGCGTGCGTGCGGCACACCAATCGCGTGCTGATCGTGCACGAGGATTCCAAAACCGGCGGCCTCGGCCAGTCGATTGCCGCGATCATTGCGGAAGAAGCGTTTGCGGCACTCGATGCGCCAGTGTGCGTGTTGGGCGCTCTTGACGCGCCCGTGCCCTACAGTCCCCCGCTCGAGGAAGAATTCCTCGTGCGCCAGCAGCAGATCGAGGAAACAGCCAGACGTCTGCTGCGCTATTGAAGTGTAGTTGGAGAATGCCGCCAAACAGGTAGTCCGGCGCCGCGGAAATTACAAAAAGATGGGTTGACTATTAGGCAGCGCAGTGCGACATTCAGGCGCCGCGTTGGAAGACTGCCGCAAGGCCAAAACGCGCGGACGGCCTGCAGCAACGGCATTACCGGAGAGAGAATTCGATGACTGCCCAGATCTTCACGCTGCTTGGCAGCGGTTGGATGCTCGTTCTGTTGCTGATGACGATCCTGTGGGCGATCCAACTCGGCACCGAGAATGCCGGTATCGTGGATTTCGGCTGGGCTTTGGGATTGGCGCTGCTCGCGCTGTGGTATTGCCTCACGGCGGAAGGTTTCTTGCCAAGGCGATTGCTGATTACGGCCATGGCAATGACGTGGGGATTACGCCTGGCTTTCTTTCTCCTGCTTACGCGTTATGTCGGCCAGGCGGAAGAGGGCCGTTATCGCGAACTACGGCGCCGCTGGCAAACCCACCTTGGATTGAAATTCTTCATTTTCTTTCAGGCACAGGCCCTGCTCGCGGTGGTGTTGTCGCTGCCGTTTCTGTTGGCATCTTTGAATCCGGCGCCGCGCCTGGCCGCGCTCGAATGGCTCGGCTTCGGCCTCTGGCTGGTGGCTTATGCCGGTGAAACCACCGCGGATGGGCAGTTGCATCGCTTCAAAAGCAATCCCGAAAACCGCGGCAAAACGTGCCGCGCGGGCTGGTGGAACTATTCCCGCCATCCCAACTATTTCTTCGAATCGTTGATCTGGGTCGCTTACGCCCTGTTCGCCCTGGCTTCGCCGCTGGGTTGGCTGGCACTCAGCGCGCCGGTGCTTATCTTGTTGGCGATATTCAAAGTCACCGGCATTCCCGCGACCGAAGCCCAGGCGCTGCGTAGCAAGGGGCAGGATTATCGGGAGTATCAGCGCACGACCAGCATGTTCATACCGTGGCTCAAAAAGAACTTGAGATCTGCCTCATGAAACGTAAGAAGAAACCTGCCGCGCATGACCCCATGCCCGACCGCTGCGCCTGGTGCGACCGCGTCATCGATCCCGATGAAGAGGTTTTCGGCTGCGGTGCGAAAGCCATGCCGGGCATCGATCTGCGCGACCGCGAGGGCAAGACCATTCCGCTGTTCCTCGCCTTGATTCGCCGCACCGTGCCGGCGATCGTGGTGCCGAGCGATTCGCAGGCCAAGAAAGACGGCAATGATTTGTACTTCGTCATTTGCAGCGAGCGCTGCGGCCGGGAATTGAAAGAGGCATTGCAGCGGGACAAAGACGCGTTTGGCACGCTCTGCTTGAATTGACATGAGCCATACCAAAGACGAAATCATCAAACTCACGCACACCGTTCGCTGCGCCGGCTGAGCTTCCAAACTGAGCCCAACGTTGTTGTGGCAAGTTTTGAGTAAAGTGAAGCAAACGCCCATGCCCAACGTGCTGGTCGGCCTCGATCTCGCCGCCGATGCCGGCATCTACCAGTTGCGGGAAGACCTGGCGCTGGTGCAGACCGTCGACTTCTTCACCCCTATCGTCGATGACCCCTATGATTTCGGCCGCATCGCCGTGACCAACGCGTTGAGTGATGTGTATGTCATGGGCGGCACGCCGCTCACCGCGCTGAACATCGCGTGCTTTCCCAAGAACGGCAATCTCGACTGGCTGGCAGCGATCTTGAACGGCGGCCTCGAGCAAGCCGCGGCTGCGGGCGTGGCCATCATCGGCGGCCACACGGTGGATGATCCCGAGATCAAATACGGTCTGGCCGTCACCGGCACGGTTCATCCGCAGAGAATCATCCATTCGCACACGGCCCGCCCCGGCGATGTTCTCGTGCTTACCAAACCCTTGGGCACCGGCATTCTGAGCACAGCGCTGAAATCCGGCCGGCTCGATGCGACCGGCAGCCGGCGGTTGACGGAAGTGATGGTACAACTCAACCGGCAGGCGAGCGCGGCCATGATCGCCGTGGGCGCGCATGCTGCGACGGATGTCACCGGTTTCGGACTGCTGGGTCACGCGCACGAAATGGCGCAAGCCAGCCAGGTCACTTTTCATCTCTCCGCCAGCATGATTCCCCTTTTGCCGGGAGCTTTGCAATTCGCCCGCGCCGGCTACCTAACTGGCGGCGGCCGCAGCAATGCCGAATTCGTCGGCACACGCGCACGCCTCGCAGCCGGCCTGGAGGCCGCGTTGGTGAGTGTCTGGTTCGATCCACAAACGGCCGGCGGGTTGCTGATCGCACTGCCGCCGCAGTGCCTGCGAGAGTTCCTTGACCGCCTCGGCCAGGAAGAAGCGAGGCCGATCGGCGAAGTTGGCGTTGCCAGCGAGTTCACTCTCATTGTTGACTAGAATAGACGGGGGGATTTCTCCTCACCAGGTGAGTTGTATCCGGCACGGCGTCCACATCCGGCACGCGGCAATTCCTGAGACCCAGGGTGCTGCCGGCGTGACCATCAGGCTGCAAAACCCCAAATTAAAGTCAGTATTGCTTGCAACTTTTGGCCGAAAAACGCTGTATCAGACGCCAGTCTTGCAGCCTGTCCGGTCGATATTCCCCATTTTCATTGAGGAGGTTAATCCATGAACGCAGCCCGGGTATTACTGGTGCTTTTGTGCGCTGCTTCCCTTGGCATGAGCGCGTGTGCGAAGTCAGAGGCCGAGGACAAAGACAAAGGCAAAAACGGCACTGCGGAAACCAAGAATGGCAACGGCGCCCCGAAAGACAAGGCGAAGGCGGACGAAATCAAGTCCGTGCCGGTCGAGGTGACCACCATCAAGCCCGGCTCGATCTCGGCTTTCGTGATGACGACTTCGTCGATCGAAACCGAGGAGGCCGTTGACATCTATCCGCAGGTGACCGGCATCGCGGTGCGTTTGCTCACGGAAGAGGGCCAGTACGTGCGCAAGGGCGAGGTCTTATTGGCGGTGGATGAGCGCGAATACAAGCTCAAAGAAGAGGCGGCGCGTGTCAACTATGAACGCCAGAAGAACAGCCATGAGCGCTCGCGCAGCATGTTCGAGAAGAATCTGATGAGCGCGAGCGAATTCGAAGTCGCCAACTTCAACCTCGAGCAGGCGCGAATCGAATGGGAACAGGCCAAGCTGACGCTGGACTACTGCCAAATCAAAGCGCCAATCTCGGGTTTCATTTCCGAGCGCACGGTGAAGCTGGGCGACCGGCTGCTCACTTCCACCAAAGTCTATTCCATCGTTAATCCCGATCTGTTGCTGGTCAGAATTCACCTGACGGAAAAAGACGCGTTGCGCTCTCGAGTCGGCCAGGTGGCGAAGGTGCTTTCCGAGGCGCTGCCTGAACAGGAATTTCACGGCGTGGTCGATCGCATCAGCCCGGTGGTGGATCCCGCCAGCGGCATGGTGAAGGTGACGATTCGCGTGACTGACCGCCAGCGCCTGCTGAAACCGGGCATGTTTGTGAATGTGCAGCTCATCACCGATACCAGGGCCAATGCCGTCCTGGTGCCGAAGCGCGCGGTGATTTATGACGACAATCAGCAGTTCGTGTTCGTCGTGCGGCAGGATTCGCTGGCGCGCCGTATTCCGCTCAAAGCCGGCTACAGCGATCGCGACAACATCGAAGCGCTCGCGGGCGTCGGCGTCGGCGATACCATCATCGTCGTCGGCCACAACGCCATGAAGGACAGCACGCGGGTGAAGATCGCCGAAATGAAGATCTGACGCGAACTGGGCGAGGGGTGCAGGTTGCGGAAATTCCGTTGGAGACTCCGCGAGCGCCCGCCGCCCTTTCTGTTTTCCTCATTCTTCCTGACCAAGAGACCGCACGCCATGAACGCTGAATTCAAACAAAACGTCACCGACTTTTTTCGTTTCACCACCACGCGGCCGGTGGCGATTTTCATGATTGTGGTGGCTGTCTGCGTGTTCGGCCTGGTGTCCTATGATCGGCTCGCGTTGAATCTGATGCCGGACATTTCCTACCCCTCCCTCACCATCCGCACGGAGTATCCAGGCACTGCGCCCGAGGAAATCGAAACCACCATTTCGCGGCCGTTGGAGCAGCAGTTGGGCGTGGTGAGCAACCTGGTCAGCATCAGCTCGATTTCCAAAGCCGGTTTTTCCGACATCATCCTGGAGTTCACCTGGGACACCGACATGAACGCGGCGATTCAGGACGTGCGCGAGAAGCTCGACCAGGTTTTTCTGCCTCCCGAAGCGAAGAAGCCGTTGATCCTGAAATATGACCCCACGCTCGATCCGATTCAGCGGCTGGGGCTGTATGGCGATCAATCGCTGTTCGCGCTGCGCTATCTGGCTGAGGAGGAAATCAAACGCGAATTGGAAACGCTGGAGGGTGTGGCGGCGGTCAAGGTGCGCGGCGGCCTGGAGGAGGAGATTCGCGTCGAGCTTGACGAACGACAAATCACGCTGCTCGGCCTCGATATTCAAGAAGTCAACCGCCGGTTGGCCTCGGAGAACATCAACCTGGCGGGCGGTAATCTCAAGGAAGGCCAGACCGAGTATCTGGTGCGCACGCTGAACGAATTCCGCGATCTGGAAGAAATACGCGGCCTCGTCATCGGCCGCCGCGAGGGCGTGGATCTGCGTGTCAAGGACGTCGGCACGGTCACGCGCACCAATAAGGAACGCGAAGTCATCACGCGCGTCAACGGCAAGGAAAGCGTCGAGATCGAAATCTACAAGGAAGCGGATGCCAATATCGTCACGGTCGCCCAGCGGGTGAAGGAGAAGATCTTCGGCACGCCGGAACAGCAGGCCTTCGTGGCCAATCTCAAGCAGCAGGCGGCCTCTCAGCAAAACGGCAAGCCCAAGAGTGAGGAGAAGAAACCCGCTGCCCATGGGCCGGCAGCGGCGGCACAGGCCATGCTCGCCAAAGCCATGACTGATTTCATGGCGTATCATCTGCCGGCGAGCACGGAAATCACCCTGCTTTCCGATCAATCGACTTTCATCCAAAGTGCGATTGATGAGGTGAAAGGCACGGCGATTCTCGGCGGCATCCTGGCCGTGGTGGTGCTCTACATTTTCCTGCGCCGCGTTTGGAACACGATCATCATTGCCGCGGCCATTCCCATCTCCGTGATCGCGACCTTCGGGCCGATGTTCATTTTTGACGTCACGCTCAACATCATGTCGCTCGGCGGACTGGCGCTCGGCATCGGCATGCTGGTGGACAATGCCATCGTGGTGTTGGAGAGCATTCATCGCAAGCGCGAAGAGGGTCAGGATCTCTTCAGCGCGGCGGTGCAGGGCACCGGCGAAGTCGGCGGCGCGGTTCTGGCATCGACGCTCACCACGGTGGCGGTGTTCTTCCCCATCGTCTTCGTCAAGGGAGTTGCCGGCCAAATTTTCGGTGACATGGCGCTGACCGTGGTGTTTTCACTGCTTGCTTCGCTGGCAGTAGCGCTGTTTGTCGTGCCCATGCTGGCCTCGCGCTATATCAAAGAAGAGTATCTGCAGGATATGCGCGGCCGCTTCGCCGGCAGTCACGTTTTGCGCCTGGCGATTTTTGATGAGTTGAAATCGTGGCCGGCGCGCACCACTGCCGGGGAGTCGGTGCCGCTGCTGCAATTCGCCGCCGGCGCGTTGGGGCGAACGGTGCGGCAGGTCTTTACCAGTCTGCTTTTCCTTGCAGCTACCTTGCTGCTCATGCTGCTGAAGGCCACTGCCGTGCTGGCCCTTTTGCTGCCCACTTTGTTGGTCGGCTGGCTGCCGCCGCTGCGACGCCTGGTGAGCAAGCTTGCTTCCTGGACGCTCGCGCCGCAACTGGTGGCCGCGCTGCACACCGTCACCTGGGACACGATTTTCGTGTTCAAGGCCTATGATCTGCTGGTGGCCGGAGGCCGCGGCTTCGCACAAAAATTCTCCGCCGGCTTCTGGTGGAAGAAAGCGCTGCTCGCCCTGTTCGGGTTCCCGATCTATCTGCTTTACAGCCTGGTCCGCTTCATGGTTCAGCACCTTTCGGCCACGCTGTTCAAGACCATCTTGATGCTGCTGTTTGCGTTGGCTTTCGTCGTGATGATCGGCCTGGTGGTGGCGGGCATTCCTGTTGCGCTGTTCTTCGCCGTCATGCTGCTGATCGCGAATCCCGTGCTCGAGTGGTCCTACCGCACCTATCCCAAGGCGGTACGCTGGGCGCTGCACCATCGCAGCAGCGTGCTGGCTTGGGCCGGCGGATTGTTCGCGGTGTGCAGCCTGGTGTTGCTGCCGCGGCTGGGCGTGACGCTGATTCCGGAAGTGCACAAGGGCGAGTTCAACATTGAGGCCCGCTTTCCGGTGGGCACGCCGGTGGAAGCGACCGATGAGAAATTGCTGCCGCTGGGAGATATGACGCTGCAGCATGCCGACGTGCAGCGCATTGCCATGGTGGCGGGCAGCGAACGCACCTCGCAATCGCAAACCGAAGAAGGCGAGCACACCGCCAAGCTCACCGTGACGTTGAAAGGCACCGGTGATTTTGAGCGGCGCGAGGAAGCGTTGATCGCCGGGATTCGCCGGCAATTCAGCAATGTGCCGGAGGTCGAAACCAAAATCTCGCGGCCGGCCATGTTCAGTTTCAAGACGCCGATCGAAGTCGAAATCAAAGGTTACAATCTCACCAAGCTGAAGGAACTCGGGCGGGAGGCGGAAGCCCGGCTGGCCCGGCTGCCGAATTTGAAGGACGTACGTTCCAACATTCAAACCGGCAACCCGGAAGTGCAAATCATCTACGATCGCAACCGGCTGGCGTTCTACAACTTGAACATCAACGAAGTGGCGGCGGTGGTGCGCAACAAAGTGCAGGGCGTGGTGGCCACGGAATTCCGCGAGGCCGACCGGCGCATCGACATCCGCGTGAAGGTCGATGAGGAAGACAAGGCCGGCTTGGCGGAGCTGAAGCGGCTGGTGGTCAATCCCAACAAGCCGGTGCCGATTCCACTGGCGGCGATTGCCGACATTCAAGTGAAGGAAGGCCCGAGCGAGATCCGGCGCATCGAACAACAGCGCGCCGCCTTGATCACCGCCAATATCAGCGGCGTCGATTTGAAGCAGGCTGCCGAGCAAATCCACGCCACCCTCAGCAGCATGGATTTCCCCGACGATTTCACCTTCACGGTGACCGGCCAAAATGCCGAAATGGAAACCTCGATCAACAGCTTGATGCTGGCACTGGCGCTGGCCGTCTTTCTGATCTATGTCGTGATGGCGGCGCAGTTCGAATCGCTGTTGCATCCCTTCGTTATCATGTTCACGATTCCGCTGGCGCTCATCGGCGTGGTGCTGGTGTTGTGGGTGCTGCAGATTCCGTTGAGCGTGGTGGTGTTCATCGGCATGATCCTGCTCGTTGGCGTGGTGGTCAACAACGCCATTATTCTGATTGATTACATCAACCATTTGCGGCGTGGCGGCATGGAAAAGATCGAGGCAATTGTCAAGGCCGGCAGCGTGCGGCTGCGGCCGATCCTGATCACCACGGGAACCACGGTGCTGGGGCTGCTGCCCATGGCCCTGGGTCTGGGCGACGGCGCGGAGATTCGCACACCCATGGCCATCACCGTCATTGCCGGTTTGACCAGCTCCACGCTGCTGACCTTGATTGTGATTCCGGTGGTCTACGCCATACTTGATCGTTCGAAATAGCCAACTGCCGGCGTCGCTCCGGCCTGCGCATGCCATAGGTGTCTTCGAATCCGCACGGCCAGGCAGCCGCTTCAGCAGCTGCTACGCTCGACGATGGACACAAACTGCGAGAACTTCATGAAACGGAACTCCCTCCTGCCGAACTTGTCGGTCCGGCGCCCGGTCACGGTGCTGATGGCCTTTCTGGCCTCCGTGGTGGTGGGTCTGGTCGCGTACCGGGAAATTCCGGTGGAATTGTTCCCGCGCGGCTTCGTGTTTCCCGCGCTGGGCGTTTGGATTCCCTACAACAACGCCAACCCCAGTGAAGTGGAGGAACAAATCGCGCGGCCGGTGGAGGAGATCATTCAAACCATCAGCGGCGTGCGGCGCATCGAGTCGAGCAGCCGCGACAACGGCTGCTGGTTCTGGATCGAATTCGCCAATAATACCGACATGGACGTCGCCTATTCCGACATTCGCGACCGCATGGACCGCATCAAACCGGAGCTGCCGGCGGACATCGAGCGCATTTACCCGCGCAAATTCAGCGATGATGACGAGCCGATCGCGGTGATTGCGGTCGCGCTGGAAAAGGATTTCGAGGATGCCTACAGCCTACTCGACACCTATGCCGCCAAAGTCTTCACCCGCGTCGACGGCGTCGCCAATGTCGAGCTGTGGGGCGCCGATCGCAAGGCCGTGCGCGTCATGGTCGATCAGGCCAAGGTCGATGCCCACAACCTCGATCTTTATTCGCTCGTGCAGGACCTGCAGCGCGACAACTTCGTGCTCGCCAGCGGCTACGTCAAAGACGGCGCCAAGAAATTCTACGTCCGTTCCGTGGGCAAATACGGCAGCCTGGACGAAATTCGCAACCTGCGCCTGCGCAACACCAATTTGCGGCTGCAGGACATTGCCGAGGTGCGTTACGACATTGCCGACGAAGTGCAGTGGGTGCAGCGCCTGGATCGCAAGAAAGCGGTGTGGATCGGCGTCTTCAAGGAATCGCAGGCCAATACCGTCGCCGTGTGTGAGGTTTTGGTGCAAACGCTCAATGACCGCATCCGGAAAACGCCGCAACTCGCCGGCATGCGCTTCGAGCTGATCTTCGACCAGGGCACCTACGTCAAGGAATCGATCAACAATCTCAAAAGCTCGGGGTTGTGGGGCGGCATTTTCGCCTTCTTCATTCTCTACTACTTCCTGCGCCGTCTGCGCATGACGCTGATCATCAATTTGGCGATTCCCATTTCCCTGCTGGGAACGATTATCGTGATCTACTTCATGGGCTGGACGATGAACATCATGACCATGATGGGCTTGATGGTGAGTGTCGGCATGGTGGTGGACAACTCGATCGTGGTAGTGGAAAACGTCTACCGCCTGCGCAAGGAGGGCCTGCCGGCGCGCGAAGCGGCGATCAAGGGCGCCAGCGAAGTCGCGATGCCGATCACGCTCGCCACGCTCACCACCGTGGTGGTGTTCCTGCCGTTGATCTTCATGGGCGACAATCCCGGCATGACGTATTACATGGCGCGCATGGGCGTGCCCATCATTGTCGCGCTGCTCGCCAGCCTGGTGGTGTCCCTGCTCTTCATTCCACTGGCGACGGTGGTGTTCTCCGGCCTGCAGGAGCCCAAAGAGGCGAAAGCCATCACCCGCGCCATTGGCTTCTATGAACGAATACTCGCGCGCTCGCTCGCGCATCGCGTCGATACCGCCATCATCTTCCTGCTGCTGATGGCGAGCGGGTTTGCGATCCTGCAGGTGGTCCCCAAAACCGACGAAACACAGGGCAACATCAACAACATTTGGGTGATGTTCGATCTGCCCTCGAATTACACGATGGAAGACGCCGATTCCTATTTCACGCTGCTCGAAGAGTTCGTGTACAGCCAGAAGGAAAAATACGGCATGCGCGCGGCGGACGTCCGTTTCCGCGCCAACTGGGGCCGCATGGAGATTTATCTGAACTCGCCGCCCGCCCATGATTGGTGGCAGGTCATTGGCCTCGCCATTGGTCGCAAGCTCGGCTTGCTGGAAGACGGCATGATGACGCGCGAGGAGGTGCTGGAACATTTCAAAAAGAACGCACCGACGCGGCCGGGCATCGAAATGCGCACGCGCTGGCGGCAAGGAGGCGGCAATGAGCAAGGCACCATCTCGGTGGTGCTGCACGGCGACGACACCAGCCGCCTCACCGAGCTGGCCGAGGAGGTCGAACGGCGGTTGCGCACCATTCCCGAGTTTCTGGACGTTGACACCGAGCTGGAAGACGGAGTCGATGAAATCCGGTTGAAGCTCGACCGCGAGCAGGCGGCCAAGCATGGCGTGAATGCGCGCGCGGTGGCCGGCACCATTGGCTATGCCCTGCGTGGCGTCGAGCTGCCGGACTATCGCATGGAGGATCGCGAAGTCGATCTCAAAATTCAGATGCGCAAACAGGATCGCGAGACGCTGCACCAGTTGATGAACCTGCGGCTGCCGCAGCAAAACGGCCAGGAGATCCCGCTGGCCAGCATTGCACAGGTCTCGGTGAAGCGCGGCTATGGCCGCATCATCCGAGAAGACGGCAAGACCATGCTGGCCGTGAAAGCATCGACCACCAGCGACAAGCTGGAACAGGTGTACCGCAAGGTCGATCAAGTCATGGCGGGATTTCAAATGCCGTCGGGATATTCCTGGGACAAGGGCCAGCGTTTCAATCGCATGCAGGAGAGTGAGCAATCGACCAATCACGGCCTGTATCTCGCCACCACGTTCGTGCTGCTGCTGATGGGCGTGCTGTTCGAGTCCATCATCCTGCCCTTCACCGTGTTGATTTGTATTCCACTGGCGTTTATTGGCGTGGGCTGGATTTTGTTCCTCACCCAGACGCCGATTGACCTGATGGCGATGATCGGTTTGTTCATTCTGATCGGCATCGTGGTCAACAACGGCATCGTTTTGGTGGATTTGATCAATCAATTGCGGCTGGCGGGCTACAGCCGCCACGAGGCGATCATCGAGGCCGGCCGCCAGCGCTTCCGGCCGATTTTGATGACCGCCGGAACGACCATCGCCGGCTTGATTCCCATGGCGCTGGGCACGGCGAAAGTCATCGGCATCTCCTACGCGCCCATGGGCCGGACTCTGATCGGCGGCATGATCACCGCGACGGCGCTCACCCTGCTGGCGGTGCCGCTGGCCTACACCTATCTCGATGATTTGCGGGAGTGGTTCAAGCAAGTGACGGCGATCATGCTCGGCAAGAAAACAAACAGCGCCGGCGGTTGATTTTCTCAGCCGACCGACCTGGGGAGGGAAAGCCTCGCTTGCAGCGGCCTTGGGCGCAGGCATGATTCAAGTCGAAGCCGGTTTTCATTGATCAAAAAGCCACGGCGTGAAAGCACCGTGGCTTTTTTCGTTCAGAGCATCGCAATTACGCGGTCGCTGCGGCGTGGCATGAAGGGGTGAGTGGCGGTGACTCCACTGGGGTTTGTTCGTTATCAAAGTGCTTGCGAGGCAGGCCACAATCGCTTAGATTTTGCCGCGTTGTGCCAGCCAGCAGTGCTTTGGTGTCATCGTATTGCAGTCCCCGCCCATTGTGGACGGCTGTTTTGGGCTACACACGTGCATGCTCCAGCCATGCCGCAGCAAGGGGCAGGAGTACGAATCAAAGTAACGTCGAATTAGAAGGGCTTGAAGATCACCAGCAGGACAATGACAACGAGCAACGCGAGGGCCAGCGCGGTGACGAACAAGTGCCGCTGTTTGAGCTGGGCCGCCTCGGCGCTCTTGCCTTGCGCGCGCAACGCGACCATGGCCTTGAGGTTTTTCAGCTCCATGTGGCTCAGGCCGATGACCACCAGCACCAGCGCGATTTTCACGTGCAAATAGCCGGCTGCGAAAGCATTGGTCAGGAAGGCAAGAATCAGGCCGGTGACGAATGCCAACAACAGGCCGTACACTTCGAGAAAGCGTGTCAGGATCAGCGCCATCTTCTCGCTCGCTTCGGCGTCGGTGGTGTGGGCCTGGCAAAACGGCGCACGAGCAAATATTGGCCGAGCGCGCCGCCGGCGCCGGCAATGATGCACAGCAGATGCAGGCTTTTGAGCAGATTGACCCAAAATGGCAAAGTCATCTCTTCCTCCGTTTGTGCGTCAGTACTGCGGCGGTGGCGTCACCGTCGCGGCGATTTCTCTCGAGTTGCGCGGCAAGATAGTCAGGCAGGCCGGCAAAGTCAAGGCAGGTGGAGATCCCCATCGCAGCGGTGAAAAGCATTCATGATTCCGGCGCAGACATTACTCGAGGCGTACAGCCAGGGCATTTTTCCGATGGCGGATGAAAGTGGCGAGATCAACTGGTACGAGGCGAATCCGCGTGCCATTCTCGAAGTGCAGGACTTTCGTATTCCACGCGATCTGCGCCGCGTTCTCAACCGCCGGCAATTCGAGATTCAGATGGATCGCTGCTTCGAGTTGGTGATGCGCGCTTGCGCAGCCCGCAGAGAGACTTGGATTTCAGAGGAGATCATTACCTCCTATATAAACCTGCACGCGTTGGGATACGCACACAGTGTTGAAGCCTGGCAAGACGGCAGATTGGCCGGCGGGCTGTACGGCGTGGCACTGCACGGCGCGTTTTTCGGCGAATCGATGTTCTTTCGTGTCTCCAACGCTTCCAAGGTGGCGCTGGCGCATCTGGCCGCACATTTGAAGAACCGCGGCTATGTGCTGCACGACGCGCAGATGATGACGCCCACACTCCGGTTGTTCGGCGCCATCGAAATTTCGCGCGAGGAGTATCTCAGCCGGCTGCAGGTGGCGCTGCGGAAGAAAGTGTCATTTCGTTAAGCGGCTTCGTTCAATCTGCCGGCAGGGAAAGCGCGAATGATGCCGGAGATCGTAGGCGTGAGTCTCAACGTGCCGGAAGGAAAACGGCAAGGCAGGTGCAGGTGGCAGGTTGGGTGCGGTATCGGGTGGTTTGCGTTCGGAACGAGCGAGGCCGCGGGCGTCATTCAAAAAATGGATTGCTCCACGCCCATTGTCGTGCCCGCGCTGGTGAGGATGAGTTGGGCATGCTCCCGCCGCAGGTGAAACAATGCGCAAATACGCCTCATTTCGTGTGCCCGGCTTGCTGATGCGCATGTTCTCTTATTGTTGAAAGCACGGGCCGGCGCACAGACCTCAAACGCGACCGTCCGGGCTGGACCAGCGTGCAACCCGGGCACTTCGTGCAGGCCGGCTCGGCTGCGCTGCCGGCGTCGAATTGCTGCAGAAAAGTGCGAATTGCCGAAACGCCGGCGAGCACAACGATGCTGAAAACAATGATCTCCTGCCAATTCATCTCATTCCAATCCGATCAGTCTTCCGCCTTGAAACACCGCGAACGAGCCCAAATACGCCAGCACGGTCATGTAGGCAATCATGAACAGCGGCCAGCGCCAGGTGTCGGTTTCGCGGCGCACGATGGCCACGGTCGACATGCACTGGCAGGCGAGTACGAAGAAAACCATCAGTGAGAGCGCCACCAGCGGCGTGTAAACCGGTGCGCCGGTCCGGGGATCACGCTCGGCCTGCAAGGCTTGGCGCAGATCAACCGAGGCTTCGTCGGCTTCCTGCACGTTGTAGATCGTTGCCAGCGTGCTCACCATGACTTCGCGCGCCGCGAATGAGGTGATCAAACCGATGCCGATTTTCCAATCAAAACCCAAGGGCGCGATTGCCGGCTCGATGAATTTTCCCAGGCGGCCGGCATAGGTGTTCAGTATTTCCGCCTCCGCGGCCATTTGCTGCGGCGCCGCGACATCCGGATCTGCCGCGGGTGTATCACTCTTGGGATAGCTCGCCAAAAACCACAGCACGATCGAAATCGCCAGAATGACCTGGCCAGCATTCACGACGAAGAGCTTGGCGCGCTCGTACATTTGCCACAGCACTGTGCGCGGTGAGGGCATGCGGTAAGCCGGCAGCTCCATGACGAAGGCTTGCGCATGGCCCTTGATGAGAAAGCGTTTGAACAGATAGGCCGCGGTGATGGCGGTGACGATGCCGAGCAGATACATCGCAAACAACGTTACGCCCTGCAGCGAGAGAAAGCCGAGCAGCGGCACATTGGGGATGAACGCGCCGATCATAAGCGTGTAGACCGGCAGCCGCGCACTGCAGCTCATCAGCGGCGCAACCAGAATCGTGATCAAGCGATCCTGCGGGTTTTTGATCGTGCGCGCCGCCATGATGCCGGGGATGGCGCAGGCGAAAGAGCTGAGCAGCGGGATCACGGAATGGCCCTGCAAGCCGATCCTCGCCATAAAGCGGTCGAGCATGAACGCAGCGCGCGCCAGGTAGCCGGACTCTTCCAGCAGCGCGAGAAAGAAGACCAGCAGCAGAATCTGCGGCAGAAACACGATGACCGCGCCCACGCCGGCGATCGCGCCGTTGCTCAACAAATCCGCCAGCACACCTTGGGGCAGGGCCGCGGCCACCCCCTCCTGCAGCCACGCGAAGAAGTCTTCGATCAGGGCCATGGGGATTTCCGCCCACGTGAAGATGGTTTGAAACATCAACAGCAGAACCGCGATCAGGATGAGCGGGCCGAGCAACCGGTGGGTGAGCACGCGATCGATCTTTTCGCTGCGCACCAGGCGGCTGGCGCTGCCATGGCGAACATTCGCGGCAATGAGCTGATCGACCCAGGCGTAACGTGCTGCGGCTTCGGTTTGACGCCACGGAATACGCTGTTGCTCCAGCGCCGCGCGGCTGGCATTCACCAAGCGGCGCAATTCGGATAGGCAAGGATGCTTGGCCCAGCGCTGTAATCCGTTCTCGTCGGAAATTGCGCGCAACGCTTCGGCCATGGCCCGGCGGCGGTTCATCGCGCCATTTTCTTGAAACCAAACGGCCACCGGCTGGCACGTCTGCGCGAGAGCGGTGGGAATTTGCCAACTGCCTGGGGTGGTTTCCGCGGCCGGTTGCAGTGCCGCGATAATCGCGGTGCGAATCGCAGCGACACCGGTGCCCTTCTTGGCGGAGGCTGGCAGCACGGCCACGCCCAGCTTGCGCTGCAGGCCGGCCCTATCGATGTGAATGGCGTGGCGCGCGGCCTCGTCGATCATGTTCAGCACCAGCAGCGCGGGCAATCCCAAATCGAGAATCTGCGCGGCGAGATAGAGATTGCGCTCGAGGTTGGTGGCGTCGGCCACCACGACGATGAGGTCCGGAGGCGAGGGCCAGGCCGTAATTTCCGCCACCGCAATTTGCTCGTCGAGCGATCGCGCCGTCAGGCTGTACAAACCGGGAAGATCATGCAATTCAACTTTGAGGCCGCCGGCGTCTGCGAGAGCGCCGACTTTTTTCTCGACAGTCACGCCGGGATAATTCCCGACTTTCTGCCGCATGCCCGTTAGGGCGTTGAAGAGAGTGGTTTTGCCGGAATTGGGATTGCCCACCAGCAACACGCGCGCGGTGCGGGTGAGGGTGGTGTTTTCTTCTGCAGGTTGTATGGCGCTGATCGTGGACATCTCTCCGTTACCTACCTAATAGTATTCCACCCCGGCCCATCAAACTCGGAATCGCACACCAAAAGTCTCTGACCAGCCATTGCCAGCGTGGCACCGCAAAGGCCGGGCTACTTGCCAGCCTCCCGCTTCACCCAGATGCCCTGCGCCATGCGCTTGCTGATGGTCAAGTGAAACCCGCGCACGGAAAGCTGTAAGGGATCGCCCAGCGGCGCGGATTTCACCATGCGCACGCCGGCGCCGGAGATCAGGCCCAGTTCGGCCAAACGCGCGTCTTCGCCGACGTCCTCGCGATAGCCGGCAATCACACCTTCCTCGCCCGGCTTGAGATGCGCCAGCGGCTGCCATTGCGCCGCGCCCTCATGTCTTTCGCTCTCGGAGAAAGGTCGGGCTTCGATCACGGTTGTGGAGATCATATGCATTTCCTGATTTGAGGTCATTTCCTGTGGTCGCGCGCGGCGGTGCCAGGCGCCGTCCACTGTTGGGTGGCTGCCGACTTATGCTACGCCTACCGCCGTCCGCAGGTAGGTTTTCGAGGCAAGCTGATCGATCATGAAGTTCGCCACGTCGGCACGGGAGACGCGGACGGTCCAGATGAAATTGCCGACACGATCGCCGTGTCGAACGCGGCCGCGCGTGCTGCCGTTCGTGAGTACTCCGGGCCGCACAATCGTCCAGTCCAGGCCGCTTCCCGCAATCGCCCGTTCCTGGCGCGTCTTGTCCCAGAAGTAGAAAGGCAGGATCAACGGGATCACAAAAAACGTGTAGTAGAGGCCCATGCGGCCCGCACTGTCGCCGATACCCAGCGAACTCATGCAGACCAGCCGGCGCACGCCCTGCGTCTCCATCGCGCGCAGGACGTTTTTGGTACCTTCCGACAGAATGCGAGTCGGATAGAAGTAGCGCTTGTGGCCGAGGGCGGAGAGAACCGCCTCTTGGCCGCGCATCGCTGCGTCGAGCGAGGCCGTGTCGAGCACGTTTCCCGGGATGACAGTCAGGCGCTCATGGTCCAACCGAAGGCGCGCGGGATTCCGCACCAGGGCAGTGACCCAGAAGCCTCGCTCCAACGCCTGTGCGACGAGTTGGCGGCCCGTTCCACCGGTGGCTCCCACGATCAAGAGCCGCGTCGGATGCTGAGGCGGTGCGTCAATTGAGCGCGTGGCACCCGACCGGTATCCGGCGCGCGCCAGCGCCATCGACAAACCAACTGCGTACAGAATGAAAAGGAGAAGCACAGTCATTGGCTACCCTTCAGACGTAAGAGACTCGAACCTCATCCCTTGCCAGCAATCTCGCCACTGAACAAGCACTCGACATCACAAACCGGGCACTGGTTGATATCGACACAAGCATTCTTGTAACTTTGAAAAGCCTTGAGGAATGCGTTGGCGCGCTCGTCGCCGGAGAAAAGGAATTTCAGAAAGGTGAGCATCAACTCGCCGGCTTCGGTGCTGATCAAGTGCTCGACTTTGCAGGCGTCGATCTCGGCTTGTTCGGGCGAAACGTGCAGCACGTCCCGCAAAAACTTCAGCAAGATGATGCGCTTGGATTCGATCCGTTGCGCCAGCGAATTGCCCAGCTTGGAGAGATGCAGAAATTTATTCTCATCTTCCTCGACCAAGCCTCTCTCCTTCAGCGCCTTGAGCGTGATCGAGGCACTGCCCCGCGTAATATTGAGCGCTTTCGCCACGTCGGTCACGCGGGCATAACCCTGCTTGCGCAGCAGTCCGTCGATCGCCATCAAATGATGTGCGCCGCTGTGGCTGATGACGTTCTGATCGAACTCTTTCCAAACTTGGGTATTCACGGCAACCTCGCAGTCTCTTGATTCTCGGGATGCGGTTGCGGCAGCCACAACAACCATCATATTTTCTAAGCCATTAGCTGCCACTGATCTATAAATCAAACGCCAGAATATAGTGCAAGCGAAAGAGTCAAACAAGGACTTTTTCTTTTATAAGCTAAATTTATGTTGCTTTCACCTCTGATCTGGCATATATTCATTCCGCTTGATTTAATACTAATACAGCTTGACAGCAGTGCAACTCATACAATTGAATTCCGGAGGAAGACCAGATGTGCAAGTCTCGCCTTTTGGCTGTTCTGTTTCTTCTTCTCCCCTTCTCGATGTTGCATTCCCAAGAAACACAGCAGGATACCCTGCGCGAGCTGATGCGGCGCATCGATATTCTTGCCGAAGAAATCGAGAAGGCCAAGCTCGGCGAGGTTGCCGAGCGCAAATACGAAAGCCGCCGCGGGCTGGGGCCGGCGGCTTCGCAGGTGTACCAACTGAAGAAAACCGGCGTTTCGCTGGCGGGTTACGGCGAGGTGACTTATCAAAACTTTGCCAAGGAAAACGATGCCTCTCTCCCCTCCGGGAAAGATGACGAAATCGACTACCTGCGCAACATCATCTATGTCGGCTTCCGCTTCAGCGATCGGCTGGTGTTCAATTCGGAAATCGAAGTCGAGCACGGCAGCACCGGCAAGAACGGTGAAGTGTCGATGGAGTTCGGCTATATCGAAGCACAGCTTGGATCAGCAGTGGCGGTGCGGGCGGGCATGGTGTTGCCGCCAGTTGGCATCGTCAATGAATTGCATGAGCCGCCGACGTTTCACGGCAGTTTGCGGCCGGAGGTCGAACAGGCGATCATTCCTTCGACCTGGCGCACCAATGGTATCGGCTTGGTGGGATCGGTGCCGGCAGGATTGGGCTATCGGGTCTATCTCGTTGAAGGACTGAATGCGAGCCAGTTCTCGGCAGGCGGCATTCGCGGCGGCCGGCAGAGCGGCTCGAAGAGCGTGGCGGAGGATTTTGGCCTGACCGGCCGGATGGAATACACCGGCTGGGCGGGCATCCAGCTCGGCGCTTCTTTCTACACCGGCAACAGCGGCCAGGATTTGGTTGATCCTGACGGCCGCGAAATCGGCGCACGCGTGAACTTGTTCGCGCTGCACGGCCTGTACAACCGCCACGGCGTGGAGCTGCGCGGATTGTATGCGCAGTCCACGATCGCTGATGCCGGCAGGCTCAACCGCGCTCTGCTGCTCAGCGGCAATCGCTCCATCGGCCAAAAGCAAACTGGCTTCTACTTCACCGCAGCCTATGATATTCTTCCGCTGTTCCGCCGGGGCGCAACGAGCGCTGTAATGCCGTTCGTGCAATTCGAGAGACTGGACACTCAGGCCGAGGTGCCTGCTGGTTTCAGCCGCAATGCCGCCAGCGAACGCACGAACCTCGCCTATGGCATCACATTCAAGCCGCATCCCAACGTGGCCTGCAAGGCCGACTATCTCAATCGCAAGAATGAGGCGGGCACGGCCGTCGATCAACTCAATGTCGCGCTCGCCTACATGTTTTGAACGAAAGCTGCTCACTTTTTGTACTCACGGCATGACGATGCGAACCGGATTGCTCGCCGCCCTTCTCCTGTTCTCGAATCTCGCCGGCCGGCCGGCGCAGGCGCAACTGCTGATGACCCAAGAACAGGCGCTGCAGCAGGCGTTTCCGCCCGGCACCAGGATCAAGCGACACACCCTGTTTCTGCATGACGAGCAGGTCGAGCAGATTCAGAAGCTTGCCCGCGCCGCGCTCGCTTCCAAGCTGGTGACCTACTACAGCGATTCCTGCAGTACCGCACCGCAGCTCGTTTTTTTTGAGAAGAACACGGTGCGCACGCGCGACGAGATTTTCATGGTCGTTATCGATCGCAGCGGGCAGGTGCAACGCATCGAAATGCTCGCCTTTTACGAACCGCTCGATTATCTGCCGCCGCCGCGCTGGCTGGCACTGTTTTGCGGCAAGCTGCTCTCTGACAAACTCTGGCCGCAGCAGGAGATTCACAACATCACCGGCGCCACCTTGACCGCCCGCGCAGTCACGCTCGGCGTCCGCCGCATTCTGGCGACTTTCGAGCTGGCCATCAAGCCGACATTGCACGCCGCCGCGTCGCGCGGTTCCTGAGCACAGCCGGGCGGCTGCCTCCACCGGCGTTTGCACCGCCGATTTTATTTTGGCGTTTGCTTTCCGGCCGCCTCGAATGTATATTCGCCAACCATCAAACCCTGGCCGAACTACTGAGGTGGGAGCTCTCACATGCTAAAGCACTGGTACCTCTACGTCGTTGTGTTTGTCTCCGGCGCTGCGGTTCTGGCAGTTGAAATTTTGGGCACGCGCATTCTGGGGCCGTTTTATGGGGTCAGTTTGTTTCTCTGGTCAGCCCTGATCACCGTGACGCTGGCGGCGCTCAGCCTTGGCTATGTGCTGGGCGGCCGCTGGGCGGATCGAGGCCCGCGCCTCACCCGGCTGTGCAGCCTGCTGGCATTGGCCAGCGTGTGGTTGATGCTCATCCCGTGGTTGAAACAGCCGCTGCTTTATCTCGCCGCGCCTCTGGGCTTGCGCTTCGCCGTGCTGGTCGCCGCCTTCATCCTGTTTGCGCCGCCGCTGACGCTGCTCGGCATGGTCAGCCCTTATGCCATCCGGCTGCGCGCACTCAGTCTCGAGGAAGTGGGCCGCACCGCGGGGAATCTCTATGCCCTTTCCACTATTGGCAGCGTGCTTTCCGCGCTGCTCACCGGTTTCTTCCTCATTCCCAACATTGGTGTCGGCCGTTTGATACTGGCAATCGGATTGGCGCTGCTGATCACCGCCGCCTTCGGCTTCGCCATCGCGAAAAACTCCAAGGCCGGCGCGCTTGCCAGCCTGTTGCTGTTGCTGCTGGGCGGAAGCCTGACCGCCGCTTTGCCGATGGCGCAAGCCCAGCCGGAGCGCGGGTTGCTGGCAGTCGAACAAAGCGCGTACGCGGAATTGCGCGTGTTGGAAACTGAAGCCGGCCGGCATCTGCTGATTGACGGCGGCATTCATACCATCGTCGAGCCGGAGTTCTTGGAGTCGAATTTTCCCTACGTCGCGGTTTTGGACCTCGTCAAAAACCTCTTCGCCGAATCGGGCGACGTGCTGGTGATCGGCGTGGGCGGCGGCTCGGTGATCAAGAGCTTTGCGCGCGCCGGCTGGAACGTGGCCGCGGTGGAAATCGATCCGGCGGTCACGGAAATGGCGCTGCGCTACTTCGCGCTGGACTCCTCGCAGGCGAATATCCACCATGCTGATGGCCGGCAGTTTCTCACCACACAGCCGCAGGCCTATGACGCCATTATGCTGGATGCGTTCGGCAGCAGCTCCATCCCCTTTCATCTCGTCACGCGCGAAGCCTTTGCGTTGATGCGGGCGCGGCTGCGGCCAAACGGCGTGCTGGCGATCAATGTGGAAACCGTGGGCTGGCATCACATTCTCACCCGCAGCCTGGCCGCCACGCTGCGGCAGCATTTCAAACATGTGCTGGCCTTGCCGATCGCGGAGCCGCCGGACCGTCTCGGCAACGTGATCCTACTCGCCGCTGACCGCCCGCTGGAGCTGACCCGCGAGCTGGACCGCAATTACGCCGATCCCGATTATCGCTCTAGCCTGAGCTACCAACGCGTGCACGCGTGGGACAATCGCTTCGAGCCGGACACCCGCCGCGCGCCAGTTCTCTCCGATGATTGGAATCCGGTTGATCTCTGGTCAGAGCAAATCAACCTGGCTGCACGCAGGGATTTGCACGATTATTTTGGGGAGAAAGGATTGAGTTGGTAGGATTTTGACTGCGCGGCGCTGACTGCAAAATCGGCTTTGCCGCCGGCAAAGAAAGGCGGCCGCCGCTCTCTCGCCGGCGTTACCTGCCTCGAGCGCCGGCTGCTACATCGGGCGGATTTCGCCGGTTTCCTCGATTTCCACAGGATGACCCTCCACGCTGCGGGGAATCTTTTGCTCGAGCGCGTCGGTTTTTTCCACGACCATCACGCGAATGCACAACCGGCCGTCGTCCTGCGCCCCGATGTAAACGCCGACCACGCCCGGCAGCACCATCCACTCCGCGGTATGATCCTGCATGACTTGATTGATGTCACGCACAGGCACGCTCCCTGGTTCCTGGTTCTCTTCTTTGATCTGATTCTGACACGCCATCGCTGCGAGCAACAGCATGAAAAACAGGGACAAGCCTTGCCTCGCCGCAAACCTTGCCTTCATTTCCCGTCTCCCTCAAAAAGAACGCCTGCCTCCGGGAAAACCGGAAGCAGGCGTTCATTCGTTATCTCAGATTTGAATGCAAACGCTCGCCGTCAATTGCCGACCATTGTCGCGCCATAGTGGCTCAGCACATCGTTGATGGGATTGGCAATCGCGGAGGTTGAGCTGCCGGCATACAGCAAGCCCACGGCCCGCGGATTGGTGGTCACATCTTCGACCATCAACGAGCCGGAGTCGCCGGAATTCAAGAACGCGCTGCGCCTGTTCTTGATGACGATTTGACCGGTGAAGGTCTTGGTGAAAGCCGCGCCGCCAGCGCATTCATTGTCGTAGGCCACGCTGACGGTGGCATTGAGGCCGCTCACCGTGCTTCTGGTCAAGCCGGTAGTACGGCCGCTCTTCTTAACTGCTTGATTGATGAAAGCGGCAACCGTGTTCGCCGACAGCGTGCCAATTTCGAGGATGGCGCCGTCGGTTCTCACCATACCTGGAATCACCGCGGCAATGCCGGCATCGATGTTGGCACTCGGCAGGCTGCCACCGTTATTCACCAGCGTGGCAACGTCCTGCGCGTTCGCGGCATTGCAGTTGACATCGATCAGGCCGGGCTGAATCACCGGGTCGCCGGGCTGCGCCGTGCGATTGTTGCCGCCGCTTACGATGTCGGCATACAACACGTGATAGTTGCTCAGAATGTACTGGGTGCCGGCTTTTTGAATCAAGGAGCCCAGCGTGCCGCCGCAGCAATAGCCGTTGGCCAGATCATAGCGCCAGCCGCCGGAGGTGCCGAGCTGGATCGGCGGCGTTTGCTTGGCGGTGTGGCTCACGCCGCCGCCGCCGCTTTTCATGGCGCGAAACTCACCGGTCACTTCGACCACGACCGGCACGCCCTCGATGCTTTCGGGGATGGGGGACACGCGGCCCTTGGCCAGCGCCGGCGCCATGATGTCGGTCTTGGTGAACACTAGAATGGCCGGCCGGCCGTCAGCCGTCAAACCGGTAGCGGTGCCGACCACACCGGCAACGGCCATCAAATTCGGCGTATGGCGGTCTTGCACGGCCATCACTGCCTGAATTTGCGGATTGTCTTTTCCCAGCGTCACGGCTTGCTGGCTAGTTTGCGGATCAACAGGCGTATCGTAATTGCTCGTACAGCCCGTCCATACCAGCGCCGAGAGCGCGAGCAGAACGATTACCAGCCACGAAGATGAACGACGCCACGAATTCAACATAGCCTTACTCCTCAGTTTGGTGATGGGACGACAGGGTGACCACGGGCGCATTTCAGTTTATCGCTTCACTGCAGAGGCAGAGTGAGCCACAGTTTGCCGTGCCGTCTGGCAGGAACAGCCTGAGAGATAACGGCAACGTTGGACGGGCAGGCTGCGGGTGCTGGGAGCATCGAGAGCATGGCCACGTCAAGAACCGGAGGGAAAAAGGCGAAAAGTCGGTGCCTTCGCGCTGTATAAAATTGCGGCGAAGATAGACAAATTAAGTTGCCTTGTCAAGCGATTTTTTCAACGTCACGCATGCAGGTCGGGACGCAGGGCTTGCAACACCACTTGCGTGGGGAATGCCGCTGGCGTCGCCGGCGACGGATTGCCCGAAGACGGGGCTGCGTTCAAGTTGCCGTCCTCATGCTGCCGGACGTCATAGAAGCCGGCCTGGTGGAGGGCGGTGACGTAATCTTGCGGAAAAAAGCGAAACGGACCGGAGCGCATCTCGAAATCGACTTCATAGAAATTGATCTCGAGATGCGCGGGCGATTTGCTGCCCGTGGTCGCCGCGAAGATGTCGGGATAGTGCAGCGACAGCACGATCCGGCCGCCCGGTCGCAGCACGCGGTGCATCTCGCGCAACAGGCCGGGCATGCGCTCGGCATGTTCGCCCGCGACCACGCACAGAATCGCATCGAAGTAGCTGCTGGCCAACGGCAACGATTGTTCAAGATCGCATTGCAGCAGCATTTCCTCGGGGAAACGGCGGTGCGCGGCACGCAGCCGCTCGGCAGAGGCTTCCACGCCCACCCCGGCCGCACCGGCAGCCGCAATCAGCGGCAGGCGGTGCCCGGCGCCGCAGCCCACTTCCAGCACGCGCTCATTGCGCTGCGGCGCGAGCGCCAGCACGGTAAACTTGTCCTGTGCAGTGGTGACGGACAGTGGCCGGTTCGCGCGCAACGTGCGTTGCGGAGCCGGCACCCGGCGCGAGGCCGCGGGCTGGCGAGTTGTTGCCGTCGTGCCGTCATTCTTCTGCTGTTGCAACGCTGCAGGTGCCGCTTTCACCGCCATGGTCATCTCCGCTGAAATTTTTCCAAATTGTCGAGGAAATTTTGAAAGGAAGTCAATTGCGCAATTTCACAGCCGTGGTTTTCGATGCGCGTGCCGCGCGGATATTGCGGGCAAATCGTGCCCGCTGCCAGCCGGCGGAAGCGCTGCTCACACTCGGCGACGGTGGGCGCCGCCGCGAGAAACAAATGCGAGGGCGAACTGGTCAGGCGCACCATCTCCGGCGTCAAGGTTGCCCGTTTGCGCCGCCCGGCCGCCAGCGCAATGCGCCCGCGCAGACGCCCCTTGCTGAAGCCGAACACATAACGCTGATAGCGCTGGCGTTTGCTCCACTGGTCGTGCCCCTCCTGGGAAGGCACCAGTGCCAGGCAGTTCAGCATCGCCGCCGGCTGCGCCACGGCCTCCGGCACATGAAACGTTTTGAGATCGACAACTTCATTCAGAATGCGCAAATCAAAACGGTCCGGCTGGGTGTGCGGCGTCGCGCCTTCACGGCTGAGATGCGGGATGGCGTGCTGACGCAGAAAGCGTGTCAGCGTCGCTTCGCAGGCTTTGCCGGTGGCGATTTTGTTGAACCGCCGGCCAAAGTCCGCGCCGTAGTTCATGCGATCGAACGTGTAGTCCAGCGAGCGGCAGGCATACGCAATTCCGCCAGCCACCTCTTCAGGCAAAATCGCCAGGCAGATGATTTCCTCCACACGCATGGTGCCTCCCCATCGCCTCTGGTTCCTGCTCTTGCTTTGGCCTGATTTTGTGAGTATAATGGCCGGGACCGTCGTCGCGGCCAGTCCTCACGTCGCGCGCAATCCGGACCAAGCAAGCGCTGTCTCACTTTGAACCGCCAACTCATGCCTCCAGCACGAAACAAGCACTCCTCACTGACCTCACGCGAAGTCGATCCAGGCAACCGCCTGAATGACTTGGACAGCCAGCGCTGGCTCACTTTTCAAAAGAGCTGGTTCCTCATGCCGCGGGGGCAGAGTCTTGCGGCCACGGCCGCGGACTTCATCGCGTTCTTCACCAAACAATTCACTGCGCCGGAACAGCGTGCGCGCGTCGGCCTCTTGGCAGAAAACGCCGCGAGCCTGCAACCGGTCGTGTCCGCGCTCGGCCGCGCAGCCATCATTCTGGATGATCTCGACCCGGCTGCCACCCCGCTGGCGCTGGACTATTGCTTGATCGACCTCAGCAGCATCATCACCAGCGCCGCTGCCGACGAGGGCGATTTGCAGCATTGGCAGGCGCGCCTCGCTGTGATCGCGAATCATCTCAAAACCAATTCTTATCTTACCGTCTTCATTCGCAACCAAGATGCCGGCGGCCTGCTGCAACCGCTCGCTTGGCTGTTGGGCAAGGCCGTTGGCCAGACGCTTTCCATGAAAGACGAAAGGATCGGCTGCGAAGAGAAAGAGCCTGACCCATCCTCATCTCAGGCAAACTGGACAACGCTGCAAAATGTGATCTATTGTCTGAACTTTCGCCGCGAAGAGCATCCGCCCGCTGCGCCCTCGTTGCCCACGGTTTCGGTTGCCCCTGGTCACCCGTTGGTTGCCCCTCGCCCTTTGCCCCTTGCGCCGCCCCGCTCCTCCTGGATGATCGTGAAACCGCCGCCGCGCGAGAAAGGCGTGCTGCTGCATCCCGGCAAGTTTCCCGAATCTCTCATTGAAACCTTTTTGAAAGACTTCACCGCGCCGGGCGATCGCGTTCTGGATCCGATGGCCGGCACCGGCAGCGCGCTGCTTGCCGCCCTGGCCCTGGGACGGGAAGCCTATGGCATCGAACTCAACCCGGAGTTTCATCGTATCGCGCAGGAACGCATTGCGAAATATCTGCCGGCCATTCCCGGCCTGTTGGATTCACCCCAATGGCGGCTGATTTGCGGTGATGCCACGGAATCCGCAAGCTATCGCGAGCTTCCCGCACGCTTCGACTACATCATCACCAGCCCGCCTTATTGGGACATGCTGCGCATGAAGGGCGCGGAAACACAACAGAAGCGCAAGGCCGCGGGCCTGCTGCAATTCTATTCCGACGACAGCCGCGACCTGGGCAATCTCGACGAGTACTCCGCCTTTCTCGCCAAGCTGCTCGAGCTCTACCGCTTCCTCGCCGCCAAACTCAGCGCCGGCAGCTATCTCACCATCATTGTCAAAAATGTGAAGAAGCGCGGCCTCATGTATCCGCTAGCGTGGGATTTGGCGCTGGGCTTGCGCCGCGACCTGGCGCTCTGCCATGAACAGTTTTGGTGCCAGAACGATCAAAAGCTCGCGCCCTTTGGCTATCGCTACGCCTGGGTGAGCAACACCTTTCACCATTACTGCCTGCATTTTCGCAAGACCTGAAGCCTGGCCGCGCCTCGGCTGCCGTCAACGAGTGTGCATCCAAAAATGTTCCAGCCTCGACTGAGCCGAGATTGCCGAATCCTCGAACGCCGTGAAATCTCCGAGGTTATTGATACAACAGTCAAGCCGTTGCCGGAACACTGTTGTCAGCGAATCGTGATTTCGGACCAACACTAATTTCCTGAAGGCTCGCCCGCCGGCAGGGCATTGTCGCCGGCTGCACTCTCACCCTGCGTCGTCCGTTCGCGCAACACCTCGGCGGACGCAGTGCCGTTGGCCGCCGCTTCCTCCCGCCCGCTTTCTTCCGCCCCATTATTGTTGTTCTGATTGTTGTTGTTGCGCCAAATGCGATGCTCGTCGCAATACATGTTTTGTTTCGGCGCCGCTTTGTAGGTGGACTCGAATTCCTTGCCGCAGCGGGCGCAGTTGTATTTGTATACCGGCTTCTCGCGTTCGTTTTTGGGAATGAGCCGCAGTTCCTCGAGATAATCTTGAAACCGCAGCACGGGGAAATCGCTGAAGCGTTGCGTGGGCTTGGGAAAAATGTAGTCATAGGCCGCTGAGCCGCCGATGGTCAAGATCAAAATGCGCTTGCCCAATTGCCGCACGCGTTCCAGCGCGGGCTGATAGTCGGCATCGCCGAGGACGGCAATGGCGATATCAAAGGCATTGATGGCGGAGAAATAAAGCATGTCGGTGCCCATCGCCATGTCGATGGTGCGTTCCTTGGGGGTGAAATTGGTCTCGCCTTCGCGCGTGATGCGATCCTGCATCGCCATGAAATGGCCGCGAAAATCGATTTCATGCAAGACCAGATTGAAGCCGAGGGACTCGCTGAGAATGCTGTAGAACTTGCGCTGATCCTCGAGTTTGGGTGCATCCTCGGGATGCACGTTGAAAGGCACGCTGGCGTAGTAATAGGTGCGCACCAAATCGAGCGGCGGCGGCTCGTTTTGCAGCAGGTTTTGGTAATACTGCCGCAGATAGCGCAGCGCCACGACGTTGATCTTGCTGAAGTCGATTTTATAAGGCCCGCCGTGCGCCCGGACGAGCATGTCCTGATTGTGATAAAGCCATGACCCATCGATGAAGGTCATGCAGCGCAGCAGGCTGTGGCGCACATGCGGCCGCGCTGCGCCGCGCACAAATTCGGTTACCCCATGGTCTGCAACCACCCGTCGGCCTTCGTAACCAGCTTCCTGATGTTCCATCATGATTTCCTCGGTTGTCTTTTCGTCTAGTTAATCTGTCGTGCTCTCGTAGAGGTGGTCTCATTACACGCACGGGTTTCAGGCGGCCATGAGAAAATTCTCAGGCTTGATCCTCCGGAGTTGTTCATCGTACTCGTTCAATTGCTGCATCAATTCCGTCACATCCCGGCCGCTGCGGTCGCCGAGTTTGATTTGCTCCAGCAGCGCCTGGCGCTGGTCTTCGATCATGAAGCGTTGCAGCCGGGCCATGCAGTCCGCGCTCCAGCGGCGATAATCGATTTCAATCGCTTCCTTGTGAATGCGTTCGGCCACTTCGTTGATGACTTGGGAAATGAACTCCGCCTGTCGCGGCTCGTTGAAGCTGTGCAGCAGCATTTCCGGCTCGAGCGGCACGGGGCGGTCCAACAAGGCGTAGAAGACCTGCGCCATTGCGCGCGCTTCCGGATCGTGAAAATCCTCCACCCGCATGAAGCTGAAGATGAATTGAATGGCGTTCCAGTGCAGAATCATGATGCGCAGCAGCTCCATCTCCACGGCGCGGCTGCGCTCGGCAAACGGGCGCTGGCCGCCGAGCACGGCTTGGGGATTGGGCTGTGCCGCCGCACCGCCGCGCGCCAGGCGTGATTGCGAACGGCGCAGACGCCCCACCTCCTCCCATAGTGCCGCCTCGCTCACCTGCAGCTTTTCCGCCATGCGATGCACCATCACCTGGCGCTGCAGCGCGTCGTTCATGCGCGCCAACGTAGCGACGATCGAGCGTAGTTGCTCTTCGCGCGTGGCCGGCGCAGCCTCCGCGGTCACTTGGCCGGGGTTGCGCGCCTTGAATTCCAGCAAATCCGGCGCGTTCGTCAGGATCTCCCGCATCGCTGCGGCCGGCTGCCGGCGGAGAAAACTGTCAGGATCATCACCCGCGCTCACCGTCGCCACTCTCACTTGCAAGCCGTTTTCCACCAGGATGTCAGCGCCGCGCAGAGTAGCGGCCGAGCCGGCAGCATCACTGTCAAACAGCAGAATGACGTTGCGCGTGTAGCGCAGAATCAATCGCGCCTGGTGTTCGGTCAGCGCGGTTCCGGAAGTCGCCACCGTGTTCTTGAAGCCGCACAAGTGCATGCGCATGACATCAAGATAGCCTTCGACCACGATCAGACAATCAGCGGCGCGCAGATGCTCTTTCGCCAGCGGAAAACCGTAGAGAATCTGGCCCTTGTGATAAACCGCGGTCTCGGGTGAATTCATGTATTTGGGAGAGTCCTCGCGCTCGGGCGGGATGCGCCGGCCGCCGAATGCCACCACCCGGTCGGAGAGGTTGTGGATCGGAAACATGACGCGGTTGCGAAAGCGGTCATAGTAACCTGCAACCTTGCCTTCCTTCTCGCGCGGATTGAGCAGCCCCGCCTTCACCAACAACTCGGGGTTCACGGACTTTTGGCGGGCGTACTTGTGCAGCTCTTCCCAGTCATCCGGCGCGAAGCCGACACCGAACAGTCGCAACGCCTCGTCGTCAAAACCACGCTGCTGCATATATTCGCGCCCGGCCGCGCCCTTGCTGCTTGCCAGGATCAATTGGAAAAACTCCGCCGCCAGCGCATTGACAAAATACAGCGCCTCCTTTTCCTGGCTGGCAGCGCGATCCTCTGGCTCCGGTTCGGGAATCGCGATGTTGGCGCGTTTCGCCAGCTTGCGCACCGCCTCTGGAAAGCCCACGCCTTCCAGCTTTTGAATAAAAGTGAACGCGCTGCCGCCGGCACCGCAGCCGAAGCAGTGAAAAATCTGTTTCTCGGGATTGACGCTGAAAGACGGGGATTTTTCCGGATGGAAGGGACAAAGCCCGAAGTAATTGCGGCCGGATTTTTTGAGCGAAACGTATTCGGATATCAGATCCACGACATCCGTCGCGAGGCGAACTTCATCTATGATGTGCGGAGGAATTGTAGGCATATCGATTTCGCTACTCTAATATCCCCCGCGCGACGCACGCCCTCCCAAAGTCGATGCCGGCAGGCGCGCAACGCCGTGCCCGCTTACGTTCGGCATCGCGTGCTGCGCCTCCGGCCATTCTGCTATAAAGTTTCGCGCTCGGTTAGGCGAGCGCGTTCATAACGTGTAAATAATACTCGCAGCTTTTGGTCAATCCTGGTCGTCTTCGTCATCGACCTTGCGCTGGCTTTGGTAAAGCTTGCGGCGAATGAACAGCTCGACCAGGTTCTTGTCGAGTTTGCCGCGTTGCGCCTCCTCCTGCAGGATTTGCAGGGATTTTTCCAGCGGCACGGCCTGCTTGTAGGGCCGATCCTGCGCGCTCAGCGCATCGAAAATGTCGGCGATGCACATGATGCGCGCCTGCAGTGGAATTTCGTCGCCGCGCAGTCCCAGCGGATAGCCCGAGCCATCCATCATCTCATGATGGGCGCCGGCATACTTGGGAATGTTCTCCAGATCCTTGGTGAAGGGGATTTTCCGCAAAATCGCCAGCGTGTGCTCGACGTGCTTTTGAATTTCCTTGTATTCCGCCGAGGTGAGATTCCCCTTCACCACCGATAGGTTTTCATATTCCTGCGGGGTGAGATAGTAACGCTCTTCGCCGTTGCTGTCCACAAACGTGCGCTCGCCGATGCGGCGCAAGCGCTCGATTTTTTCGGGAGAGAGATAGCCAGGAATGTTGATGGTGCGCAGAAAATCCAGATCGCTGTCCAGCTCCTTGAGTTGTTCGAGCAGCTTGGTCTCGATCTCGCGCAGGCGGGCCGCGCCTTCGCCGTTCATCTGCACCAGCTCGAATTTCTGGCGCAAGGCCTCGATGATCAGCGAGGACTTGATCGCGGTGAAGCGCTCGGCGATCGTCTCCATCTGGGCTTCGCTGAGCTTGGTCATCTTCTCGAGCACCGCCTCTTTCACGCCGATTTTGCCGATATCATGCAGCCAACCGGCCATCCGCAGTTCTTCCAATTGCTCGGGCGTGAACGTGACGTGCGCGAAGGCGCCTTCGGTTTCATCATTGATGGCCTGGGCGATGCGCATCGAATACTTGGCGACGCGCCCGGAGTGGCCGGCGGTGTGCGGCGAACGCGAGTCAATGGCTTTGGCAGAATACCGCACCAGCGATTTGAACAGCGCGCGGATTTCCTCGATCAGCTTGGCATTGCGGATGGCCACCGCCGCCTGGCTGGCAAGCGACAGAATCAGCGTCTCGTACTCCCTGCGAAACGGCACCACCCGGCCATCGGCATCCAGCGAATTGACCAACTGCAGCACGCCGATGATCTGGTCCTTGTGATCCCGCATCGGCACGGTCAGCATCGACTTGCTGCGATAGCCCATGCGCTTGTCGAAATCCTTGTTGAAGCGGTATTCCACCGTGGGCGGGATGTGATAGACGTCCGCGATGTTCAGCACTTCACCGGTGATCGCCACGAAGCCGGAGATGCTCTCCTTGGTGAGCGGCACGTAGAACGACTTGAACGGAGGAGCGCCGTTGAGCTTCTTCTCCAGGGATTCGGTCTGCGCCACGAGAAAATTTAGCTTATCGTCTTCCTTGATGTAGAGACTGCCGCCGTCGGCGACGGTGAAGCGCCGCGCCTCCTTGACGATGAGCTCGAGTAACTTGTTCAAGTTATGTTCGCTCGATAAAGCTATTCCGATCTGATTCAAGCGCGCAATTTGGGTTTGCAGATCATCATTCACGTCCGACGTGGCGTCAAGGCTGCCCATGTTGTTCCTTTCACGAGTTGTGAGTCCTGATCGTCGGTTGCTATCCTGCGCAGCACACCTTCGGAGAGTGATGGCCCCGGCCTTGCCGTCGCGCCGGCCATATCTTGCAATGAAATTCGGACAACGAATAGAATTGATTCGGGATGCGGACACACGAAGCGGGTTTTCGCGTCAGAGCGGGCAAAGATAAAAAAACGACTTTCGAGATGCAAGAGGCAATCCTTCCCGCGCAGGGCTGCAACGCCACCACACCGGCTCCCGGCCTCGCGCCGGCCCGGTGCAGCGCCTCACCGCCACCCGCCGCTGCCCACCGGCGTCTGCCTGCGCACTCCTGGTGCCAAAGCCGGCGCGCCGGCACCTCCTCCCGGCCAATGCCGGAGACTAGGACTCCTCCTCATCGTCCTCGTCCGGCTCCCGCTTCAGGTTGCTGAACATGCGGTTCAACATGTCGGAATAAGTCCGCAACGGCCCGGTCTCATCGCGGCTCAACATCGAGTTTTGATGCAAGCCCTCCAGCACGAACTCCATGCCGACCGCAAGCTGATCCGGCGACATTTCCCGCGCGCCCGGCAGATACTGCAGCGTCAACTCCTTCAGGCCTTCCACGCTGTTGAGCGTCTTGACGTATTCCTGATTGGCAAGCGTGTCGGAGATGTCGAGCTTGCGGTCTTTTTTGAACCACGCCACCACCTTTTGATATTCGCGGCCGCCCTTCTTCATGGCAGCATAGGGATCGGGGAAATAACCCAGAAAAACCTGTTTGAGTGCCTTGCCCATCAACCCCTTGCTGACATTGGCGGCCCCCTCCTGCTCGCCTTCGTAAACCAGCTCGATCTTGCCGGAGACCGCGGAGAGGGCGGCGTAAAGATCGCACACGCGCGGCACCAGCTCTTGGTCGCCGGTCAGGTAACTGCGGCGCTCGGCATTGCTCACCAAATTCTCCAGGAAGGAAATCGTCAAGCGCGCGGAGACGCCGCTCTTTTGATCGACAAACTCGCTGCGCCGCGCTTCCACCGCCACCTGCTCGATCGCCTGGCGCAGAAAATACGCAATCTTGACCGGCAGGCCGTCGCGCCGCACCCAGGCCTCCTGCGCGGTGATCTGCATGCCGATCTCCACCGTGCGCGGATAGTGGGTGTGAATTTGCGAGCCGATGCGGTCTTTCAACGGCGTGATGATGTTGCCGCGGTTGGTGTAGTCCTCGGGATTGGCGGTGTACACGATCATCACATCCAGCGGGATGCGAATGGGGAAGCCGCGAATCTGAATGTCCTTCTCCTGCATGACGTTGAACAAACCGACTTGAATGCGCGGCTGCAAATCCGGCAGCTCGTTGATCGCAAAGATGCCGCGGTTGGTGCGCGGAATGATGCCAAAGTGAATGATGCCTTCGTGAGCGTAATGCAGCCGCTGTGCCGCCGCCTTGATCGGGTCGATGTCACCGATCAAATCGGCGATGGTGACGTCGGGCGTCGCCAGTTTCTCACCAAAACGCCGGTCGCGCCCGATCCATTCGATCTCGGCTGCCTCGCCGCACTCGTTCACCAACTCCACAGCATATTTTGATACCGGTGCAAAGGGGTTGTCGTTGATCTCGCTGCCCTTCAGAATCGGAACGTGGGCATCGAGCAAATCCGGCAGTGCGCGCAGAATGCGGCTTTTCGCCTGGCCGCGCAGACCGAGCAGGATGAAATCATGGCGCGAGAGAATGGCATTGCACAGCTCGGGAATTACGGTTTCGTCATAGCCGATGATGCCCGGAAAGATTTTTTCCCTACTACGTAACTTCGTCACCAGGTTTTTGCGGACTTCATCCTTGACCGGCAGCACTTTGTAGCCGGCGGCCTTGAGTTGGCCCAGGGTGCGGATTTCCAACAGCGCTTTTGTACTCATGGTCTCTTCGTTACAGGTGAATGATGCGTTTTGGGCGAGTCCCTTGGCCGGCGCCGATCCCGCCATGCGCCGGCAGGTGGACGCAAAACAACCGGCGTGGTGACCGGATTCCGCGCCAGCCGGGTGGGGCTTCAGCGCAAGTGCCGGCGGCGGTTGCGCAAGTAATCGACAAACACGAATTCGCCCAGCCGGTTGAGCGAGGAGAAGTAAGCCCGGCCGCGGTTCGCCTGCGTGAGCTTGTTCACGAAGTCAACCAGCCAGGGATCGTCGGCAATCATGAAGGTGGTGATGGTGGTCTTTTCCCGGCGGCAGAGGACGGCCTCGTCCAGCGTCTTGTTGACGATTTTGCGGTCGAGGCCGTAAGGGTTCTTGTAGATGCGGCCGTATTCGAAGATGGCGGAGGGTTTGCCGTCGGTGATCATGAAGATCTGCTTGTTGACATCGCGCTTGCGCTTGAGAATTGTGCGCGCGAGCTGCAAACCCGCCTTGGTGTTGGTGTGAAACGGCCCCACCGTGACGAAAGGAATGTCCTCCACTTTGACTTCGACAGCGTCATCGCCGAACAACACGACGTGCAGGCTGTCCTTGGGGTACTTCGTCAGGATCAACTCGGAGAGCGCGAGCGCGACGTTCTTGGCGGGGGTGATGCGATCTTCGCCGTACAGCACCATGCTGTGGCTGACGTCGATCATCAGCACCGTTGCGCAGGTGGCGAGATGCTCGGTTTCGTAGATCTCGAGATCATCTTCGGCGATGCGGATCTCATCGAGGCCGGCGCGCTTGATGGCATTGCTGATGGTGTTGGTGAAGTCGATGTTGCTGGGCGCGTCACCGAAGCGGTAGCGCTTGGTTTCGGAGAGCCGCTCGATGCCCTCGCCCGATTTCGGAATCGAATGCTGCCCGCCCATGCGGCTCTTGCGCAACGAAGAAAAGATCTGATCCAGCGAATCCTGGCGGAGGCGTTTGCCGCCGCGCTGGGTCAGGCGGAATTCGCGGTTGACTTCCTCCAGATAGCCTTGCTGTTTCATCCACTCGATGAAATCACCCAGCCCCTTGCCCGGCTCATCATCGAACAGCCGGTGCTTTTGATCGAGCTGCGTAAGCCAGCGCAGCGCCTGGCCCACATCGCCGTCGCTCTGCAGCAGCAACTGGCTGAACAATTTCATCAAATCGTCGAAAGTCAGGCGGCTTTTGTTCTGCTCATCGCGCCATTCGGAATAACGGAAGTTCATGACTCCTGTCCTGTGGGATCGCGCCAGAGTGATTCTGCAAAAAGGTCGGCCAATATGCGAATTTGTTCCTGCAAATGCAAGTCCCAGCCTTTAAGCTGCCGGCTCAACCCGCCGCCGGCCAGGTGCTGGCCGGCTTGCGGAATTCCGCGCGCAGCATGGCGATGCCGGCCGCGGCCAGTAGCAGGCCCAGTGCGTCAAACCACAGCGGCTGGAATTCCACCGCGCCGCTCATGTCCGAAGTGTAGCCGGGAATCTTCAACTGCAGCCAGGAGAGGGCAATCACCGGCAAGGCGTTGTGCAGCGCATGCCCGAACAGACAGGGCACCAGCGAGCGCGTTTCCACAAACCACCAGCCCAAAACCACGCCCGCAACCGCCGCGCTGATGAACTGCCAGGGATTGAAATGGATCAGCGCAAACAGCAGGGCCGAGGCCACGATCGCCTTGCGTACGCTGTAGTTGCCGAGCAAGCCGCGCAGAATCAGCCCGCGGAACAAAAACTCCTCGGTCACCGGCGCGACAATGACCAACGCCAAAACCGTCGCCCATACGCCCTTGCTGGGATCGAAAAGCTCTTTCAACAGATCGGCCAGCCAGTTCGGCACCGGCAGCACCAAACGCAGAAGATTGTCGCACTCGGAAAGCAGAATGTTCATGCCGAGAATCGTCAACGTCATCGGCAGCCACAGCGCAGCCGCCACCGGCTTCAGGGGAAAGAGCTCCCGAAACGTGGCGCGTGCCCGCCGGCCGCCCCACAGCAAAGTCAAACCGATCGCCACCGTGTTGGCCAATGCCAGCACCAGCGGCTGTGCCTTCACCGGAATTTGCAGGACGTCGCCGATCAGGCTAATCGGGATACTCGCTAAAGTGAGCAGGAGAATGACTATGCCCAAAAGCCCAAAGGCCTGCGGAAGATTGGGATAGGTTTGCTCTTGTTCCATGCAGCAGTACTCCGGGAAAACTGGCGTGGCCGTGAAGTTCTTTGCCGGCTTGGTTCTGGGTTCGCTGGCAGTCTGGCAGACTGCGCTTCGTCGAAATCTCGGCTGAACCGCTACTCACCCTCTGCAAGCAACGCTACTCCCGCACCCAGATTTTGACGCTCTGCTTGGGCACGGTCAAATCAATGGCAGACAGCGGCCGCAGCTCGCTGTCCGCATGGCCGGCAATGCCGTTCGCATGATCGACCTGATCTGCATCCGCCACCAGGCGCCAGCGTGAACGAAGCGGCAGCGTGACTTTGGCAAAGGTGGCCTCTTCGTCGGCGGTATTGACCAACACCAGCAGCCGATCGCCAATCGAATAGCCCAGCAGCCTCTCGTTCTCCGGCAGGAACCATTTGAGGTAATCACTTGCCGGTTTGGTGGAGAGCCGGCAGACTTTACCGTACCTGCTATTGCGCAATGCGATCAGGCCGCGCCAGTATCGGTACATGTTGTCATAATTGCATTTGATTTGGCCGTTGTCGTCCCCGCGCTGCCGGCCTTTCGTTTCCCACAGAAATTCGTTGGCGGCGCGCAGGTTGTAGGTGTCGCGCTTGCCGTGCAGGAAGATGGGGCCGCTGCGCGTCTGCTTGATGACTTCTTCCAGCGGCGCGGCGCCCTTGCTGCGCATGATCTCGGTGCCGCCGTGCAACACAATCGGCCCGAGGGAGGTGAACAGCATGGCGGCCGCGATTTTGAAGGGGCCTTCATCGACGCCCTGGCGGCCGTCCCAATCGTGCAGCGCGAAGCGGTCCGCCATCGCCCAGTTGTCGTGAATGTCGAGATAGTTGATGCCGCTCAATGGCGTGTGCTCGGTCTCGAAACTGGCAGCAACCGCGAGCTGCGCTTCGGCGCGCCGGCCGTTGCCGCCGGCATAGCCGCGATCGGTGAGTTTGTTTTTGGGATTGTCCGGCGGGCCGTGAATGGCGTTGCGAAAATCATCATCAAAATAAGTAATGGGCGCATCGATTTTGTACCAATCCCAGTCGGGATTGGCCTGAAAGTCGGGGTCGCTGGAATCGATCCAAGGCTCGCCGTAGAGAATAATGTCCGGCCCCAGCACTTGGCGCAGGGCCAGCAGCGTCTGCTTGTCGGTCAGGCCGGCGAGATCAATGCGAAAGCCGTCGACGCCGTATTCCTCCACGAAGAACTGGCACTGATCGATGATCCAGCGCTGTACCATCGGCCGGTCTTCCGATTTGGTTTCGTTGCCGAAGGCGCCAATGAGCTGCAACTGGCCGTCAGTGCGGTAGTAGTATTGCGCGTCGAAGGCCTTGAAGTTGAAAACGAAATCACGCTCGTCGATGTTCTCGGCGGTGTGATTGAAGACGAAATCCAGAATGACGGCGATGCCCTTTTTGTGAAAGGCGGCCACCATGTCGCGAAACTGCTGGTTTTGCGCGCCGTGCTCCGTGCCCTTGATGCGGTAGCGATTCTCCAGCGCAAAGAAGTTCGAGATGCGATAACCCCATTGGTAGTTTTCCCGGTTGATGCCGCGCGCGCTCATGTAGGGGTCATGCTCAAACGCCTCCCGCCATTCCTCGTCGGGATAGTGCATGAACTCCTGCACCGGCAGCAGATGCACGGCGGTGATGCCGAGCTCGACCAAATGATCAAAGCCGATCTTCTCGCCCGCGGCGTTGCGCAGATTGGGCTCCATCATGCCGGCAAAGGTGCCTCGCTTGTTTTCCGCCAAGCCGGTGAGGCCGGTGGTGAAATCCTGCACATGGACTTCATAGGCAATCAGATCAGCCATGGCGGGCCGGCCTTGGGGCAAAGGCGGCGGCGGCTTCACCGGAGCGCACACGCGGCTGCGGCCTTGCGCATCGACGTTGGCGCGGGCATACGGATCATTGACGTGCACCGGCCGCTGTTCAAAAAAGTAATTGCCCGGGTCATTCGGTCCGTGCACGGTGAAATCGTAATATTTGCCCACCTGATTGCCCGGCACCATTGCCTGCCACACGCCCAGCTCATTCTTGGTCATATCCAGAGTTTGCAGCGCCTCCGAGGTGGGTGTCTCATAGAGGTAAAGTTTGACCAGCGTGGCGCGCGGTGCAAATACACGAAACACCGTCTGGCCGACGGCGTCAGCGAAGAATGCCCCCAGCTTCTGGTTGGAATAGAGATGGCGAAAATAGCCGCTGAACGAGGCCACGGCTTTCTGCTGCAGTTTGACGGCTTCGACGTGGTGGACGCGCGCCAAATCCAGCGCCGCATCAACATGCAGATGCAGTTCTGCTGGCGTGACGCGCAGCACAGCCGCCACTGGAATGACATGGCCATCCGCCTGCACCAGGCGATAATCCGCTGCATTGAGCGAAAGCTCCTGTTTGCTCCCGGAAATCAACAGACGAACGTAATGCGGGTTTACCAGCTCTGCAGACAGCCGCAGCACTTTCTCCTCCGGTTTGAAAACCAAATTTCCGGCCTTTTGATTGGGCGCGGCGACCGGCACCGGCAGCCATTCCCCCTCATCGATGCGGAACTTGAACTGCATGCCGGGCACCAGCTTGGGAACCTTCGCCGGCAAAACTGCCAGTGTCCACACTGTGGCCGCGACTTGCTCGCGCTGCAACGCCCATGCTTGATCGGCCATCTCCTGGCTCCAGCCGCGCATCTCACCGGTGACCTGAACCTGCCTCGGCTTGACGCCATAAAGCGCTTCATCAAAAACAAAAATCACTTCTTCTCCACTCGCGCGGTAGCCCTGCAAGCGTTCGGTCGCCGTGAACGAGGCCTGCGCGTAAAGATCGACACGCGCCATGAATACCGCGAGGAGGTAGGGAGAACAGCCAATGAATTTTCGCAACACTGCCAGACTCCTGGAATTGGTTAGGTCAGTTGCCGCATACCGGCAGATGGTGCAAGATAGAAAAAATTGTCTGTCAACCAAGCTGATTCTGCGTGCGCCGCGCCCGCCGAGATTCGCGCTTGCATCTGTGCGCCGGGGCAGTTATGTTGGGAAAAAGCCAACCCCAAAGCCGAGCCTGTCATGGATACCACCCGATTGGAAAAGTTGCTGCAAAGCCTGGCCGCCGATCCCGCCGATGCCTTCACCCGCTATCTGGTCGCGCTGGAACTCACGAAGCTGAACCGGCCGGAAGAGGCACTGCCCCATTTCGAACGGCTCGTCGCCGAGCACCCGGCCTATGTGCCGACCTATTATCAATATGCCCATCTGCTGGAATCGCTCAATCGCATTCCGGAAGCGATCGCGATGTATCGCGCCGGCCTGCAGGCCGCACGCCATGCCGGCAATCACCACGCCGCCAGCGAATTGCAAGCCGCGCTGGATTTGATCGAATAGCCGCAGCCGCCGGAAAGCGGCGGAGGCAAGATTTCTGTTGCATCTTGCTGCTTATCCTTGCACATTTCCGGCCGTTGAATGCGAGTGCAAGCAGAAGCAGTGCCCATTTTGTTACAACATTCTATGAAAGGAGATTGGATCATGGCATTGAAAGAGAAGTATCAGGACTTGCTGGACTTGGGAACCAAGCTGCAGGTCAAGGATGGAGACGTTCGGGAAGAGGGCGGCAAGCTGCACATCAAGGGAACGGCCACATATCAATTGGACAAGGATCTGCTCTGGGACAAGATCAAGACCTACCCCAATTGGGAAAACGAAATCGCGGCCGACATCAAGGTGGAGAAAACGGACATCTACGGCATCTACACCGTGAAATCCGGCGACACGCTGTCCAAGCTGGCGAAACAGCTCTTCGGCGATGCCAAACGCTACATGGAAATCTTCAACCTGAACAAAGACATTCTCAGCAATCCCGACCTGATCAAGGTCGGCCAGAAGTTGAAACTGCCCTTCAAACAACGTTGACGCCGGCGCACACGGCGCGGCGCTTGCAGCGCGACTGTTTGCGGGTGGATTTTTCCAAGGCCTGGTTGCCAATCGGCGCCAGGCCTTGGCGTTTTGGTGCTACCCTTGCCCCCGAAGATCCGGGTTGAAGCCACCCCCGGCCCTCAACCGCAGCGATCACTTCCGCATGGATTGCAGAAAGCCATAGAATGAGAATGCAAAGCTGACTTGAAACGTCGCAAAGGCGGCGCCGGAATAGCGGTCATAGCGCCGGGCGCGCGCGTAGTGACTTTCCCGCCCGGCCGGATCACCGAAGTTTTGATACTGCCGGTAAGCCTGATCGGCCTCGTGTTTGAAGTAAATGGCGGCAACACTTGCTGCCAAACTCACCCCCGCAGCAACGTAGGTCATTCGCCGGTAGCGCGCTCGGCGGCGGTCGCGCGCGTGGAGTTCCTGTTCCAGTTGGGAGGCCAACACCAGGTCTTTTTCAAGGACAAGGTCAAAGCGTCGCACCGAGACGGCCAGCGGCGTTTCCCCCGCTTGCGGCCCGAGTTCGAGCACGCGGCCATGATACCCTTCCAGCACGACTTCCACAGTGGCGGTTGCCTGCTCCGGCAAGCGCAAGACCAATGGGGTCGTGCCTTCCAATTTCTGATCCCGCCAAACTTGCGCGCCGTAAGGACTGGAATTGATGAAATAACTGCGATAGAATTCCGCTGTCAGCTCTAACGTGTCACCGGCTGAAACCGTCACGCGTTGCACCCAATCGGAATCAAGCCAGCTCGAAGAATCACTGCGGCGCACGCCGAACTCATGTTCGCCCGCAAGGACGGGGAAATGGCGCACGGGCGTCACACCGATTTGCGCCTCATCGAGAAATGCCGGCAAGCCGGGATGGCGGCAGAGAATCGAAACGAAGGCAAAAGCAGAATCAGCTTTTGCGCTCTGTGCCGGCAACTGCGCGAAGGACAACGCGATCATCACCACTGCGAGACTGGCCCGGCCCTGCCACGAAGCGATGCGCCGTGGCCACTGCCAGGGGCAGCCCATGGCGCAGCGTGCGGGCAGCTTCTTGCGCAAAGGCAAATGCGTCAACATGACCACGACTCAGTCTCCGCCGGCCGGGCGTGGCGACCCAAAAATGTAAAGCTCACGATCTTCACTGGCGAGAATCAAATGCCCCTGCCACAGAATGGGATTGGTGCGCACGCGGCCATGCAACTCCTGGCGCCAGATCAACTCGCCATCCCTGGCATGAATCGCATAGAGATGGCGGTCGAGCGCGCCAAAGAAAACGGTTTCGCCCGCGAGCAATGGCGAGGTGCCAATGACGCTCAGCGCGCGCGACTCCCACATGAGCCGGCCCGTGGCCGGCGCCAGCGCGCGCAAACGGCCATCGGCACAAGCCAGAATGAGCAGACTGTCATTCACCGCGGGCGCGTGAAAAACGCGACCGGGATTGGCAAAGCGCCACAGAACCTCGCCCTTGAACAAATCCAACGCCACCACCTGATCGCGCGCGGTGCCGATGAAAACGCGCTGCCCCTGAATCACAGGCGTGGCCAGCACCGGCCGTTCGAGATCGGTTTCCCAGATTTTCTTGCCGGACTCGGGCCGCAGTCCATAAACCATGCCGTCATCCGCGGCGACGACCAACACGCCCTCGCCGAGGGCCGGCGAAGCATGCAACTGCGCCCGGGTTTTGAATTGCCAGCGCCGCTGGCCATCGCGCAGGCGGTAGGCATCGACGTGCTGGTAAAGCGCTGCGACAAACAGCAGGCTGTCTGCGATCAATGGCTCGCTGGCAATATCACCGGCATCAATCGACCACCGGCGCTTGCCGGTGGCAAGATCGAAATGCGCGAGCGTGTGTTTGCCGTAGCGCATCGCAATGACAATCGAATTGGAGGTTGCCGTGAGTGTGCCGGCGTTGCCCTGAGGCAGTTTCCATTTGCGTACGATTTCGTGTTTCTCCAAATCGACCACGTAGATGCGGCCGTCGAGCGTGGGCGCGAACAGAAAACCGCGGGCGACAAAAAGGTTTTGCGCCGCAGCGGAGGACAGCTTGAGGCGGGCAAGCTCCTGCAGGGGCACAGTGAGAGATTCGGCGCGCGCCGAAGTGCGGCGGGTATCGAAACCGGCGATGCGCCAATCCTGCTGCGGATGGTCCGGCAGCTGCAATTGCAGCGGGGCTTTGGAGCAGCCGGCGAGCATCACCAAAATCAGCAAACAACCAATCGGAAACTTTTTGAACATTCTCTTTCTTTTTCCATGCACCGGCGAATGGATCACCGTTTCATTGCCTGCCACTTCCGCCGGAGTGATCCCCTCCTCTCCTGCCCCGGGCTGGTTATCTTTGGTCAAAAATCCCACCCGAAGAAAAACTGCTGATAGACTCTGCGGTCGAGTTTGAGTTTGCCGGGCGCGAGTCCGCGATCGATTTCATTCCAATAGAAGCGCCGGCCGATGTCGTACCGCAACACCAGAAAACCGCCGACGCGCAATCGCACCCCGAAGCCGGTGCTGCCGAGAATGCGGTCGAGCTTTTGATCCCAGGCATTGCCGGCGTCGACGAACAGGGCGCCGCGAATCGAGCTGAAGCCCAGGCCGCCAAAGGGAAACGCCACGGCAAAGCCGTCAATGAACGGAAAGCGCAATTCCTGGCTGACCAGAAACGTCTTCTGGCCCCAAATGCGCCAGCGGGGATAGAGCCGCAAATCCCAACTGCCGCCCATGAAAAAGGGATAAGCCTCCTTGCCGTGATTGTACTGCGTCTGCAACCGCACGGCATAGGCATTGCGCAAACCCAGCCGGAAATAGTGGCGATAGTCGGCCAGAATGGTGTAGAAGTTGACGTTGGAATGGCGCACATCAACGGTGTAGCCCAGCGAGAAGTTGAGGCGCCGGCCATCCACCGGCCCGGAGGGGCCCCACAGCGAATTGTCCTTCACGTACGAAACGAAATTGGAGACCAGCAAGGCATCGCGCGCGACCGAGATGCCCTCCCAGCGTTTGTGGGATTGCCGCACATTGATACTGGCCTCGACGCGTTCGAACACGCTGAGCGGATAGCTGAGCGCGCCAAAGCCGCCGTAGCGCCGTTCGAAGAAGTAGCCTTCGGCATAGTTGTAGTAGCGCCCGGCAAAATGATAAAGCCCAAAGGCATGATTGGCGCGCTTGGAGAGATCGAAGCGGCTGACCGCGAGGTTGAAGCTTTCCAGGAATTCGCTGCGGGTTTGCGCGTTGTTGAACACCAGGAAATGATACTGCTCGTTGCCCAGCATGTCCGACATCGCGAGCTGCGCGCCGCCGGCGGCGCCGAAAATCGGATCCTGCGTGATCTGGCTTTGCGCGATATCGAGGCTGAATTTGCGCTTGTAGGAAAACTGCGTCGGCGACATTTCGCCGTTGAGCTTGGGAATGGCCCACGGCGGCCGGCGAACGTGCAGCGTATCCACCACGCTGATCTTGGCCTCGTCGAAGACTTCCGGCACGTTTTCCAGTTCGCGAATCTGAAAATTGAAGCGCTCGAAGGCGGTGAACAGCAGACTGCCCTTGTCGGTCCATTCGGGATCGAACGCGCCGGTGGTGAAGCTGGTGAGTTTGCGCATCTCGGCGGCACCGTTGATGGCGCGCGGATACAACGGCGCGGGCGCGAGGCCACCGTTTCTGTAGGGATTGTCGATGCTCGCGGTGGTGGCCACCTGAATCTCCTGGTGCGGCACGCGCAGCATCCAGATGTTGAACGCGCCGTCGCGGTCGGAAGTCAGCGCCAGCGCCCGGCCGTCCGGTGACCATGCCGGCGCATAGTCACGATGGTTGCCGTAGGTCGCGTATTCGATCTCGCCGTTGTCAAGATGGTAGAAGAAGAGATTGTAGGCGCCCTGCCGGCCGTATTCGGTGCGGTCGGAGGAAAAAGCCAGCACGCGGCCATCCGGCGACCAGGCGGGATCACGGTCGTCATAATAGTCGTTGGTCAGCTTCGTCAGGCCTTCGGTGCCGGGATCGAGCAGGTACAGATCGCGCAGGCCGCCAAAGCCCGTGGCCGCAAACGCCAGACGATTGCCGTCCGGCGACCAGTTCGGCGAGCTCATGGTGACGATTTCATCGAATTGATGCCGGCTGACGATCTTCTTCTGGCTCAGCGAATAGACGTAGAGCGCGTCATGCCCCTTGCTCTTCGAAACGAACGCCAGCAAACCGCGGCTGTTGACATCGAGCTTGCTGCGCAGCAGATTGAAGGCTTCGAACTCGGTGGTGCGTTCACCGTCCACCAGGGTCTCGAGATGCTGCTTTTCCGCGCGCTCCGGGCCGTAGGGGATGCGATAGATGTTCGAATAGCCGACGCGATTGGACATGAATACGATCTCGCGCTGCTCGCCGTAACCGGCAAACGCCGGCTTGGTGCTGATGCCCTTGTCGGTGAGGTGGCGGGTGATCATGCCGGGCGCGTCATTCTCCTCCATCAGCGGATATTTTTCCTTCTTGAGATGATAGAGCCAGACCTTGTCGAACTCGCGATAATCGACGCCCAGGGTGAGTTTCATGACGTCGGAGAAATTGTCGGCCTTCCAAATGTTCTCGATCAACTGCAGCAGCTTTTCTTCACCGTAACGCTCGGCGATGAACTTGCAGATGGCCTGGCCTTCCTTGTACATCAAGAAAGTGCCGTAAATGCGATACATCTGGCTCAACGGCACGAGATGGCCGGCGAGCACGGCGTCGCGGATGAACATCTCGGCTTCGCTGTCCCATCCCTCCGACCAATACTCGGCGATGCCTTCGGTGAACCAGAGCGGCAACCCGGCATGCTGCGTGCGTCTGTGATCTTTCAGAATGCGATTGGCGCGGCCATGCGTGAAGACGTGCACCAATTCGTGATTGATGACGTGTTCGAACTCCGACAAACTGCCGGTGGCCGGAATCACCACGCGGCCTTTCAGAAACTCGAAGAAACCGCCCACGCCTTCGGGAATCAGGTTTGGGATGGTGTTGGTCTGTTGAAAGTGAAAATGATTGGAATAGAAAATCAGCGGCAGCGGATGATTGAAGCTGTAATTGGTGAGATTTTCCAGCCGGCTGTAGGCCTCTTCGGCATAGGTGGCGCCGATTTCCGCCAGCTCCCGCATCTCGGGATAGAAGTAGATGTCAAAATGGCGGGTTCGGAGAATTTGCCATTCGAAATAATTGTACTGCACTTTGTTGCGGCCAAAGTAATATTGCCCTTCACTCGTGGCCGTCCAAGCCAGAAGGACAAGCAGCAGCAGCATCCGTCTTTTCATGCCAGGCTCCGGGGGCTAGCTTCACATGCGGAGTTTGAAAACAAGTTACTCTGGCGGAGTGATTCGAAATCTAGCGTTTGCCGCTAGAGAGTCAAGCCAAAACTCCTGAACGGCCCGGCGCGCCGGCGCCGGGTTTTCCTCAAGAGAGTATTGCGACGAGCGGATCACGCGCCGGGCGCGGCAGTTTGACGCGCTCGCCGCCCTCAACCAGCCATCTCCCCTCGCCTGCTTTGAGGACCTGGCCGATGCGTTTTGCGGGGATGTTGGCAAGGCGCAACTTGCCGAGCACCGCCTCGCAGCCGCCGGGTTCGCCCACGATCACCAGCGCGCCCGGCGCAAACACGGCGAGGGGATCCACGCCAAAATAGTCACACAGCAGCTTGGCTTCAGGGAGAATCTCGATCTCAGCGAGATTGATTTCGAAGTCCAGAGTGGCATAATCCATCATGTCATGCAACACGCCCGCCAAGCCCGCTTGAAAAAGATCGCGCAGCGCGTGTATGCCGTTCACATTCCAGGCGCAGCGCGCCTCGGCCAGCACACTCGCCTGCGTTGCCGCTGCAAGTTGCTGGCAGCGTCTGGCAAACTTGAGATCAAAAGCCTCGGATAACTCCTCTTCCTTTGCATTTGCCATCAGCGCCGCAGCCGCACCCGCCAAATCCTTGGTGAGGATGAGGTGATCACCCGCCTGAATGCTCTGCGGCAGACACGGCTGCTGCGCGGCCAAAAGTGCAAGCATTTGGCATGCCACCAGCGGTTCGCGCATCCCGGGCAGGCAGCGTGATTGTTCGCCGCGCCAACTCACGTTCAGCTTCCTGGCGAGGCTGGATATTTCCTGCCCCAGAGGGTTCTGTTCCGCCGCAGGATTTTGGTCTGCCGGCAGCAGCAGCGTGGCCCACAGGCTTTGTGGCTCGCCGCCATGACAGGCCAGGGCATTGGCGAGCGCCTGCACCGAGTAGATGCCGGCAAAATCCACCAACGCAGTAAATGCAGTGGAGATGAGCAGCCGCTGTTCGGCCAGCGTGAGAATGCCATCCGCCGCATGGTGCGCAGCACCGGCCGCCAAGCCGCCGCGGCTCCCCGCCGCCCGCCATGCTCGTGCCAGTGCCTGCAACTCCCGCAGCGTGGCCGCTGGCACGGAATCTTCACGATATTTGCGCGAACTGGGCATGACGGCAATTTTGGAATGAACCGGCGCGTGCCGATGGTTGCAGAACATACGGTTTGAAGCTGGCGCGCGGCGCCTCAGCCCGCCAGCACGTTTCCGCCATTCACGTTGAGAATCTCACCGGTAATGTATGATGCCAAAGAAGAAGCAAGGAAAATGATCGGCGCGGCGATCTCCGCAGCCGTGCCGGCGCGGCGCAGCGGTATCAAGGTGGTGATCTTCTCGCCCTCTTCCGCCAGCGCCTCATTCGACATGTCGGTGGCGACCCAACCCGGGGCCACACAATTCACCGTGATGTTGAACGGCGCCAACTCCGGCGCCAGCGATTTGGTGAAGCTGATGATCGCGCCTTTGGTGGCGGCGTAATGGGAATGAAACGCCTCGCCGCGCTGGCCGGCAGTACTGGCAATGTTGATGATCGTGCCCTGCCGCCGGGCCTTCATATGCGGCGTCACCAGCCGGCAGCAGTTGTAAATGCTCTTGAGATTGACCGCCATGGTCTCATCCCAAACCTGCTCCGGCATGGTATCGATCGCGCCATAGGTCCAAATGCCGGCGTTGTTCACCAGTACGTCGATCTGGCCGAAGCGGCGCAGCACGGCGGCAACCATGCGCTCGACTTCGCTGTGGCGACTGACCTCCGCCTGAAAACATTCCGCCTGCCCGCCGCCGGCGTTGATTTCCGCGACGAGCTGCTCGGCCGCGGCCTGCGCGCGATGGTAGTTGATGGCAACCGCTGCCCCGGCCCGCGCCCCCAACTGCGCCGCCGCTGCGCCAATGCCGCGACTGGCACCGGTAATCAACATCACCTTGCCGCTGAGATCGATCATTTGGTCCATCCGGTTTGCGTGAACCAGCTTCGTGAAATTGAACGCGGCAAAATACGGACTGGCGATGAAAAAGTAAAGCCGGACTTGCATCAGCAAATCCGGCTTGCGGGGAACGCCAGAGTCGTCAACTCAGCAGGGTCGGGTAGGCCAGCGTGATCAATAGCCAAACTTGTAGGTCTGTTTCAGCGTCACATCCGGCGTGGACGGATCCATTCTGCCGAAATCGTTCCAGCGCAGAATCTTTCGCAGAATGCATTTGTCCAAATCCGACAAGTTCAAAGTGGAGGAAATCACACTGGCTTCGATGACCTTGCCAGTGTGCGCGACGGTGAAGCGCACCGAAACCTGGCCTTTCAAAGTCGGAGAGGTTTTCAGCGCCTGGCGGTAGCAGTCTTGAATGGCGGCACTGTGTGACATGACGATTTCGCGCATGCGCTCGGGATCGCGCGTCGCCATATCGCGCGGCCGCCGGCGCGCCAGCCCGGTGACGCCGGGGATTGCGGTGTCCTCCACCAAGCTCTCGACCGGCTCGACTCGCTGGAACTCCCGCGTGGCCTTCACTTCCTTTTTGGGCGCGGCTGCCAGGTTGGTCACGATTTCCTCGGCCTGCACGCCCGAAGCGGTATGGCGCTCGCCACGCACTTCGCGCTGAGCAATCATCACCTTCTGGGAATCAAAGCCGCCGTGGCCGAGCAACCCGCCGCCGGCACCGCCCACCGGCGCGCCAAAATAGTCCTGGCCTACGCGCGGCACCCGCAGCGTCCTCACTTGCGACAGCACTTGTTCGAGATCATTGGCCTGTGCGACGCCGTGCTCCAGCACGTCCTGCACCGGCTGATACGACACAAACCGTCCGCCCGGCACGGCAAAATTACTGTTGCTGGTCAACAAGCCGAGCAAGCCCACGCGTCCCACTTCTTCAGACAAGGCTTGCCGTGCCCGTTCGCGCGCCGCTGAGGAAATGCGGCGGTGCACTTCACTGGCTTCACGCGACACGCCGCGGGCTTCGGGCGTGCCCGCGCCCGGCCGCAGACCCGGATTCATCGCCGGCGGTTCGCCCGTTCCCATCACCTCGCCCATGATGGAAGGCACGTATTCCGAAGCGTACAGCAACAACTCATTCGGCGTCGGGCTTTCGCCGGGCTGCTCCACTTCGAATTCCGAGAGAAACGTCTCCGCATACTTGGCTTGCAGCCGTGCGACTTCGGCTTCGGTCGTGCCCGGCTTATGCAACCACAACTCATAGACGATGATCAGCGGCTCGAAAATCATGACCAGAATAAGAATGGCCATGAAACGCCGGTCCATGGTCTCCCAAAAGTGACGGTTGAATTCTTTGGGAAAGCTGGTGATGACTTCGTCATCTTCCACCGGCGGGCGGGAGGTGCGCGGTGGCCCATCCTCTGGCGGGGTTGGGAACTCCGAGGCTTGTTCAAGTTGAGCGCTGTCGTACAAATGATCCACGTGCTGAGCTCCAACGTTTGCTGAGCGTCAATAAAAAGACAAATTCCGAAACCGTAATTGCCATTTACGGATTGGTGCAGCGGAAGCCCGCCTAACTCATTATTCGAGATTGTTTAGGTCGCGCAGCATGGGGCAATCACAAATCCTGTAAATCGTCGTCTTACCATGAGACAATCAGGATGAATCGCAGCGCATGAATCTGCGCGGTTTACCGGCGCCGGGTAATCCGCCCAAAAACTCGGGAGATTTTAAACAAGTATTATGCCAAAATTTACCGCATTGAAAATTCAGCCAATGGCAGGATCTCTCCGGAAACTCATGCCTGCAGGCGCCAAAACAAACATCCGGGCGTGCGGGATCACACTGCTCAAATTCAGAATCGCCTCGCCCGGATGATTGCCCTGGCAGGCCGGTCAGGCATGTTCCGCCCACCGGCCGGATAGCGGCCGCGGCGGTTACATCCGCCGGCTCGGCTCCAGGGTGACGGTGAACACCATCTTGTTACCGTTTCGCAACGCCACGATCTCCACCTCCTGCCCCGGCGCATGCTCGCCCAGCGCATAGGTGTAATCGTAGATGTTCTTGATATCGATAGCGCCGAACTTGATGATAATGTCACCCGTCTGCAGCCCGGCGCGTGCTGCCGGGCCGCCCTCGCGCACGCCGCTGAGCCTAAGCCCTTCCACCTCGGCGGCATAGTCGGGCATGGTGCCCAGACTGACACGAAAGGCCGTCATCGGCCGGCGTTCTGAATCGGTTTTTGTAAATAGCGGCAGAGAGTCGGAATTGGCGATTTCTGTAATCGTTTTCGCCACCAGTTGCAGCACTTCCGCCTCGCCGGCCACGTTGATCTTGTCGGCATCGTCGGTCACGCGATGATAGTCTTCATGCAAATCGGTGAAGAAAAACAGCACCGGAATATTCTTGAGATAGAACGAGGCGTGATCGCTCGGGCCGTGACCGTCTTTCACCAACTTCAGTTTCAAATGCGTGTTCGCCTTCAGGCTGTCCACCAGCGTCTGCCAGCGCGGTGAGGTGCCGACGCCCTGCACGATCAGCGTGCTGTCGCGCAGGCGGCCGATCATGTCCATGTTGATCATCGCAATCGTCTTTTCCAGCGGCAGCGCGGGTTGATTCACATAATGCGCGGAACCCAGCAGCCCCAATTCCTCCCCGGTAAACGCGGTGAAGACCAGCGAGCGCCTGGGCTTCTGCGGCTGGGCCGCGAAGTATTGCGCCAACTCCAGCAAACCGGCGGTGCCGGAAGCATTGTCATCCGCGCCGTTGTGAATGCCGTTGGCGCTGTCCGGGCTGCGGCTGCCCTCCTGGCTGCGGCCGAGATGATCATAATGCGCGCCCACCACCACGGCCTGCTGCTGCAATTCCGGATCGCTGCCGCGCAGCACGGCGACAATATTCGCGGCCACACGGCGAATCGGTTTGACCTCCGATTGCAAGTGGACTTGGGCAGCCGGCAGTAAAACGGAATTCGGCTGGCGCGCGGCATTGATGCGCTGTTGCAACGAATCGAGCGACTGGCCGCTGCCCGCGAGCAGCCAATCGGCCACGTGCCGTCTCACGTAGATGACGGGCAAGCCCGCGTCAGTGGCGGCGCGATCGTAGCGCAGCTTGGGCAGGGCATCGCTGGTGTCGCTCAGGCTGCCGGTGGTCACCAGCAACGCGGCAGCGCCTTGCTCGCGCGCGGTGGTGGCTTTGTGGCGCAATCCTTCGAACTTCGCGAACGGGCTGTGCGGATCATTGAGGCCCGGTGAGAAGCGCATGATCAATACGACTTTTCCTGCTGCGGCCACACCGGCGTAGTCATCATAACCGTGTTCTTTGGCGGTGATGCCGTAGCCGGCAAACACAATGGCGGAATCGAGCGCGAGCGTGTCGGTCGCTGAAAAACCCGCGGGCATGAAATCGACGCCGACTTTCCAAGTGGTGTCTGCCGCGCCGCGCGTGAAGCGCAGCAGATTGTGCGGCCCCAGCTCGAGATCGCCGATGAAATCGAATTTTTGGAAATAGGAGCCTTGGTCGCCCGCCGGTTCGAGTTTGAACCGCTTGAACTCCGCGGCAATGTAATTGGCGGCCAAATCGCCGCCGGCCGTGCCGGAGAGCCGGCCTTCGAGTTGATCGGAAGCGAGATAGTTGACATGATATTGCACGTCGGCTGCCTGCAGATCCACGGCGCTGGCACGATTGAGCGGCGGGGCTTCCTGGCAGCCCGCGGCCGCCAGACTCAACGCAGCAAGCACAACAACCAAAGTCTTGGTCATGATTACATCCAATCGAGTTGATGAGGTGAGACACATGTAGCGTAGCGGCACTATTTCATTGCCCAACAAACGGCCGGAACGATACCGAATTTCAGCGGGAAAGTCAAGGCAGAGTGAGCGGGCGGGGTGCGATGGCAAAAATCGCTTCGCCAAGACAGTGTTTGTACCATAAGGACTCGTGGAAGGAGCTTGGGCGGTTTACCTTTTTGCGGCAGGGGCCGTTAGCCTCATCATTGCAACAAAGTCATATCTCCAGATCAAGATCGCATGGTGTTCCGCGGAAAACCGTACACAGAGATTTCTTGGGGGGAACCTTCAGTTCATCAGACGTGCAGCGTTGCGAACCAGCTTCTGTTTCGCAGCTATTGTCCCCTTTATCCCCAGCTCCCTCCTCACCCTTGCCGGCAGGCTCGCAGCCACGAGATGATAAGACTCACGCAGCAATTGCCTGAGCATCGTGGCTGGCAGGGCCTTCGGCTGGGTCACCAATGCCCAATTGTAGCGGGCAAGATACGGCGCGCGATCAATGCCCTCTTTGCTGATCAACGTTGAAAACAGCCAGGGCGTCGTGCGGAAGGAAACATGCGGGAAACGAATTCTACAATCCCAACTCTTCCAGCCCGGCCAGCCAGGGGAAACAGGCGACAGCGCCGATTTTCTTGGGCGCGGGATCGAGCGACAGGCAGAAGGCCTCGCTGTTGGGAATGTCGTTGCCGAGCTGCTGCAAAGCGCGAACGTCATCTTCGGTCACGCGCGCCGTGGATTTGATTTCGACGAGCGCGCGCTTCAGTCCCGGCCGCTCGATGATCAAATCTATTTCCACCCCGTCTTTGGTGCGCAGATAGGAAAGCTGGTAATCCTTTTTCGCATAGGATTGCAGCCGGTTGATTTCATTGATGACGAAATGCTCGAACGCCATGCCGAACGCCAACGTCTGTGGCTGCAATTCCACCGTTAGCGTGTTGTTGAGAGCCCGCTGCACGCCCGTATCGAAGAAATAGAATTTGGGGTTGCCGAGCTGCCTCTTGCGGATGGATTCATGGAACGGTTCGAGCAGAAATCCCACGAGGGTGTCATCGAGAATCTGAAAATACGATTGCACAGTGGGTGTGCTCGCGCCAACGTCGCGCGCGATTTTCGAATAATTGATGATCTGCCCGCTCATTTGCGCGGCAACAACGAGAAAACGCCGAAACGGATCGAGGCGGCGCACGACCTGCTCTGCCGTAATTTCCTCTTTGAGATAGGTGTGCGCATACGTGCGCAGAAATTCGCGCTTGTCCGCCTCGTTTTCAAAAGCAAAGAGGCGGGGCAGTGTTCCCCAAGCCAACGCCGCGTCAAGCGAGAATTGCCCGCCCAACTCGCGTGCGGTAAGAGGATAAAGATGATTGACAAAAGCGCGGCCCGCGAGCAGATTTGCGCCGCCACGTTTCAGCTTGCGCGCGCTCGAACCCGACAGCGCAAACTTGAACCGTGAAGACTCGATTTGTTGATGCACCACATCGAGCAGCTTGGGTACTTTTTGAATCTCATCCATCACGATCCATTCCGTTTCATTTCCCAAGGCGGCCAGTTGCTCAAGCAGTGCCTGCGGCCGCAGGCTGAAGGTCTCGTTCACTTCCGGCGAAAGAAGATCGAAATAAGCCGCCTTCGGAGGCTTGAAATGCTCTTTCAGCAGGAAAGTCTTACCTGTTCCGCGTGCGCCGAACAGGAAAAAGCTATTGTTTTTTCGCAACTTGATCAGTCTGTTAAACATGGTTTAAATTTGTCCGCCATTTTTAAAGTTGGGTTGCCGGAGAATCTAATTCAGCAGCATGCCAAAGTCAAACCATTTGAAATGGCTGTTTGGCTCTGCGGCAACAGATTCCTTTTCTGCCCACGAAGCACGCGAATCACCCGAAATGCTTTTTCGCGTATTTCGTGTATTTCGCGGGCAAAAATCTAGATTTGCCAATCGAGAATTAGCGTTTCGTGCGGCCGCGTTTGGACGCTGGCCTTTGCTTGGATCCCGATGTCTCTTGCAGCCCCAACTCTCTCCTCTTCTTCGCCGGCAAGCCCGCCGCCACGAGATGATAAGACTCGCGCATTAATTGCCTGAGCATCGCCGGCGGCAAGGCCCTCGGCTTGGTTACCAACACCCAATTGTAGCGGGCGAGATACGGCGCGGGATCAATGCCTTCTTTGCTGATCAACGTTGAAAACAGCCAGGGAGTCGTGCGGAAGGAGACATGCGAGAAATCGGCAAGCTCGAACATGGCGAACATCTTGCCGCCCACCGAAAAGACGAGATTGCTTTCCCATTTAACATCCTCGGTGATGTGCGGTAATTTGCGGCAAAAAGTGGCAAAGGTTTTGAAGCTCATATGAAATCATCCGGCAAGTATTTGAGGCGCAATTTGAGATTGAGGCCGCGGCACGCCTTTTCGAGAACTTGAAAATAGGGCGACCAACCAGGCATCGCGCGCGGTCGCGCATAAAAAGTCAGCACTGTGATTCTTCTGCGCTTGAGTTGTGCAATGATTTTTTGCGACAGTTGCGTGACTTCTGCGGGCGAAAGCGCCTGATCGTAATACGGAATTTTCGTTTGTGGCGTGAGCAGGCCATATCTTCCCGACAAAATCAGCATCGGCAGGCCAGCGCGCCGGCTCTCACGCCAAACCCAGCGAATGCGGCGGCTGAGGTATCTTGCCAGCGCGGGCAGCGGCACCGCCGCTCGGCGCTTGCGTTTGCAGCACGCTGTGCACAGATACTCCACCAAAAGTCAGCCTTTCTGATTCTTCAATTCCAGCCTCTGCCTCTCCTGCTGCAGCCGGCCGGCGAGCATCAAGGCCCACATCTTCCAGTCACCCAGAAACGAGAAAAACGGATAAGTAAACGTCGCGGGCCGGTTTTTCTCCAGCCAGAAATGGCCCACCCAGGCGAATGCATAACCGGTCAGTAAGGCGGTGAGCAAAAACCAATAGCGCTGCGTGGCCACCGCAAAGATGATCTGCGCCAGCGCCAGTGAAGTACCGATGAAATGGAGCCAGCGGTTGGCAGGCGCAGCATGCTCGCCGAGATAGAACGGCCAAAACTCTGCAAAGGTTTTGAGCGTTTTGGGCATGTCACTCTCCTCCTCATCAGTTGGTGTGAGTGGGATGGGATAAGCGGCCTCAATTCACCAGTTCATTGAGAAAATGATACAGCGCGTGCAAATGATCGGTATGGTCGGGTCCGGCGTTGCCGGCAAAACCGAGGACGGTGAAGTGATGGCGGCGAGCCTCACTGATTTGCTGCATACCCAATGGCCCCCACGCCAGTACCGGCCGGCGCGGCATGCCGAGCTGCTGCAAAACAAAATCCGTCGCCTCGGTGGTGCTAACAAACGTGCCGGGAAAAATCTCGGAATGAGTGATCAGGAATCGCTTGCGGGAGTCTTTTGCGGCCGCGCGGCGCGCAAAGCGTACGAAAGCGGCCAAATCAGCCGCCTGCATCTCGCCGCCCTCGGCCAGCACGCGGTATTCCGGAACATAACTCGCGTGAATGCCGTCGAGCAGGAGAATCGCGTCAACGCGGGCCTCGTTTTGCGGCGTGCTGATGATCTTGCGAACCGCGCCGTAGCCCGCGCTGAAGCCGCTCAGAAGAATGCGTTGCAGCGCCACCGGCCGGCCAAGTCTTTGTTGCAGGCTGTCCTGTAGGGCGCGCAGCAAAGCGGGAAAAGCGGTGGAATCTTCAAAAGCACGGCCGTAAACGCTGGAGCCGGAGCCGAGATTGATGGTGGCTGCCAGCAGCGGCCGCCGGTGGCGTACGGCAGCATATTCGGTGATGAATTCCGCGCCGTGAAAATGCAGCAGCAGATCGAAGGCTCGGGCTTTTCTCCTTTTTTCTGGCAGAAAAACCCGCACTGGCTTGGGCAGCAGTGCCGCGATCTCGAAGTGAATGCCGGGCTGTGTTTGCTGGGGAATGCGCTGATGCAGCCGCGCCGTCTCGCGCAGGGGTGAGGGATTTTGCGGCCGCGGTTTCAAGCTGTCCGGCTGCTGGCTGCGAACGGGCGGGATGACAAGTAATAGCAGAAATGAAATCAACGGAAATCTCATGCCGCATGCTCTACATTGTTCCGCGACGGCTGGGCCGTCGCATAATTCCGCTGTTCATCAAAATGCAAGATCCGAATCTCACGGTGAGCGTGCTACTCGGCCGGCAGGCCACGGCCAAGCCGTGCCGGAACGATCATCGCTTTCGCACCAACCACTTCTTCGCTTCGCGCAACTGCCGTTTTACTTGCGCCAACGCGGTCCCGCCAATGGCATTGCGCCGCTCGACGCTGGCGCGCGCATCGAAGCAATTTGAAACATCATCACCGAACGACGAATGCAACTTTTGCCAATACGGCAAGGGCAATTCATGCAACTCGCAACGTTCGTGTTCGGCTTGTTGCACCGCCCGCGCCACGAGATGATGCGCTTTGCGGAAGGGCACGCCTTTGCGCACGAGATAGTCGGCAATGTCGGTCGCGAACAGGCTGCCGTCGAGCGCGGCCTTCATCTTCTCCGGCCGGAAACGGCTGGTGGCCAGCGCGCCGGCAAACACTTCCAGGCAATCCTGTGCCGTCTGCAGCGCTTCGAACACGATCTTCTTGTCCTCCTGCAGGTCGCGATTGTAGGTGACCGGCGTGCCTTTTTGCAGCGTGAGCATGGCGGCCAGCAAGCCGATCAGCACGCCGGCTTTGCCGCGCACCAACTCGAAGGCATCGGGATTTTTCTTGTTGGGCATCATGCTCGAGCCGGTGGCAAATTTTTCGCCGGGATCGAGAAAGCCGAATTCCTGCGTGCTCCACAAAATGAAGTCATGCGCATAGCGGCTCAGCGTGGTGCCGAGGTCGGCGCACACAAAGGTGATTTCATTGCAGAAGCTGCGGCTGCCGGTGGCATCGATCGAATTCGCCGCGATTCGGCTGAAGCCCAGCTCTGCCGCAAGCAGCCGCCGGTCGATTGCAAAGGCGGTGCCCGCCACCGCGCCGGCGCCCAACGGCAACTCATCGACTCTTTGCAGGAATTCCTGCAATTGTTGGTGATGCCGGCGCAAGGCTTCAAACGCTGAAAGCATATAATGCGCAAGCCGGACGGGCTGCGCTTGCTGGGTGTGAGTATAACTGGGAAGGATAATTTCTTGCGAGGCTTCAGCTTGCTGCACGATCGCATTCACGCAAGCATGCAGCGAGGATTGCAATTCACGGGTTTTACGTTTCAAATAGAGGCGAAAGTCGGTGACGACTTGATCATTGCGGCTGCGGCCGGTGTGAATTTTCGCGCCAGCGTCGCCGCTCAGCTCCGTCAGGCGGCGTTCGATGGCGACATGAATGTCTTCATCCTGAGGTCGAAAGCGAAAACGATTCGCACGAAATTCTTCGGCAATGCGTTGCAATCCGTTTTGAATGCGTTTCTCCTCCGCCGCCGACAAAATTCCGGCGGCACGCAAGGCTGTGGCCCAGGCCTGATTGACGCGAATATCTTCCCGCCACAACCGCCCGTCGATGTCGATCGAGCGGCTGAATTTTTCCATCAATTCTGCCGGGCCGGAGGTGAAGCGCCCGGCCCAGACTTTTGTGGATGTGCCTTTATCAGCTTTTGCTTGAGAATGGCTTCTGGTCAGCTTGCGTTGCAACTGGGTCTCCTGTCATTAGATGATGAGATGTTGATATCTGCTTCAACCTGACATCAAATATCATCCGGTGGGTGCCAGCCCACTTTTACCCATTGCCGGCGAGCATAAACGATAGACTCATGATTAAGTTGTAATGCGATGACCGTGGCGCGACCAATCGGCGTAAGCCCGAGAATCCTTATTCCATCGACGCTCCATTCGAAGTGTTCATGCCAATCTTGAAATCGAGGACTAAAAATAGCGACGGACAATTTCGTGACAGGATCTTCCGCGCGCGTTAGTGCGCCTTTAAATTCGTTGCACGGGCGGCAAGCAACCCAAAGACTATTCTCTTCAGATTGACCGCCGGCAGCCAGCGGGATAATGTGATCGAGGGCAAGACGAATGCCGGTGAGTTTCTCGGAGGTCAGGCAATATCCGCAGCGATAATCCGCTTGCGCCGCGATGCGGCGGCGGATCTTGGCGAGACTCTTCGCCATGCTTATCGAGGCCGGGGGAGTTTTGTCAAAGGGGGCAACGTGTGGCCGCGCCACTTGAGCAAGGAATAGGCATAGGCTTTGTGCAGCATGAGCCTCTCACTCTCTAGGCGCAATTCCTTCAGACGCTCGCGTTCGATCACGGTTATCGAACCGGCGCTATTCCGCTGCAAAAGACGATCATATTCTTTGCGGCCTGCCGGTGAAAAAGTACGGCGGGCGAGTTGCCATAACTCCGCATCATCCAGTTGCGCGAGAGTCTCCAACTCGGCTTGAAGCTCGGAAGGCAAATCATCGGATACCGGACTGGCTGCCGCGATCACGTCGACAAAAACTTGTTCGATGGGTCGCGACGTCATCTTGGCGGTTCTCTGCGCCAGCCGATAAACGGAAGCGGGAACCTGCAAAGTTACGCTGACACTCACCGGCCGCATCCTTATTTGAGAAGAATTTGTAGCGGTTTCCAACTACCATCGGCGGATCTTTTGCAATCGCAGCAACCTGCGCATGACGGGCAGGCGCTGCGCTTTGAATCGAAAACTGCTACAAATGTAGAAGGATTTTCAAAAGATTCAAGCCTGAATTATAAACGAACCCGCCTCAATCCCGCTTGAACTTGCTGTAATCCGGATGGCGATACTCACTCAGGCCGCTGCCTTCGATATCGATCAGCGCTTTGACTTTGAGCGGCAGGCCGAAGAGATTGATGAAGCCTTCGGCATCCTGCTGGTTGTAGACGTCATCTTCGCCGAAGGTGGCGTAGTCTTCACGATAGAGCGAATAGGGCGATTTGCGGCCTTCGACCATGACGTTGCCCTTGTAGAGTTTCAGCCGCACCGTGCCGGTGACTTTCTCCTGCGTCTTTTGCACGAAGGCATCGAGCGCCTGGCGCACCGGCGTGTACCATTGGCCGGTGTAAATTAGCTCGGCGTAGCGCGGCGCGAGCATTTCTTTCATGCGCAAGAGCTGACTGGTGAGCACCAGGCTTTCCAGCTCCTGATGGGCGGCGTAGAGAATCGTGCCGCCGGGGGTCTCATAAACGCCGCGGGATTTCATGCCGACCAGCCGGTTTTCCACCATGTCCACGCGACCGATGCCGTTGGCGCCGCCCAAGCGGTTCAATTCGGTCAACAAGGCCACCGGCGACAGGGCTTCGCCGTTGAGCGCAACCGGCTCGCCTTTTTCGAAGTCAAGCGTGACAATTGTCGGGCGGTCCGGCGCTGCTTCCGGGCTTACGGTGAGACTGAAGACTGCCGGCGGCGCAGCTTGCCAGGGATCTTCCAATTCACCGCCTTCGCTGGAACGATGCCAGAGATTTTGGTCGTGACTGTAGATCTTGTCCAGCGAGGCGCTGATGGGAACCTTTCTTTCGTGGGCGTAGCGGATGGCGTCTTCGCGCGAACGGATGTTCCATTCCCGCCAGGGCGCGATAACGCGCAGCTTGGGGTTGAGCGCTTTGTAGGTCAATTCAAAACGGACCTGGTCGTTGCCCTTGCCGGTGCAACCGTGGGCGACTGCATCCGCACCCTCCTTCTCGGCGACCAAGACCTGGTGTTTGGCGATCAGCGGCCGGGCGAACGAAGTGCCGAGCAGGTATTTGCCTTCATAGATGGCGTTCGCTTTCAAAGTCGGGTAAATGAAATCGCGCACGAACTCTTCACGCAAATCGTCGATATAGATCTTGCTGGCGCCGGTTTTGATGGCCTTTTCCTCCAGCCCTTCCAGCTCTTCGCCCTGGCCAATATTGGCGGTGTAGGCGATCACTTCACAGCCGTAGTTTTCTTTGAGCCAGGGAATGATAATCGAGGTGTCGAGTCCACCGGAATAGGAGAGCACGACTTTGCGAACGGGATGAGGCATTGAGAGCGTTCCTTTCTGTGTGCAGTGAATGGCGTTGAGCGAATTGCTTCAGTCAGAGCGGGCGACGCCGGTAATTGTCGAGGTCGGCGATTGTCATCTCATCGGGCGGGACCAGGCGATAGTGCCGTTCGGCCGTGAGGGCGAGGCCATTAGTGTGCACCTGCAAATAAGCATGGACAGGCCGCGCCTTCTTCCGAACTTGGGCAGGGCGTGAGGCTGAAGGCCCACAAGCCTGCATTGGGATAGAAGCAGTTGGCGCGCTGTTATCTTGACGAAAATGTCCAATGCTGAACGGGACAAAAAAATGGGCATAGTGCCGAGTGCCTCACAAGATTCTTCTGAATGACAGGGCAAACGAATCACGCATACAGAACAGAATAGCAGCGCACTGGCTCGCCGTTCAGTCTTCGTCCGCAGACCTACTGCGGCGCTGATGATTGTCGCGGCAGCCTTGATTGAGCCAGAATTTCTAAGCTCTCACACCGTCAACGGCACCAGCGGCTCAAAGCAGGCACGTTGCGGCCGGCAGGCGTCGGCGTGCACGGGACAATCATCGGGGCCAAAGGCATCCAGCGTTTTCAGGCAGAAGCACGGAGTGTGGTCGTTGGGATGGTAGGGCGCGTTCGTGCTTTGCCACCCCGGAACGTAATTGGCACGCGTGCGGAGATTGCCGCAGATTTGCGCAGGAGGCAGATTGCTGGTGAGAGACATGGGTCGCTCCGTGGGTAAAAGGTGAAAAGCGGCACGCGTCCGCTCCTGCCAGGGAGCCGGAAGGAGCGGTGCGCACGCCAGGATTATTTCACGAACAACATCTCGCTGTAGATCGGCAGCGGCCAGTAGTCATCCGGCAACGCTTTTTCCAGCCGGGCCGCCGCAGCGCGCACGCTGTTCATCGCGGGGATGACATTGTCGCGCATGTGATAGGCTTTGGAATGCACCGTGTCGCCGCCGAGCTCGGCATTGACCACCAGCAGCTTGTCGAGCGCTTCGCGGAAATCATTGGCATAGCCGTTAACTTCCTGCAGCGTCCTGGCCACACCCGCCGGGGTGGCGCCGTTGCGCTGCAAGCCTTCGGCGGTTTGAGAAAGGTCATGCAGGTAGCGAATCGCGGCCGGCAGAATCATGGTCTGCGCCATCAAGGCCGTGGTCTCGGCCTCGATGTTGACGGTCTTGAAATACTGATCGAAGAAGATTTCTTCCCGCGCTTCCAGCTCGCGCTGATTCAAGACCTGGTACGTTTCGAAGAGCTTCACGTTCTTCTCCTCGTGCAGCCGCTCGAAGGCATCGAGCGAGTTGCGCAAGTTCCACAGCCCCCGACGTTCCGCCTCCTGATGCCATTCGGCCGTGTAGTTGTCGCCGTTGAAGATGATGCGGTTGTGCCGGTGCAGCACCTCCTTCAACACGCTGTGCAAAGCCTGCTCGAACGGCATCTTCTTCCGCAAGTGCTCTTCAATGGTGGTGGCCATCTCCTCGATGGCCGCTGCCACGATGGTGTTGAGCACCGTGTTCGGAAACGAGATCGACTGGCTGGCGCCGACCGCGCGGAACTCGAACTTATTGCCGGTGAAAGCAAACGGCGACGTGCGGTTGCGGTCGCCGGCATGGCGCGGCAGATGCGGCAGCACCGCGCTGCCCAAGCCGAGCAGGTCCTTCGACTTGCTGCTCTCCGGCTTGCCTTTTTCGATCTGTCTGAAAATGTCTTCGAGTTGTTCGCCGAGGAACACCGAGATGATTGCGGGCGGCGCTTCATTGGCGCCCAGGCGATGATCGTTGCCGGCATGGGCGACGCTGGCGCGCAGCAAATCCTGGTGCTCGTCCACCGCCTTGATCACCGCCGCGCAGAAGAACAAGAATTGCATGTTGTCGTGCGGCGTCTCGCCCGGCTCCAGCAGGTTCATGCCGGTGTCGGTGGCCATCGACCAGTTGTTGTGTTTGCCGCTGCCGTTGATGCCGGCAAAGGGTTTCTCATGCAGCAGACACACCAGGCCGTATTTGCGCGCGGTGTTGCGCATCACCTGCATCATCATTTGTTGATGATCGGCGGCGAGATTGCTGTTCTCGAAGATCGGTGCGATTTCATACTGCGCCGGCGCCACTTCATTGTGCCGCGTCTTCACCGGCACCCCCAGACGATAGAGCTGGTACTCGACATCGGTCATGAAGGCGAGTACGCGCTCGGGAATGGAGCCGAAGTAGTGATCCTCCAGTTCCTGGCCGCGCGGCGGTTTGGCGCCAAACAGCGTGCGGCCGGTGGTCACCAAGTCCGGCCGGCGGTAATAAAACTCTTCGTCAATGAGAAAATACTCCTGCTCGGCGCCGACGGTGGTGTAGACTTTGTGCACGTTCTTCACTTCGAACAGGGCCAAGGCCCGCAGCGCCTGCCGATTCAGGGCTTCCATTGAGCGCAGCAATGGCGTCTTGTGATCGAGCGCCTCACCGGTCCACGAAGCGAATGCGGTGGGAATGCAGAGCGTCGCGCCGTGATGATTCTTGATGATGAAAGCCGGCGAAGTGGGGTCCCATGCCGTATAGCCGCGCGCCTCGAAAGTTGCGCGAATGCCGCCGCTCGGAAACGAGGACGCGTCGGGCTCGCCCTGGATGAGATCTTTGCCGGAAAAACGGGCAATCGCGCCGCCGCCGACATTGGGCGTAACAAAGCTGTCGTGCTTCTCGGCGGTCAGGCCGGTGAGCGGCTGAAACCAGTGGGTGAAATGGGTCGCACCATGCTCCACCGCCCATTCTTTCATGGCCAGCGCAACGACATCCGCAAGCTTGGGATCCAGCGGCTGGCCTTTGTCAATCGTTGCCATCAGCGACTGAAACGTCTCCTTTGGCAATTTGTCGCGCATGACCTCCATGTTGAAGGTGTGCTCGCCGAAAATGGAATTGATGTCAGCCGTAAGCTGTTGCGGCGCACTGCGCAAGACCCAGTTCTTGGCAGCGGCCACCACGTCATAACGTCGGGCAGAGTTCTTGGGCACGGGAGAGTCCTCCTAATGATGGTTGTTGATGTAGGTCAAATCCTGTTGCAGTTGGAATGGTTCACGGATTTTGCGCTACCTCTCGCTTGACAGGAGTTTGATGGCTGGGTGGGATTATAAGGGGATTTTTTGACTTTCAAAAGAAGTTTGTTGGGCACGGCGCCCAAGAGGCTGCCGGCGCGGCGGGTTGCCGGCCCCTGCCTGCCGCTCAGGCGCGCACTGCCGGCGGTGAATGGCGTTCACCGCAGCGGGCGCCTGAGCACAAAGCGGAGACCGGCGGCTCGCCCCTGCCGGCTGCGGCCCGGCAATGACGGGACTCTCCCGTCGTGGCGTCATTGCCGGTACCGCGGCCTCAGGTCAGTCAGGCATGGGGAAACAACCATGCCTCAGAAGTGCATGGAAGTCTTGAGATAGAAATTCCGGCCGGATTGCGGAATGTTGCTGCGATCCAAATGCTCGTGATAGAACACGTCAGTCAAATTCTCCAAACCGGCCTGCACCTGCAGCCGGCTGCCCACGCGGAGGCCGGTGCGCAGGTTGTAGACGGCAAAGGCAGCGGTCTCATCTTCGCCGGTAAAGGGCGACACTTGCCCCTGGCGTGCCGCAGCGCGGGTCTCGACTTGCACCCAGAACAGATTGGACGGATTCACATAACGCACACCGCTCAGCGTGGACAGCGGCGGGATTTCCGGCAGCGGCGCATCGCGCTCGAGATCGCGGCCCTTGGTGAATGAGACATTGCTGAAGAAGCTCAATCGCGCCGGCCCCTGCCAGTTCAAATCCACGTCCACACCATAAATCTGGGCGCTGCCGAGGTTACGATACACTTTCACACCGCGCGCGCCCATGCTGCGCGGCTGCAAGTCACTGCGCACTTCACCGCTGATGTAATTTTGCAAGCGGTTGAAATACGGCTCAGCATGCACTTGGAATTTTTCGGCGCGGTATTGCATGGAGAAATTGGCGGCCCAGTTGGATTCGGACGCGAGGCCGGGCGCGCCGATATGATCATAACCATCCAGGGCATTGAGCGAATACCAGCCGTAGCGTTCCTTGTGGCTGGCCGGCCGCACGCCCCGTCCGAGCGCCAGGCTCATGCTCCACGTGGCTTGCGGATCGAAGTTGAACCGGACGAAAGAATCCCAATTGGTTTCCGAGGCTTTGCTGTCGCTGCGCTGGTGAAAGCGGAGGAATTCCGCCGGCGCAGCCTCCGCTTCTGATTCCACCCGGGCGGCACGGCCACCCGCGGTGACGCTCCACGCCGTGCCGAACACACGGGTGAACTCGGCAAAAGCAGCATAGCTGCGCATTGTCACCTCCGGCCAGGTAAGGCTGGACATGCGCATGCCGGTGCTCTTGGTGAGCATGTCGCGCCGGGCGGTGGCAAACATCTGCCAGGCGTCGGCGCCGAATTTGACCGTTGTGCGATGTTGCCGCCATTCCGCGATGGCATTGCCGCCCGTGGTTTCGGTTTCTCCCAGAACGGACATCTCGCGCATCTTTGCTTCTGGCCGGTCGAGATTGTCCATCAAGTGCGAAACTTCGCTGCGGTAGGCTTTGAGTTGAAGTTGCGAGATGCCCAGCGGCGCGGCCGCGGCCAGGTAATCAAATCCGTAAAGCAGCGCCTGATGATCGCGCGTGTCCATCGGCAGCGCGGGAAAACCCGTGTCTTTGCCGTCGCTGCGATAATGCGCCAGCCGCACTTCATGATTTTTCGCCAGGCGCACCCCGGCCATGGCATCGACATGGGTGTCGTAATAAGCCGAGTATGGCACCTCACTGCGCGCCGAGGTGTAATTATCGCCCGCCTGCCGGCTGAGATTGAGCTGCAGCCCGACGCGCGAGCTGCTCATGCCCAACCGCACGCTTTCCTTGTCGCCCGAGGCTGCGCTGTGAAAGCTGCCGCCCACGGCGCCGGTGAACAGCACGCCCTCCTGCCCGGGGCGGTAGACCGGCCGCAGCTTGGCGAGATTGATCGTGCCGCCCAATGCCGAGCCCAGTCCGGTGACTTCAAACGGGCCTTTGACGATCGTCAACGCCTCCAACTCCGCCAGATCGGCATAGGCCGTGGGCGGATCCATGCGGCCGTTGCACGCCGGCTCCACCTTGATCCCGTCGATGGTGACGTTGATCTGCTCCTCTTTCAAACCACGGATGACCGGATCATAAGCCACGTTGCCGCGCGCCACCGCATGCAAGCCGGGCAGGTCGCGCAAAATTCTGCCGCCGCCATCGGGATTGCTGCGCAAGGCGTTTTGCAGAAAGGCATCGTTGCTGCGTTCCGCCAGCACCACCACTTCATTGACCGTTTGCAGAATCGTGGGCCGGAGCTCGATTTGCACCGCGGCAAGATCATCGGTCTGGCGGTTCAACGTTACAGTGACTTCGGCGTAGCCCAAATGTTTGGCCACCAGATCCAAACGCGCGCGGTGCGGCACATGAGTGATTACAAAATCGCCGCTGGCATCGGAGGTGGCGCCGCGCAGGGTGCCCTGCACCAGCAAAAGGACATCCGCGATGCCTTTGCCGCTGTCGCGATCAATCACGCGGCCGCGAATTTCATGGCCGGCGGATTGCGCCAGGACCCCGGTGGCTAACAACCATAGACCAATCACAGCATGAATGGATTTATTGCAATACATGTTTGTCTCCGTTTGATGAGGTTGATTCTTTCACCTTTCACGCCCCGCGCTGCCTCAGCACCAGGCGTGCGCCGGCGCTGCCGTGCACGTCCCGTGCGGGCGGCCGGCTCATGTCGGTTGAGCCGGCACAGCGTCCGGGAGAAAGCACGGCCGCCGGGTGAAGCATGCTTCACTCGTGAAATGGTCAGCAACAGCATGGCATTCTAGACCGGAGAGAATCGCGGAGGCGGAACCTCGGGCGGCAGACAATATCCCGCCGGAGGCCTTGGTGAGGTGAGAGCCAGCCAACCAAACAGCGGGGACTCCAAACGAAATTTTTGACTCAACAGCAAATAGTCTTTCGGTGAGACCACCAGAATGACGCGGGGCGATTCCGGTGCGGCAGGCAGGTTGGTGCTTTGACAAATGACGGTGACACCGGTGCCCGAACAACAACTCCCCTGGCATTTACAGAGGCCGCCCGCTGCTGCACAAGGGCATTGGTGGGAGGCAGCAGCCGGCGCGCCGCTGAGGCCACCAGGATCACTCGCGACCAGGCCATGCAACAGATGATTGCTCAGCGGATGACAGATCGAGTAGAGGAACGCCATCAGCACGGCATATCCCAGCGCTCTGACCGACCGCCTCGCCGCACAACGCAAGCCGGCCTTGCGCTTCTTTCCGCGCGGCTGTCGCAACCTACTGGCAAGGGCGCCGGCTGTGGGAATGAAGTTCGACATGTCGGGGAATCGGACGCGCAACCCAGCCTCGCTACTTCACCAATTTCTCCAACGCCCGCCGGACCATCACCTTGGTGAGCTGGACTTTGTAGCCGTTTTGACTCAGCGGAATCGCGTTGGCGGTTGCGGCCTCCGCTGCTTTGGCCAGCACGGCGGCAGTGAGCGTTTTGCCCTGTAATTCCGCCTCCGCAGCCGGTACGCGCCAGGGAATGGGCGCGACGCCGCCGAGCACGAGCCGCGCCTGCTGGCAGACCTTGCCTTCCATTTGCAGCACCGCAGCCACGCTCACGATGGCAAAATCATGTGATTGCTTTTCACGGAATTTGAGATAGGTGCTCTTGGTGCCCGCTGCCGGCGCGGGAACCTTGACCGCTGAGATCAGCTCGTTTGGCCCCAGAACATTCTCGCGCATGAGATTGTCTTCCGGCAGTTGATAGAATTCTGCCAGTGCAAGCGAGCGGCGGCCGGTGCCACTCAAGAGATCGAGGCGCGCGCCCATTGCCATCAGCGCGGGCGCGGCATCCGAAGGATGTACGATGAAGCTCGGGCCGCCGCCGAAAATGCAATGATACTTGTTCAGCCCCTCCACGGCAAAGCACAGCTCGCCGCCTTTTTTCAAACAAATGAGATCTTTCTCGCGAAAATACCAGCAGCGCGGCCGCTGGCAAAGATTGCCGCCGAGCGTGCCCATGTTGCGCAATTGCGGCGTGGCGATGCTCTCGGCAGCTTCGGCGAGCGCGGCATAGTTCTGCCGCACTTCGGCGTTCTCGGCGATCTCGGCGATCGTGGTGAGCGCGCCGATTTCGAGTCCGTCGCCGGCTTTGATATAGCTCAATCCCGGAATGCTTTTGAGATTGATCAAACGCTGCGGCTGCGCCAGCCGCTCTTTCAGCAGGTCCAGCACGTCGGTGCCGCCCGCAAGCAGCATGGTTTCCCCCCAATTGCGGCTCAACAACGCCGGCACCGATTCCAGAGTTTTGGGATTGACCAGCTCGAAATCGAACATTGTCTATTCTCCTGCCGCTCTCATCAAGGCCTTGTCGGTTTTGGAATCCGGCTTGAGGCCGGCGCTTGGATCTTCCGGCTGCGTTTTCAGGAATGCAGCGCTGCCAGCACGCGATCGGGCGTCATGGGCAATGCACGCATGCGTTTGCCGGTGGCATGATAAACGGCATTGGCGATCGCGGCCGCGGTCGGAATCGTGGGCGGTTCACCGATGCCGATCACCCCGCGTTCGGGTTGATCATAGATGATCGCCTCGATCTTCGGCATCTCCAAGGCGCCGACGATTTTGTAGTTTTCGAAAGTCGGATTGATCAGCACGCCGGTGAGCGGATCCATCAGACGATCCTCATAGAGCGCGTAAGAGATGCCCTGAATCACGCCGCCGATGACCTGGCTCTCGGCCGTCAAGCGATTGAGCACCAGGCCACAATCCTGCACCGCGAGCATGCGCAACACGGTGACCACACCGGTTTCGGTATCGACCTCGACTTCCGCAAACTGGCAGCCCGCCACGCCCGCGGAAGACAGACCTTCCACCCATTCACCATGCACCACCAAGGGCATCGTGCCGAACAGCGCACAAAGCTGCTTCCAGGAAAGGGCATTTTTCGCGTTGCCTTTGACGAAAGCGCGGCCGTCCGCCAACTGCACCTCGGTCCTGGCGGCGCCAAAATGCTGGGCAGCCACCTCCGTGAGTTTGTCCTTGGCCTTTTCCGCGACATTCTTGATGGCGGGCGCAACCGACGGCGCCGTGGTGCTGCCGCCACTGGCGCCGGAATACGGATATTCGGTATCGCCAATCATGGCCTTGATGGAAGCGATCGGCACGCCCAGTTCTTCTGCGGCCACGGCTGCCACCAGGGTGCGCGTGCCGGTTCCAATGTCTTGCGTGCCGCAGCGCACTTCGATGCCGCCATCCGGCAGAATGGTCATTTGCGCCTGCGTGCCGCGGCCGCCCGGCCACCACACCGCCGCGCCCAATCCCATCCCGCGTTTGATCACGCCGCGGCTGGCATTGGGCCGCGGTGCCCGCTTGGACCAACCGAAGCGCGCGGCCGCCATTTTCCACTGCTGCTGGCGCGTCTCATTCGAATCATTCTGCAAACGGAAATCCAGCGGATCGAGATTGAGTTTTTCCGCCAACTCATCCATCACCTGTTCCATCACGAACGAGGCTTGCGGGCAGCCGGGCGCGCGAAAGGCGCGCGCCGCACCGGCGTTGGTGTACACGTCGTAGTGTTCGGTGCGCGAGTTGGGGACATCATAGGCCAGCGGCAGCGCGGGCCGGGCGTTGTTGCCGATGCCGGCGGTGCCGTAGGTCTTCGCGCTGAAGGCAATGAGTTTGCCGGCGCGCGTTGCGCCGGCCTTGATCTCGGCAATCAAGTTCGGACGATTGCCGGCGCTGATCGAATCTTGCGGCCGGCTCAACATCAGCTTCACCGGCGCGCCCGTGGCTTTGGCCAGCCGTGCGGCGATGACCGAGTAGCGCCCTGCCTGCAGTTTGCTGCCGAAGCCGCCGCCCATGTAATCGCAAATCACCCGCACTTTGCTTTGTTCAATATTGAGGAATTTCGCAATGCCGTCGCGGCTGGCATACACGCCCTGAGTGGAGTCCCACACGATCAACTCGTCCCCCTCCCACTTTGCCACGCTGCCATGGACTTCCAAACAGGCGTGCACCTGCACCTGCGTGCGATACGTGCCCTCGACGATGACGGCCGCCTGCGCGAACGCGGCAGCGAGATCGCCCTCGCTCTCCACCCGCGGCTCCCGCACGTTGCTTTGCTCCGCATACACGCGCGGCGCCTCGGGTTTCATCGCTGTCTCCAAATCCACCACGAACGGCAGGACGTCATACTCCACCTTGATCCGTTCCAATGCGTCGGCGGCAATTTCCGGGGAAGTGGCCGCCACCGCCGCCACTTCCTCGCCCGCATAGCGCAGCGTGCCGGTGGGATGCACATCGGTCAATACCGCTTTCACGCCCGGCAGGGCCAGCGCCGCGCTCGCATCAATACGCTTGATCGTGGCAGCGGGATGTGGTGAGGACAGGAGCGCGCCGTAGAGCATGCCCGGCAGCTTGAGATCATAGGTGTATTTCACCGCGCCTGAGGCTTTGCCCGGGCCATCCAGGCGCGCATAGCCCTTGCCCAGATAGGTCATCTGGTCGAGTGGTTTCCATTTCGCCATGATCATCCTCGCTTTCCGGCGGTCTGGGCTGCGGCCAGCGCGGCTTCGAACACGCGGGGATAAGTGCCGCAGCGGCAGAGATTGCCGGCAACCGCCTGCCGTACCTCCGCCTCAGTGGGATTGGGATTGCGATCCAACAGGGCACGCACGGACATGACAAAGCCGGGCGTGCAGAATCCGCACATCAGCGCGTCATGATCAACGAAGGCCTGCTGCACCGGATCGAGCTTGCCGTTTTGCACCAACCCTTCCACCGTCACAATTTCCTGACCGGCGGCGTCGAGCGCGAGCATCATGCACGCCAGCACCGGTTTGCCGTTCACCAAAACCGTGCAGGCACCGCATTCCCCGCGATTACAGACCTCTTTGCAGCCGGTCACTTCGAGCTGGTTGCGCAATGCTGAAAGCAGCGTCGTGCGCGGCTCGACCGTCACGCTGCGCCGCTGGCCATTGACTTTGAGCTGGAGACTCACGCTGCCGGAAAAGACCTCGGCATCGGGCGGCAGGGCTGCCGCCTTGGCGTGCACCCCGGCGGTGAGAATGACCGTCCCAACGGCGCCGCCGCCGCTCAACTTCAAAAAGTGGCGTCGGGAAATTTTGGAGGAGGGTTCTTCGGCCGGTGGGGACTCGGCAGTGTCATGGATGGGCACGGGGCTCTCGTTTTGATCTTGCATGTCCTCTCCTTTCGCTCTGGTATAAATCGTCATGAAGGCCCGGGCAATCATATTGAAAAAGTGCGGGAATGTCAAGCGGTTTTGCCATCCGATTTTTCGGTCCGGCCTGCGTTCCATCTGATTCGGTGGGAAAAATGTGCCTCGCTTGACATTCACCGGTCGCGTTGTTACTTTGCCCGGCCACTGTCATGACGACCGGTTGAACCTATGCTGCCCCTCTCCTCCTTTCCCCAAATTTCTTTCTTTGTGGATGATCTGTTTCTCCCCGATTTGGAAAAATTGCCGTGGCCGCACGCCGTTGCAGGCTGGCGGTCGCTGGGCGTGAAGCATTTCAATATCAAACATGGTCTCGGCCGCCACCCGGTGGTGTTCGTGCAAGCAGGCAACCGGAAATATGTGATCAAAGAATTGGGTTTCGAGGTCGCGCGCCGGGAAGTGGAGAACTACAAGCAAATGCTGCTGCGCGGTCTGCACACGCTGATCCCCGCAGGCTGCGTGGCGCGCGAAGAAGAGCCGCTCGCGGTGTGGACGCCGGTGGGCCGCCAATATCAACGCAATCTCATCGACCACACCGTCACCCTGCTCATCGACCACGTGCTGCCGGACTCGCAGTTGTATCGCCGCGCTTTCAACTTGGAAAACCGCAAGCGCATTTGGGATGCCATCGTCGACCTGTTCGTCGAGCTGCACGCCAACGGTGTCTACTGGGGCGATGCCTCGCTGGCCAACACGCTGATCAAATTCATGAAGATCGATGTCCCGCTCATCGGCCGCAAGACCCGCCTGAAGGCATTCCTGGCAGATGCGGAAACCGTCGAGATTCACGACTCCGTGCCGGATTCCATGCGGGAGGCGGATCTGGCGTTCTTCCTGGAATCGATGGAATGGGTGAATGAAGACTTGCGCGCCAGCGACATCACGCGGGATGAAATGGCGACGGCGCAGGACAAGGACTATCTGCGCGAAAACTACGAACGCCGCTATGAGGTCGAGCTCAAGGGCCGCGCCTTCGAAAAGCTCAGCGGGCTGGAAATTGCAAAATATCTCGGCCCGGTGCGGGAGCCGGCCTATTTCGAGGTGTTGCGCCAGCACATTGAAGAGCACAAGTGGTATGCCAGCGAGCGGCTGCAACGCGAAGTCAGCTATGCCGAAGGCGCGCGCGACTGGCTGGAACGCGTTTTCATCCCCATGTGCGAGTTGTTCCGAAGCGAAGGACTGCTCGATCTTTTTCCGGGCAAGACCGCCTCCGACTTGTACGTGGAAATCATGAACAACAAGTATGTCTTGAGCCGCAAAGCGGGCCGCGACGTCGGCATGATTCGCGCGGCGCGTGATTACGCCAACCGCTTTGGCGAACCCCATCCTGTTGCCGCGTTTTGGCGCAGCCTAGCCGGCGGAATGCTCAAGATCCTGGGGCAACGGAAAAAGGGAATCCGAGCGCCAGGCCGGGATTGAACGCCGAGAGGCACTCCCGCGCGTGAGAAAAACTCTCACCGGCAGGGCAGATCAGATTGTCGAATGGGTAAATATTTAGCCAGTTGCAGAAACCCACCGCCCGGGCGTTCTTGATTCGAATCAGCTTTAGTTGTTGAATTCCTTCGTCGAACGGGCTTCAAAGGGCTCTGAGCGCCCGGGCGGTTCTTCAAATGACTATATTTCTACTCGAATGGTTTTCGTTTTGATGTGGGGGAGCTGCCCGGCGATTTCGAGAGCAGCGAGCTGGGCAAGGCCTGAAATTCAGAACACACGAATGGCGGATGGAGGCGGAGCCGACTGAAGACGAATAGCGGGATTTGGTTCAAATCGGTCGAGTATTGCAGAAAGCGCCGGACCGCAATCCCGGCCGTCAGCGATTCTGCCAAATGCCGAGCACATTCTCGTCGGGATCACTGATCAACGCAAAGCTGCCGCTTGCCTTGTCTGGCGTTTTGGCGCGGATGATCTTTCCGCCCAGTTGCTGCACGCGCTGCAGCGTGTCGTCGATATCCTCGACGCGGATATAGAGAATGATGCCCTGGCGGCCGGTGTGCCGGGGGGAATGGTAGAAGGCGCCGTTGACGTGCTCGCCGGTTTCGAAGAGCATGTAATCTTCTTCCGCGAGGAGATCCATCTTCCACTCAAACAATTCGCGGTAGAAGTTTTGGGTTCGCTCAAAGTCCGCGCTGGGAATCTCCACGTGTACGAAGCCGTGGACCATCACACCTCCAGGGGGTAAACGACCAGTATCCGTGTAGTTCCCCGTTGCGCCTGCTTGCCGCAGCCCCGGGGCGGGCACGCAGGTGTGCGGCGCGCCCCGGAATGAGGCGACAACAAACTCATTCGGCCAGACGATTCACGCGGCGGGCGCGGCGCAGACGCAGGCGCGCCGCGGCGAGCTCCAGAATGCGATAGACCATCGCGCCGTAGTCGTAGCCGATCTCTTGCGCCGCCATGGGCAAAACGGACTCGGGATCGAGATCGGGATTGGGATTGACATCGAGCACCATCGGCGCGCCATTCCACAAGCGGATATCCATGCGGGCATAATCGCGGCAGCGCATGGCGCGATAGGCGGCGATCGCGGTTTCCTGCAAGAGCTGCAGCAGATTGTCATCGACGGGCGCCGGGCACAGCCACTTGATGCCGTCCCAGCCGTCGGAGTTGGGATTGAATTTCGATTCGAACGTGTAGAGCCGGTCGTGAATGTCGGAGTAGCGCGAATAGTCCAGCTCCACCGGCGGCAGCACTTCGAGTTTGCGATTGCCCCACACCGCGACGTGAAACTCGCGGCCGCCGATGAAAGGCTCCACCAGCGCCGGCCCGCCAAACTCCGCTTCGATGCGCCGGATCTGACGCGCCAGTTCCGCGCCGGACTCCACCACCGAGGCGCGCGTGATACCATAGCTGCAATGCTGATTGGCGGGCTTCACCATCGCGGGGTAATACATCCATTCTTTTACTTGGTGATGGTGCATGGCATGGCCGGGCGGCGTGGGCGCGCCGGCATTCAGCAGGATTTTCTTGATGGTATACTTGTTCTGGGATTTCCTGAGTGTGCGGGAATTGGCGCCGGTGTAGACGAACCCGCGCTGCTCGAGACCTTTGGCGACCAGCGCATCGGACCACGGTATGTCAGAAAAGCCCTCGCACCAATTGAAGATGATCCACTCTTCCGGATCAAAGCGCGCGAGCGGTTCCAGGTCCTCGTGGATTTCCACCGCTTCCACCCGCATCTTCCTGCCCTGCAAGCTCGCGAGCATGTAGTCCACGAGCCGCATCGAATTCGCGCGATCATCCGCGGGCCAAGTCGGATCGATGTTGTAGAGCACGATCACTCGTTCGATGGGTTCGTGTTGCTTTGTCGCCATTCGGCCTCCAACTTGTTGTTCATCTGCATTCATGCAACGGTCTTGCTGACCTCACGCGGCGCGACGCACTGCCGCGGCCCCAGCAAAATTTTTGCGATGATAGGAATCATTCGCGATAATTGCAAGAAATAAAATGCGGCGGCGCGTCCTGCCGTATTTTTTTTGTACGGCTCACAGCAAGATCATCTTCACGGCAGCAAACAACAACACCAACGCGAGCAGCCGGCGCAACGTGCGCGGAGCAAAACGGTGGCTGCCATACGAAGCACCGAGATAGCCGCCGGCCGCAGCGGCCAACGCCCACCAGGACATCTCGCGCGGCAGCATCGCAGCTTGCGCGAGATGTCCGAGCAGCCCCGCGACCGAATTCACAAAAATAAAAGCCGTTGATAGCGCGGCGGTCTCGCGCGCGTCCGCCCAGCCGCGCAGCAGCAGCAGCGGGCTCAAAAAAATCCCACCGCCCACGCCGGTCAATCCGGAGACCAATCCCATCGCGCCGCCCCAGAGCAGTGCCGTGTTCCGCGGTATGCTGCGCCGGGCAATGATCGCCGGCGTTGCCGTCGTGCGATAGAGCCGGTAAGCCGCATACGCCAACAAGCCGGCCACGGCAGTTCGATAAACGAATCCCGGCAGCATCCAGCCGCCGCCGGCGAAGGCAAAAGGAATCGAGGTCAGTGCGAACGGCCAGAACTTCTGCCACGCAAAATAGCCGGCGCGCTGAAAGCGAACGAAAGCGATGGCCGAGACCAGAGTATTCAACACCAATGCCGTGGGTTTCATGATTGCCGGCGGCAGGCCGAACAAAGCCATCGCCGCGAGATAGCCGGAGGCGCCGGCCTGGCCCACGGAAGCATACAACACCGCGGTGGCGAAAATCACAACGGCGAGAGCGACAGTGGTGAGCGTAGCCAAAGGAGAAGAATGGTGTGTTCGCGGGTCCGGGTCATCAAACTGGAATGCGGCGCGCTGGCATGGGCGTCAGCGCGCGCAGGTGAGTTGGCGGCCGCCGTCAATATTGAATGTCACGCCTGTAATCCAACCGGCGCGCGGTGAGGCCAGATAAAGAATGGCATCGGCAATTTCCTCCGGCGTGCCGACTCGCCCGATGGGATGCGTGGTCTTGCTGTGTTCCAAAAACGCCTGATACTTTTCCTCCTCCATGCCGCTGGCGCGATGGAGGTTGGTGAGCACGACACCGGGATTGACGGCGTTCACGCGCACGCCGAACGGCGCCAGATCCAGGGCGGCACAGCGCGTGAGCTGGTCCACCCCGGCCTTGCTGACGCAATAGGCGAGCACGTTGGGAAAGGCGCGCGTGCCGGTGACGCTCGACACATTCACGATGTTGCCCTTGGTTGATTTCAGAAACGGCACGGTCTCCTGCATCATGTGAAAAACTGAGGTCAAATTGAGACGAAGCATCAGGTCCCACGCTTCCGTGGTGGTGGAGGTAATCGAACCGGTGGCGATGATGCCGGCGGCATTGACCAGAATATCGAGGCGACCGAAGTGATCGACCGTCTGCGCGACCGCGCGACGGCACTGCGCCGCGTCGGTGACATCCACGGGCAGAATGATGCTCTCGCCGCCCTGCTCGGCGATTTCAGCAACCACGCGTTGCAGGCTCTCCTGGCTGCGGCTGAGCAAAGCCAGGCGGCCGCCGACAGCCGCAAACGCCCGTGCCGTGGCTCTCCCGATGCCGCTGGAGGCTCCCGTAATCAATGCAATCTTGCCGGTCAGTTCCATACGTCACTCCATATAGACGAGTTTGCGCGTCTGCGATTGGCCATCAGCAACGAGGCGGTAGAAATACACGCCGCTCTTCAGGCCGCGGGCCGCGAGACGGGCGCGATAGTGCCCCGGCGCTTTGGTCTCATTCACCAGCGTGGCGACTTCCGCGCCGGTGAGGTCATAAAGCTTGAGCGTCACCCACGCGCGCCGCTGCAGCCGGTAGCCAATCACCGTTTCCGGGTTGAAGGGATTGGGAAAGTTCTGCTCCAGCTCAAACAGCGCCGGCCTCTCTGCGCGCGGCCGCTGCTGCACGGCAGTCTGGTTCCCCACGACGAAATCGGCAAAAACCGGCAGGTGGTCCGAGGCTTCGTGCAGGGCATTGGCAACGCTCGCCGCCACCACGCCGTTGGCACCGGCGTTGATGGCGCGGTTGAAATGATTGCCGTCGTTGCCAAAGGCGCGATAAGAATTGGGCAGCAGATACATGCCGTTCGGCGTGAGCACACTGGCGGAAACCAGGATCAAATCAAAGCGATCGTCGAGGCCGCCGGCGCTGCCGTCGCCAAACACCGTGGTGCGCGTCGACTGCGTGTGCAGGGCGGCAAAACTCGCATTGTTGTTCCACACGCCCACGGCATTGAGCGGATCGAACAGCCGGCCGTCATTGTCCGCCTGGCTTTCGGTGAGGCGCAGAAACGCCGATTCGCTGGAACGCGAGAGATTGAAATCGCCCATCGCCACCAGGTTTTCCTCCGGCCGCAGTTCGTTGAGATAGGTTCTCAGCGTCAGCGCCTCGTTGGCGCGCTGCCGCTCGTCGTTGACCTCGGAGCCGGCCTTGAGATGCGCGGAAAACAAGCGGAACTCCACACCGTTGGCCTGCAGATAGTATTCGGAGATGTTGCGCAAGCTCGTGCGGATTTGCTGCGTGCCCAGCAACGTCACCTTCGCCGGTTTGTAGTAGAGTGTATTGTCGAGATCGAAGCCATCGACAAACGGCGCGCTTTGATACAAATGGGATTGGGAAAAATTCATCACTTGATTGAGGAAGAGCAGTTGCCCCTGCTCGCTTTCGAGTTCCTGCACCAGCAACAGATCCGGCTGCAGCGCGTTGATCACCGTGCGGAAGTTGGGCAAGCGCGCCACCCCCTGGCTGCTCGGGAAAAAGAGCAGATTGTAGCTGGCAATGCGGAGGGTATCGAGCTGCGCCCGTGCCGCGCCGGCACCGAGCAGCAGCAAGAAACAGAGAAGCAGAGAGTATTTTCTCATGCAGCCACGCTTCCGGTTAAATGTTTTCGCGGGTAAAGTCTGATGAATGATGTTGCTTCCAATTAGTGTCTGTTCGAAAACGCCACCGCCCGGGCGCTTTTTAATGACCGAGAATACGTTTTGTTCAACCCGTGCACGTTCAGGGCTGAACGCCCGAGCAGTTTCTTCATTTCCGGACGGACACCAATTATAGCCGAAATTACTCGATTTGCAAGCCACAAATTCCGCCCGCGGCAAAAACACTCACATTCCGCAAAGCTTCGGACAACCGCGGCCTCTCTCGGCCCAAAGCAAAAGTGGCGCTTGATGCTGCCATCAGGCGCCACTTCATGTGGAGACTCTTTGCTGCTTTGGCGGAATGATACCAAGCCCGCCGGCAGGAGTTCATCCACCAAAATCAGTCGGTCTTGGAGGGCACCGCGCCCGCGTTTTCCAGCTCATCGGCAACCGCGCCGGCATCATACAACTTGCGCATCGCTTCGATCATGTAAGCGGGATGCACCGCCACCGCACGATTGGTTTCGTCGTTGTAGACGTAGCGGCCCACCAGGCTCTCGATGTTGCCGTCGAAGATCAAACCCACCAGTTCCGCGTCTTTGTTGATGACCGGCGAACCGGAATTGCCGCCGATGATGTCGTGGGTGGTGACGAAGTTCACCGGCGTGCGGAGATCGAGTTTGTCGTGGCGTTCGAGATAGCGTTTGGGCAGGTCAAAAGGCGGCTGCTGGTTGAAACTGTACGTGCGGTCAAAGAGGCCGTACAGCGTCGTCATGGCCGGTGCTTGGGTGCCGTTCATCGGGTAGCCCGCCACTTTGCCATAGGAAAGCCGCAGCGTGAATGTGGCATCAGGATAGGCGGCTTTGCCGTAAACCGCGAAACGTGCCTTGCCGATCTTTTCACCTGCCGTCACCAGCACGCTTTCCACCTGCTCCTCGTAGAGGCGGTTTTGTTCGCGCATCATGCCGTCCAGCTTGCGCATGATCACAATGAGCGGATCGGTCGAGGCATTGATCGCGCTTTCCCCGCCCTCGAAGAGTGCCCTGCGCACGGCCACGCCGGTCAGTTTGGTGCCACCGATGAGCTCCTTCGCCACCTCGACCGGCGGGCGGCCGTTGAGTACGATCTTAATGAAGGGATCATCCGCGCCGAGCTGCTCGAGCGATTCTTGCAGCGCATCGGCCAGCGAGACTTCCTCCAACGCCGGATAAACCGGCGCCGGCGACAGCAGTTTGAATCTCAAACCCTCGAGCTGGGAGTCGTGAAAACCATCGAGGCGCTCTTCGTCTTTCTTTTTGATCTCCGTGGCATACTGCACCAGGTTCTTGGCCATGCCGGCCAGGCGCGAGAAGCGCAAATCACGATAACGGAGGTGGGGCAGCATTTCGATCTGCTTCTTTTCGGCACTGGCGATCATGTCCCAAGCCTCGCCGTAGGCCGACTGCCACTCCGGCTTGCTGGCGACCAGAGCGCGGAAATCATTCTCCTCTTGTTCTTTCTTGGCGATCACCTCTTTGCTGCGCAGCCCGTTGTACTCCCCGGTCCAAGCTTTGAGCGCATTCTCGATGCCGAAAATATCGCGCATGGCTTGGCGCGCCTGTTCCGGGCCTTGTGCGGCATATTGGCGCAGCAATGCCAGGCGGCGGTTGTACATCCTCAGGCGATAGGGATAGCTGTGGTCGCGCTGCCGGACAAGCTGCGCCACGGTCTGCAGCCGGTCAGTCGAACCGGGATGGCCGGAGACGAACACAAGCTCGTCGACGGCCGCGCCTTTGGTGTTCCATTTCAGATAGTGTTTGCTCTGTACCGGTTTGTCATTCTCATACACGCGAAAGATCGTCATGTCGAGATCATGGCGCGGATAGGTGAAATTGTCGGGATCACCGCCAAAAAATGCCGCCTGCTGTTCCGGCGCAAAAACCAGACGCACGTCGGTGTATTTCTTGTAGCGATACAGCCAGTATTCCCCGCCCTGATACAGCGCCACCACATCCGAGCGCAACCCGGTGGCTTTCAGGCTTTCTTTTTCGATTTTGGTGATTTCCTTTTGGCGCGCCTCCAAAGCCTGCTGGCCGGTCATGCCCGGCTTCACCGCGCTGTGCACGCGCTTGGTGACTTCTTCCATCGCGATCAGAACATTCAACTCCAAATCCGGGCATTTCACTTCTTCCGCCGGGCTGCGCGCCAGAAAACCATCGGCGGCATAGTTCTTCTCCGGCGTCGACATCTTCTGCAACTGGCCGAGCGCGACATGATGGTTGGTCAACACCAGGCCATTGGGGCTGACGAAGGAGCCGGAACCGCCGTCGTTGAAGCGCACACTCGCCAGCCGGACGTGATCCAGCCACGCCTGCGTGGGCGCGAAGCCATAGCGTTCTTGTAGCTGTTTGGCCGGCGGATTGTCGAACGTCCACATGCCCTCATCTGGCCAGGCCGCGCCCAGCAGCAGCAACGCACTGCCCAGCAACATCATCACCGCAACTCGGTTCAATCTCCGACGCTGCACCTGCATCTCACACCTCCATCAGATTCAAATAACCATCCACCTTTGGGAAATCAAATCAGCCATTCCCTGTCATTCAAAAGCGGGGCATGTTAGAAAAAAGTTGCGTCATCTCCAATACTTTTTATCTTAACGGCAGCTTGAATACAGTCTCACCTTTGCGCATAAGGTGACGGCACAGTCCTCACCATGGCACGCCGGAGGCGGAATCGCTGTTCAACCGGGCCGGTCGATGAGCTCTCTCTATTGGGATATCGCGATTATCGTTGTCTACTTCATTACCATTACCAGTCTCGGACTTTACATGGGGCGGCGCGAAGAAAGCATGGAAGACTTTGCGCTGGGCGGGCGCAAGATTCCCTGGTGGGCGGTGTTGGCGTCCATCATTGCGGCGGAAACCAGCGCCGCGACCTTTCTCGGCGTGCCCGCGGAAGGCTATCGCCAGCAGAGCGCGCTCTACGTGCAGTTGATGCTCGGCACCGTGATCGCGCGCGTGATCATTGCCTACCTCTTCATCAAGCCGTATTATCATTACCGCGTCTACACCGTCTATGAGTTTTTGGAGAAGCGCTTCGGTGCGCTGTCGCGTGTGGCCGGCAGCATCATCTTCCTGATCACCCGCGTGCTGGCGAGCGGCGTGCGTGTTTACATCGCGGCAGTGGTGCTGGTCATTGCGTGGAAATTCCTCACCGGCGCCTCGCCCACTTTCGAGCAGTACCTCGTCGCCATCACAGTGATGACGCTGATCACCACGATCTACACCATGCTGGGCGGCATCAAGGCAGTGATCTGGACGGATTTGATTCAAGCCAGCATCATGTTTGGCGGCGCACTGCTCTCGCTCTATGTCATCGTCGCGCTCATCCCCGGCGGCTGGGAGGGTATCAAGGCCGGCACCGACAACTTCGCCAATTTCCGCATTTTCGACACGGGCGTGCACGGCGAAACCAACCTCTACGACGCCCTGCTCAGCATCTTGCGCCAGGAATACACCGTCTGGGCGGCTTTCACCGGTTACATTTTTCTGGTGATGGCCACGCACGGCACCGATCAGGACATGGTGCAGCGCATGCTCACCGCGACCGATTATCAGCGCAGCCGCTTCTCCCTCATTCTCTCCGGCATCGCGGATATTCCCATCGCCCTGGCATTTGTCATGATCGGGATTTTCCTCTATGCTTATTTTCAAATCGTGCCCGACCCCAACCTGCCGGCAGCGCACAACGAGATCTTCGCCTATTTCATCATCAACAAGATGCCGGTGGGCTTGCGCGGCTTGATCATTGCCGGCGTGTTTGCCACCGCCATGGGCTCGTTGAGCGCGGCGCTCAACGCGCTCGCCACCAGCTTCGTGAAGGACTTCTACACGCCGTATTTCAAGAAGAATGCCGACGACCGCCATTACGTCTCCGCCGCCCGCCTCTTCACCTTCGTTTTCGCGATCTTGATGATCGTGGTCGCCGGCTTGGCGGCCTACTCGGTTCTGCACGATCCCACCCTCACCATCATTCCGATTGCGCTGGGCATCATCGGCTACACCTATGGCTCGCTGCTCGGCATTTTCTTGATCGGCATGTTGACACGCAGCCGCGGCAATGATCGCGGCAATCTCCTCGCCATGGTGTGCGGCTTCCTCACCGTTTTCGTGCTCAGCGGATTGGCCAACAAAGTGCTGGGCTGGCTGGGCCTGGGCGCGATCCCGGTGCCACAGATTGCCTTCACCTGGTACATCATGTTTGGCAGTGTGGTGACCTTCCTGGTCGGCATTTGGTTTCGAACCCCACAGACAAAACGACCACCCCTATGAAAAAACCTCGACCAACTCTCGGCATGCAACCGCCCCGCTATCACTTCTTTCTGAATCCGCAGAGTGAGCACCGCTTCACGCGCTGCCCACAGTGCGGCGGTCCCACGCGAGCGCGGAAGTTCGCCCTGCTGATCTACCTCAAGAAAGCGGGCATGGTTGCGCTGGGCAAGACCTGCCGCTACTGCGAGAAATGCGAGATTATCGTCGCGCATCAGCTTGAAATCGAGGATCTGATGGCCGATCTTTTTGAGCAGGTTGGCCCGCGCGTCATCGGCAGCGATTACCTCGTACTCGGCACGGTGGAACGAGCCGCCTGGCGCACGGGCAAGTCGGAGCCGATGACTGTCGATGACATGCTGCGCCACGTCGCCGACTTCAAGGGATATCTCGACGTCACGTATGATCCCGGCGGCTGGCGGCCCAACCGCCCGGCCCGCCCGCCGCGCCGGAAAAAATGAAAGCCGGCTGATCATCATGTCAGAACCATGGCCGGCCGAACGCCGCCAACAACGGAGACTGCATGCCGCTCTTCAAGAACAAACAGGAACTGGGGTGGTGTTTGTATGACTGGGGCAATTCCGCCTTTGCCACCACCGTGATGGCGGGCTTCTTTCCCGTCTTTTTCAAAGAGTATTGGAGTCAGGGCGTGGCGGCGACGGCAAGCACGGCCAAGCTGGGCTTGGCCAATTCCGCTGCCGGCTTGATCGTGGCGCTGCTCGCTCCGGTGCTCGGCGCGGTTGCTGATCGCGGCAGCCGCAAGAAGAAATTTCTGGTCTTCTTTGCCTTCCTGGGCGCACTGTCGACCCTCGCGCTGTTTTTCGTCGCCCGCGGCAACTGGCCGCTGGCAGTGTTCATCTACGTCCTGGGTACCATTGGATTCTCCGGCGGCAACATTTTCTACGACTCGCTGCTGCCTTCCATCGTCGATGAAAAAAAGATCGACTTCGTCTCGGCGCTGGGTTATGCCATGGGCTACCTCGGCGGCGGCTTGCTCTTCGCCATCAACGTGTGGATGACGCTCAGTCCCTCGACCTTCGGCCTGGCTGATGCCGGCGAAGCCGTGCGGATTTCGTTCATCAGCGCGGGCGTGTGGTGGGGCGTATTCACCTTGCCGATCATCTTCTTCGTCCCGGAGGCACAGCCCGCCACGGCGCGCAGCCTGCGGCAAGCCGTGTGGGAGGGCGGCCGCCAATTGGCGCACACGTTTCGCAAAATCCGCCATCTCAAAACCATCGGCATCTTTCTGGCGGCCTACTGGCTCTACATCGACGGCGTCGACACCATCATCCGCATGGCGGTGGATTACGGCTTGTCCATCGGCTTCGAATCCAAAGACCTGATCGTCGCGCTAATGATCACGCAATTCGTCGGCTTTCCCAGCGCCATTGTGTACGGCAAGCTCGGGGAACGCCTCGGCGCCAAGCGCGCGATCTACCTCGCGATCGTCGTCTACCTGCTTGTCGTCGTCTGGGCGGTGCAGATGAATGCCAAGCAGGAATTCTACGCCCTTGCCATTGTGATCGGGCTGGTGCAAGGCGGCATTCAAGCGCTGAGCCGCTCGCTCTATTCGCGATTGATCCCGCATGATCAGACCGCGGAATTCTACGGCTTCTACAATCTGCTCGGCAAATTCGCCGTGATTTTCGGCCCGATTCTGATTGGCGTGACCGGACTGATCTCCGACAGCCCGCGCCTGGGGATCGCCTCGATCGCCGTGCTGTTTTTGCTCGGCGGGCTGTTGCTTTATTTTGTGGATGAAAAACGGGGCGCCGCAGAAGTGAAACACCTGCGCCTGTCCAGCGCGCCGCCGGCCTAGTACTGCATGTCCAGCTTTTTGGACTCAGGACAAGGTTTTGATCGCGACTCAACCACCCAGGCACATTTGGGCACAGCGCTGAGTCATTCGCTGGATTCCTTTGGATAACAGGCCGCATGAGCCGTCACAGAAAATTGCAGTCCTGGCACGCCACCGCCGCCGTGCCAGAAGCACAACCGACTAATAGAAAGCTCCATGTCGAACTACATCAAATTCCTCGGGACTGCCGGCGCCCGCTTCGTGATGATCGAGCAATTGCGTTCTTCCGCCGGCACCATTTTGAGCCTGGACGGCCGCACGATTCTGCTGGATCCCGGACCAGGCACACTCAGCCGTTGCGCCGCCAGCCGGCCCAAAATCGACGGCCGAACGCTCGACGCCATTCTGCTGAGCCACCGCCACGTCGACCATTCCACTGACATCAATGTCATGATGGAAGCCATGTCCGACGGTGGCCGCCAAAAACGCGGGTTTCTCTTCGCGCCCGAGGATTGCCTGGAGGGCGACGACCCCGTGGTGTTGCGCTATGTGCGCCATTACATCGCCGGCATCGAGCGGCTGCAACCCTTCACCAGCTACGATCTCGATGGCCTGCGCTTTCAAACTCGCGGCCCGCATCGCCACGGCGCCGAGACGTATGGCTTCGTTTTCGACAGCCGCGTGGGCCGGATTGCGTTCTTGATCGACACCGAATTCTTCCCCGACTTGCTTGAATGGTATGCCGGCGCGCGGGTGCTGGTGCTGAACGTTGTGCTGCTCAAACAGCGTGAAGAAAACCTGATTCAGCATCTTTGCCTGGCAGACGCCCGGCGTTTGATCGCAGCCCTCAAACCGGAAACCGCGATTCTGACTCACTTCGGCATGTCGATGGTGCGCGCCAAGCCCTGGGTACTGGCCGAACAACTCGCGCAAGAAACCGGCGTGGCCGTGATCGCGGCGGGCGACGGCATGCATTACGCGTTGGATGCAGGGTAACACATGAAAGGATGAAGCCATGAGACTCCGTTTCGTATTGGCACTGTTGGCAGGTATGTTGCTGTTGGGAGAAAAAGCGATGAGCCAGTACCGTTTCCTGGGCAATCTCACCGGAATCGATTTTCAAAAGGATGGTGCGTTGCTGCGCTGCGGCGATGATCTCGTGCGCCTCACGCTGCTCGCGCCGGACTTGGCACGCATCACCCTGGCGCCGGAAGGCCGCTGGCACAGCGGGCCGGATTATGCCATCGCCCGGGCCGAGTGGCCGGGCGCAACGTTCACGGTGGCGGAGAATGCCACGCACGTCATGCTCAAAACCACGGCGCTCGAGATTCGCATCCTTCGGTCGCCGTGCCGCCTGGCGTTTTATGACGCCGGCGGCAATCTGCTGAATCAAGATGAGGAGGCGTTTGGCCTGGGGTGGGAGGGCAAGGAAGTCGCGGTGTTCAAATCCCTGCTCGCGGGCGAACGTTTCTACGGCCTGGGCGAAAAAACCGGCGGCCTCGACCGGCGCGGCAGTGAGTGGCAGATGTGGAATTCGGACATTCCCGCCTACAGTGATCGCACCGATCCGCTGTATCAATCACATCCATTTTTCATCGGCATGCGCGCCGGCCGCGGCTATGGCATTTTCTTCAACAACACCCATCGCAGCTTTTTCAACATGGGCGCGGGCAACCATCGCGTCTATTCGTTTCGTGCAGAAGGCGGCGCGCTGGACTATTTCTTTTTCGCCGGCAACACGATGAAGGATATCATCCGCCGCTATTCCGAGCTGGTGGGCCGCATGCCGCTGCCGCCGAAGTGGGCGTTGGGCTATCAACAGTGCCGCTGGAGCTATTTTCCCGAAAGTGAAGTGCGGCAATTGGCCCGCACCTTTCGCGAGAAGAAGATCCCGGCGGATGTGATCTATCTCGACATCCATCACATGGACGGCTATCGCTGCTTTACTTTCGATGCCCAGCGCTTTCCCGATCCCGCCAGGCTGCTGGCCGATTTGCGGCAGCAGGGATTCAGAGTCGTCACCATCAGCGATCCCGGCATCAAAGTCGACCCCGGCTATGCTGTCTATGAAAGCGGTTTGCAGGGCGATCACTTCATCAAGTTCCCCGACGGCCAGCCTTACATCGGCGACGTGTGGCCCGGCCCGAGCCATTTCACCAACTACACCAAACCCGCGTCGCGCGCGTGGTGGGGTGATCTCCACAAAGATTTTCTCGACAAAGGCATCGCCGGTTTTTGGAATGACATGAACGAACCGGCCGTGTGGGGCCGCGAGGCACCCTTGCTGGTGGAATTCGACGAGAACGGCCGCAAAGTCTCGATCAAGAAAATTCACAATGTCTTCGGCCATCTCATGGCGCAAGCGACTTATGAGGGTTTGCTCCGCTTGCGGCCGCAGGAACGGCCTTTCATTCTGACCCGCGCGGGCTTTGCCGGCACGCAGCGTTGGGCCGCAAGCTGGACCGGCGACAATGTTGCTTCCTTCGAACATCTGGAAGTCGCCATTCGCATGTGCCAGTCCATGAGCTTGAGCAGCATTCCGTTTGTCGGCGCGGACGTCGGCGGCTTCGCGGAAACGCCGACGACTGAGCTGTTCGTGCGCTGGATGCAAGTGGGCGCGTTCACGCCTTTCTTCCGCACGCACACCCACATCAATTCACCGGATCAAGAGCCGTGGAGTTTTGGAGAATGGGCGGAGGAAGTGAATCGAAAGTATATCGAACTGCGCTACCGCCTGCTGCCCTACACCTACACGGCATTTCATCAGGCCGCGGTGGAAGGCGTGCCCATCATGCGGCCGTTGTTTCTCGAATTTCCGGAGGAGGCGGAAACCTATCAAGGTCACAATCACACGACTTATCTGTGGGGCAATGACATGCTGGTGGCGCCGGTGACCCGTGCGGGCGAACGCATTCGCAAAGTCTATCTGCCGGCGGGTACGTGGTATGATTTCTGGGAGAACAAAACCTACGCGGGCGGGAACTACATTTACGTAGATGCGCCGGTGGAAAAACTGCCCCTGTTTGTGCGTGCCGGCGCCGTGCTTCCGATGGGCGAAGTGCTGCAGTATGTCGAAGAAAAGCCGCTGACGCAAATCGATCTGCACGTTTATCCCGGCGCGGAGAGGACTTCAGTGCTTTACGAGGATGATGGCCGTTCCTTTGAATATGCCGATGGCATGATGAGCCTGACTTCCTTCAAAGTCACGACCAAGGCGAAGAACGTGACGTTCAGCCTCGCGGGCCGCCAGGGCAAGTATGCGCCGCCGGCACGCGATTACCGCATCATTCTGCACGGCCAAAGCAACGCGCCGAAGCTCGCGAGCCTCGATGCCGGGAAAGTCGCAGCCGCTGACCTCAGCTTCGAGGCCGGCGCCGGCACGGTCACGGTTCGCCTGCGCGACGACGGCAAAGCGCACACGCTCAGGTTTGATTTCTGAGACAATGTCGCAGCCCCGAATGGAATTCTGCGAGACTATAGACTCTGGGCACTCTGGCGGTCATCCTGCAAAAAACTTGAGAAGAATTGGGCGCTGTGCCGGGTTATTCACCAAATTCTTGCCGGATGACCAGTCAATAGGCCGCCCAAGAAGACTCGAGTAACGGCACAGTGGCGGAAGGTGTCCTGTACCGCCCCGCCCACCGCCTGCCGGTTCATTCCAGATGCAGATGATCAAAATACAAAGTCACCGGCTTGGGCGGTTGCACCAGAAAAAAGTACACCGACTCGATGCTTGATCGTTGCATGCGGCGCCGTGTGCCGTTGGTGATGAGCGAATCCAGCGGCAGCGCAAACTGTGTCCACCCCGGTGGCAGCCGCATGCGACGATTGTAGCGGTCGGCATAAGCCGGGCGCTCGTGGCTGTCATCGAGGCGGAAATGCAATTGCAGGGTGTCCGGCTGCGGGTTGTAAATGGTGGCGTGCAGGCTGCGGAAATCCGACCAATCCGGATCGAACTTGGTGATTTTGAGGCCGGGATAATTTCCGGAAAACATCTGCAGGCGAAGGCTGCGCTCGCCGTGCGCCACCGGCTCATCGACCAGCGTGAGCAGCTCGCGGCACTCCCAATAGAGCAGATCGAGTTCCGCCTCATTCTCAAAGTCAAAGAAGAAAGGCCGGCTGCGCTGGCAGGCGATGGCAAGCAAACCGATCATCGCCAAGCCGATCAACCTCGCCATCCCTCTCTTCCACTTCTTTTTCTGCTGGTTCACGCCAGGCATTTACTCTGCTGCTCCAAATTCGAAGACTACAATTTCCGGCGCCACGCCCAAGCGAAAGGGCAGATCAGTTGTGCCAATGCCGCTGGTGACGTACAGCATTTTGTTCTCCTCTTGAAAAAAACCGTAAAGATGATCCGGATCGGGCTTACGCATCGTCAAACGCCAAACCAAGCCGGGCAGGAGAATCTGTCCGCCGTGGGTGTCGCCGCTCAACACCAGTGTTGGCGCCGGCGCAGGCACGCGGGCATAAGCCAGCGAAGTGTGTGACAACAAGAGGGTGGGATGATCCGCGGCGACCAGGGAATCAACCAATGCGAGATCCGGTTCCAGCGGCGGCCAGCAATCCAATCCCGCCAGACGCAATTGCCGGCCGGCGATCTCGAGATCGACAAACCGATCACGCAAAAAAACGACCTGGTGCAGATCCGGCGGATCGGCAGAGCCTACGCGATGGCAAAACTGGCAGCTTGCGCGGGAGAAGGAGTAATCGGCATCGCCCATCACCGCGTACACGCCGAGCGGCGCCCGCAATTGCCCGAGAAACGAGAGCGCGCGTTGATAATCCTCACGGCCACCGTACCACCTCACGTAGTCACCGGTCAGGAGAATCATGTCCGGCTGAATCTCATGGAGCTGGGATAGAACATGTTGCACGGTTTTGCTGCTGTGCTGGTTGAAATGCAAATCACTGAGCTGGACGATTTTCCGGCCGGATAAAACTTCAACAAAGGCAGGGTGCTGAATACGGAGGCGCTGTACGCGAATCTCAGCGGAAGAATTCCACAGCAGGCCAATCATTCCCGCGGCAATGAGCGCGAGAACGGCTAGCAGCTTCGGCATGAGTGCAGTTCGGCTGGCGAGAGAGGAGACAACGTGGTTTTGATTCGCAGCGACAGATGCCATACCGCAAGGTTAACACAGATTTCATGAATGATCGTTGAACCGTTGATTTTTGCGCGGCCGCGAATCCGACAGACCGCCAAACGGCAGTGGAGTGGCTCGATCCAAAGCGTGACGATCGTGTTGCCAGCGGCCACTGCAGTCGCTAAGGGTTTTGCCGCAGCTCTCTTCTACCATGCAAGCGCAGTCTTTGCAGAAAAGCCTGCCTTGCCCGAGGCTGCTGCAGCGCATTGCATTCCAACGCAGTGGCGCGGAACAGTCGCAGCGCGGCCGGCGCCTGAAGACGAGGTGCAACGCATCAATTCTGCGGCTTGGCACCGCTCAACAGCCGCAACAGCTCGCGCAGACTTGCCGGCTTCACGCCGCGGGCGCGGTTTTGTGCGCCGATTTCAAAGGCGATGCGCCATTGCTGCAACAAAACGCGGTAGGCCCGCCAGAGACTGTTGGAGGGATCATAAATGCTCGTCGCCTCCGAGGTCACGCCGTTCAACTCGATCACTTTGAAATTCTCGCCCGCTTTGAAATCCGCGAGCGAGGGCGTGCGAATGTCGTAGCGGCCGAAATAGAAGCCGGCAAAGCTGCGACTGATGCGATCAATGACCCGTTCGAGCTGCGGCGTTTTGACCCGACTGCCATCATAGAAAACGGCACCGCGGCAATGCGTGCCCAATTCGACCAACGCCACCTGCTCTCCTGCTGCCGGGATTTCAAACAGGCCTTGCTGGTGTTTCTCCAAATGAAAAGGCGCCATGCACACCGCACGATTGTCACTGAGGATCAGTTCTTCCAGCGTGCGCCGGCCGTCACCCTGCAGCGTCAAGAATCGCTTGTCGGTGATGGCGAAAACCTCGCCTTGCACTTGGTCGGGATAACGATAGTAGAACACGCCAAACTCGTGCCCCGCAACGTATTCCTGCACGATGGTATCTCCGGCAGCCTGACGCAAGTAATCACGAACTTCTTCTTCCGATCGGATCACCGCCACGCCGGCGCCGCGTTGGCCGACATCGGGTTTGAGCACGATGGGAAAGGTGAGATCAAGCTCGTGCAGGAAAGCGCGCACGCCTTGTATGCGTTGTTCCACCGGCGCCGTGCCGGAAATCAAGCGGTAGCGCGCCACGTAACCATCCGCGTTTGCCAGTCCGGCGAGGATGGCAGACTTGGATTCACCGATGACGCCGCCCGCGAAAATCGCAGGATTGGCGGCGGTGAATACGGTGAGCGACCGATACTTGCAGGCCAAGTACAGACAGTAAGCCACCACCGGCGGATAAAATGCCCACAGCGGCCAGAATTCCCACCGCGTCAGCCGGCGCCACTTGGACAACAACAGCCGCCGGCCGCGAAAGCTGAACAACGGAATCACCAACCGCGCCAACAGCCACAGCCCCATTGCCAGTGCCATCAAAATACGCCAGGAGTATTTTTCATAGAGCGCGAGCCAGGTCATCACCTTGCCGCCGAGCAGGGCTGCAAGCCCAACCAGCGCCGGCGTCCACAATGCCGCGGCCAGGAGGAAATAGCCGGCGAATTTCCAGAAGCTCAGATTGAGCGAACCGGCGGCCACATACGTCGGCAGCCGGCTGCCGGGCAGGAAACGGCTCAGCAGGATCACGCGTGCGCCTTCCCGCTCGAACCACTGGCGGCCGCGAGCAATGGCGCTGGCCTTGACGAACCATTGCAGCGGTGGCCGCGACAGCGCATGCCGGCCCAGCAATTTGCCGGCAAGAAACAACAGGAAATCGCCGCACACAATGCCGGCAAAACATCCCAGCGTGGCTGAAAAGTATCCCAATGTGCCGCGCGCCACCAGCAGCCCCGCGCTGATGCAGGTCAAATCTTCGCTGACAAACGTTGCCAGCGCCAGCAAGAGCACCAGCGCCACCAGGCCGAGGCCCTGCGGCGGTGGAATTTGCGCGGCGTCGAATGACTGTCGCGCGAGCGTCAAACGCTCGGGCGCCGCCTGTACCCGAGTGAGGCCTCCTCCCTGCTCGACGCGCTGAATGAACTGGTCGATTACAGCGGCGAGCAACTCCGGCTTGCGGAAGATCAACTCATGCCCGCCGCTCAGTATCTGCAATTCACTTTGCGGCACAATGCGATGATGCTCGCGCGCCGCTGCCAGCGGCACGAGCGGATCATTGCGACCGTGTACGATCAGCATCGGGCCTTGATACTGGGAGAGCAGGCCGCGCAGCGGCCGCTGATCCGAGTCGAAGAAATTGCGGGCATACGATACGTTCAAGAAAGCGTCATCGAGGTAGCCGAAATGCGGTACGCCTTCCTGCAGCAACCACAAAAGTCCGAGCTGCAGCCCGTGCACCGCGTGATTGAGATGATAGTCGCCGAGCAACTCCAGCTCCTGCACTCCGATGCTGGACACCATGGTCAAAGACTGCACGCGCTCCGGCGCGCGGCCGGCAAGATGCAGAGCCACGCCGCCACCCATGCTGTAGGCAACGACATGAACGCGGGCAATGCCGAGTATGTCCAGCATTTGCAGGACATACTCGGCGTGGCTGCGAATCGAATAGTCGGGCAGGCGGAGCGTCGAATGGCCGAAGCCGGGCAAATCCGGAACCAGCACGCGACAATTGCGGCCCAGCAGCGGCGCGAAGCCGGCAAACGTGATCGAGGCCACTGGACTGCCGTGCAGCAGCAGGACGACAGGAGGATTCGCTGACTGAACCGGCTGCAGGTCTTCGTAGGCCAGCTTCACTTGTTGCGGCAGCACCTGATCCCGCGCGACCGCGCGCAGCGTCATGAGCTTCTGTTCCGGTCGCGCCGGTGTCTCCGCCGGCGCAAACAGGCGCGCGCCGTGCGAGAGCAACAGCAAAACAAGATAGCCGAGTCCGATTGCTTTCGAAGTGGAGAGAAAGTATTTGCGTGATGCGTTTGGCATGGCGTCATGCGCAAGGACGGTTCTCAGACTTGCTGCGACATTACCCAAAAGTCAAAGACTCGACTCGCAGTGAACAGCCGCGTTCTCAAGTGTGCACGGCTGAATGAATGCGAATCATGCGAGAACAATTGGTTTCACTCTACGAGACAATAACAATCTGCGCGGTGCAAAAATTGCCGGGAAGAGTCCGGAATTCTTTCGTCTTGAGGCAAAACCATGAAACTCGCGCGCGCGCCGCTGTGATCGGAGTCACGCCGGGCTGCGCTTTTGGAGGTGCGCCAAGGATCACATGCCCGGCGATTGACGAAGTCCAAGACTATTCGCCCTGGGTGCGGCGCAGATTCAACCCTGCCGGTTGTGCGCGCCCAAGCTCAGTTCACTCCACGCTATCCCATGCGGCAAAAACTCAGAAAAAGGTTTTGCCTCTATGCCCTCAGATTTGTATGATACCGCCGCATGTAAAACTTATCTGAGGGGAGACGTCTATGCCAGCCCGGCCTCAATCAAAATCGAAGAAAAGTGATCCGATCCAGCGGGAGTTGAGACGCCTGAGCCGCCGCATGGAACAAGGCTTTCGCAGTCTGAAGAGTGGCCAGCAGACCGTCACGCAACGGCAACTGAATCTCGAAAAGAGACAGGATAATCTCGAAAAGCGCCAGAACAATCTCGAAAAGGGACAGCAGAAGCTCGAGAAGAGACAGCAGAAGCTCGAGAAAAGACAGTTCAACTTGGAGAAAAACCTACGGGCCTTGAGATCCAGTCAGCGCGATCTAAAGAACAGGCTCAGAAGAATCGAAAAACGGCAGCTTGAATGTGAAGCGAAAATGAAGGCGTTTTGGAAAAGCGTGGTGAATTTGTTCAATGGAATTCTCCGGCGGATGGAAATAATAGAAGAGGAGAACAGAAAGTTCAGAGATCAGATCTACACACTGATTGATGGCGTCATGAAAAAGCATGACGACTTCACAATCGAGAAGCAGGCGCTGGCTGCGTGTGATGATCGCCTCGATGGTCGCGTCGAGGTGCTGGAGCAATCCGATGGCACACAGAATCGCGCACTCCAGGAACTCGATACCTGCGTGGCCTCGCTCGAAGCTCTTCCACTGAAGTAGATGCCCGGGCGGGTTTCAACGCCCGCCAACCTCCTTTTTCCCCGCGTTTTCTCCGATTGCCGCCTTCTTCCTCCCTCCTTTGCGTCGTAGCTCTCGCTTGATTTGCCGAACATAGGGGAAGAAATCCACCTGCATGGTGTGCCGGGCTGAGGTGACGTAACGCCGGCGCAAGTGCTCGCGTTCGCGAATGATTTCCCGTTGCATCACCGCGGCGTTGGGCAGTCTGCATTCTCCGGTGAGCAAGCGGGCGACCCACTGCGCCTGCAGCTCGGCCAGCGGCATGATGGCGCCCAGCGGCTGCAAGAAACCGATGAAATAAAGATGCGGATGCTGCACGGACACGACCCGGCGGTAGAGCGGCAGTTCATTGTCCCGCACCGACAAAACTTCCTGCTTGAAAAACGGGAAGGAAACATTGTAGCCGGTGGCGTAAACGATGCAGTCGATCCGCTCGCGGCTGCCGTCTTCAAACACCACGGTGTCGCCGGCGAGCATTTTGACATTCGGTTTGATCTTGATCCCCCCATGGCCGATCAACGTCAGCAAATCGGATGAAATGGTGGGATGCGCCTGATGAAGCTTATGCGCCGGCTCCGGCAAGCCCAGCCGCCGCTGCGAACCGTGCGCCACCCAAAGCAGCAAACGCATGCTCAGCGACTGCACCGCCAGCGGCAGCATGCTGGTGAAGGGCGTGGTGAATTGGTCGACCGGCCTGCCCAGAATGTATTTGGGAATCACCTGCGCGCTGCGCCGGGTGGAGAGGAACGTCTGTGCCGCCACCCGGCTGCTTTCACAGGCAATATCGACGCCGGAATTTCCCATCCCGATTACCAGGACGTTTTTCCCGGCAAACAAATCGGGGGTCTTGTAATCATGCGAGTGCATTTGCAGACCGTCGAAGCGACCGGGGAAATGCGCCCACTTCGGATCCCAGTGATGGCCATTTGCCACCAGCACGGCACGAGAACGGCAGTTCTTGCCGCCGGCGAGCGTGACTTCCCAACTTCCGTCGGCCGCCGGCGCAGCTTGCACCACCTCGGTGCGAAAAGTGATCTTGTCGCGAAAACCGAAATGATCGACGTAGTCATCGAAATACTTGGCAATCTGTGCGTGGTGGGGATAGTCCGGATAGTGTTGCGGCATGGGAAAATCAGAAAATGCCATGCGCGTTTTCGAGGTGTTGATGTGCAGCGAGGCATACGCCGAGGACTGGCCGTTGTCATTCAAATAGCGCCAGTTGCCGCCGACCATCGAACCTTTCTCGAAACAATCGAAGGGAATGCCCTGATCATGCAGCACTTTTGCCGCGGCAATGCCGGAGGCTCCGGCGCCGATGATGCACACGCGGGAATCATTCATGCCGGGAGGCGGGATTGCGGAGGTAGCGGCGATGGCGCTCCATCAGGAGATGGAAGCGCGTTTCCAAATCACGAATCTGGCGGCGCAGCCATTGCGACTCTGCTTCCGACGCGCCTGCCAACTGTTCCTGCAATGCGGCAAGGTCTTGCTTGAGCTGCATTTCCTCCGGCAAGATATTGGCATTCTTCAAGATTTTGAAGCTCAGCCGCAGGCTGGCGGGAATGGCGGAATCGTCTTCCCAATTGAGCGGCCGGCCCTGGCCAGGCAGATTGTCGAATTCACCGTTGGCAATCGCTGCGAGAATCTTCTGTTCGGCGAGGTGCTCGAAGGCGTTCATGTCGGCACTCCTGCGGCTGCGGCCTCTGTTTCGGGCTCCGTGCTCAGCGCTCGCGCGCTGCGGCGCGGTTGTTCCGTGACGCCCACGACGACGACGGTAAAATCGTCATGGGTGTTGGCGAGTCCGACATGATCATAGATGCTCAACAAGATGCGATCCTTGAGCGCATCGGCTGTCTTGTAATCACGGCGTTGCACCACCGCCAGCAGCGATTTTTCCTGAAATTCTTCTTCGTTGTCGTTGCGCGCCTCCACCACGCCGTCCGTGTAAAAGACGAAGAAATCGCCGGCGGCCACCGGCAACGTCATCTCCTCCAGCGCGGCTTCAAACGCCGGCCCTTCTTCCAAGCCAATGGCCATGCCCGCGGGTTGCAGAAAAGTTGGCACGCTGGTGTACGGCGATTGCAGCAGGGGATTGTGGCCGGCGCGACTGAAGGTCATGGTCATGCTGTCGGGGTCAAAGACGGCGTAGAGCAAGGTGATGAACAGGTTTTTCTCGAGGCTGCGGCTCAGAATGCGGTTGGTGTGAATCAGCACTTCACGCGGCGAATCATAGTGACGACCGAGCGCTTCGACCACGCCCTTCACCTGTGCCATGTAGAATGCCGCGGCTGCGCCCTTGCCCGAAACATCCCCCACCACCACCACGAGCTTGCGGCCGCGGGTGAAAACATCATAGTAATCTCCACCCACTTCCTGCGCCGCCACGCTGACGCCCGCGACCTCGAGGCCCGGCACCTCCGGCATGACTTTGGGCAACAGCTTGGTCTGCGCTTCGTGCGCGACGCGCAACTCCTGCGACAACCGCTCTTTCTCGATGGATTCCGCGAGCAAATGGGCATTGTGAAAGGCAATGGCGGCTTGATCGGCGAAGGATTGCAGCATGTCCTGATCGAACTGATCGTAGCCGAAGTAATCCTGTTTTGCCGAGAACAGCACGCCGAGAATTTGGCCGCGCGACATCAACGGCACCGCTAGAATGGCGCCAATGTCCCTCTTCCACGGCCGCACACCGGCAGCACGCGCCTCCGCGGTGACGTCATTGATCAACAGGCTCTTTTGATTTTGAATGACCCAGCCGCTGATGCCGGATTCGCGGCTCATTGGCATCTCCTGCTGCTCGCGGTCGGTGAGATTGACCGCCGAGCGCAACACCGGCGGCGCGCCGCTTTCTTCGAGCAGCTCCAGCCAGGCAAAATCGGAGCGCGTGACTTGCAGCGCCCGTTGCGTGATCATCGCCATCAGTTGCTCGCGCTCCATGAAATGGCTGATGGACTGGCTCAGCTCCTGCAGCGTTTTGATGGCGTTGATTTTTTCATCGAAGCTGCCCGCGGTGGGCAAGTGCAGCAGCAACGCAAAGGCGGTGACTCCGGCATAGACGCTGAAGAACAGCGCGATCGCTCCACAAACCGCGGCAAAGGCGATGCTGTAATCCGCCACGAAGCTGCCGGCCATGCGTTGCGTCAACATGATGCCCAGGCCGCACGCCAGCCCGGAAGCGAGAAACACCACCCACTTCTGCCGGCGATTGAGATAATCGATCCAGCGATGGCGGAAAGCGTTGACCACAATCAACAGCAACAGCAGAATGAAGGGGACATCGGCGAGCCAGTTTTGCTCGAAAGCCACGAAGAAGCTCACGCGGCCGCGCGCGGAAGAGGTCGCCGCCACCAGCAGCATGGCAAACACCAGCAGGCGAAAGTTGCGCAGGGTCGAGCTTTTGCTTTTGTAGAAAATCAGATTGGCGAGCAGGCCGGAGAGCAGCAGGTGCAGCAACACCAGCAGAAACGCGGCCGCGGTGCCGATGAGAAAATGGCGGGTGGAAACGAACAGCCGCGAGGCGGGAAACTGGGAAGCCGGGGCAGCGATCAAGTACTGGTCAACGACAATCATCACCAGCAGCGGGGTGAGGGCGGTCAAAAAGATGTAGCGCAGGGTGTGAAAGATGCGGCGCTCGGAGAAGACCCTGATTTGCTGCCGCAGCGGCAACAGCATCACGATGGCCGCCAGCAACACGCCGTCCCGCAACAGGCGCACGATCTCGGGGATGCGCTCGATCATGAACCACACGGTGTCGACCAGCGTCACTCCGAGAAAGGTCAAAAATGGAACGGAAAGTATCGTGTTCTTGAGAATGCGGCGCATGCCGAAGGTCGTTTTCGGTTATTCCTGTGCCCGGGTCGAAATCCCGGCCTCAACTGAAAAACAAAACGTCAAACCGCAGCCTGTGGCCGGTGAGCATACAACTCCCGTTACCGAGGCTGGATTTTTTTTCGCACGGACACCAACTCGCTTGTCAGGCCCGGCAAAGTAGACATCAGCAGATGGAAAGTCAAGCGCGATCTCTTCTCCGGTGCGCCGCCGAATTCGGCCTTGAATGTGAGTGCGGCGATTTCGTATTTTGACCGGCGTACCAAAGCAAAGGTTTCAGATGCAAATTTCTCAGACCCAGACTCACAACCACACCCACGATTGGGCGATGATCGACCGCGCCCTCGCCACAGCCGCTTTCGCGCACCGCCAGCAAACGCGCAAGAGCACTGACATCCCCTACATCGTGCATCCTTGTGCCGTCGGCTTGCTGCTGCTTGATGCCGGCTGCCCGACCGAGGTCGTGGTCGCGGGCATTCTGCACGACGTGATCGAAGACACCCCGGTAACGCTCGCAGCGCTGCGCCGGGATTTCGGCGCCACGATTGCCGAACTGGTGGCGCAATGCTCCGAGCCGGACAAATCCCTGCCCTGGGAAAAGCGCAAACAACACACGATTACCTTTCTCGCCACCGCGCCCGCGCCGGTCAAGCTGGTGGTGGCGGCGGACAAGCTGCACAATCTGCGCGGCATTGCGCTGGAACAGCATCGCCTGGGAGAGGCGGTGTGGCAGCGTTTCAATCGCGGCCGCGAGCAGCAGGAATGGTATTACCGCCGCGTGGCGGAGAGTCTCATGCAAAACTTGCCGGAGGGATGCAACACTTAGCTTTTCGAACAACTGCAGCGGGAGGTGGCTGCGATTTTTGGCTAGGCGAATGGCGGGATCAGACGAACGAAGAATCCGGGAATATCACCAACTTCAAAAGGATAGTCCACTCTTGAATATTCGCATCAAAGTCAAGAAACTGCATCCGGCGGCGCGCGTGCCGGAATACAAAACTGCGCTTGCCGCCGGCATGGATTTGTATGCCCGGCTGGAGACGGCCAAAGTGCTGGCGCCGGGCGAATCGGCATTGATTGCCACCGGCATTGCGTTGGAATTGCCGCCGGGTTATGAAGCCCAGGTGCGGCCGCGCAGCGGCTTGGCGCTCAATCACGCGGTCACGCTGTTGAATTCGCCGGGCACGGTGGATGCCGACTATCGCGGGGAAATCAATGTGATCGTCATCAATCATCACCGCCAGCAATCCTTCACCATCAACCCGCACGATCGCATCGCGCAGCTTGTGATTGCCGCCGTGGCGCGGGCGGAACTAGTTGAGGTGGAGGAGTTGAATGAAACCGCCCGGTCGGCCGGCGGCTTCGGCAGCACCGGCCGCTGAGGGCGCGGCAGCCACTTGTCTCTATTTCGCCAACACCATCTTCTTCGTCTCCACGAACCCGCCTTCCACTTCCAGGCGATAGTAGTAGATCCCGCTGGGCACCGCCTCGCCGGCGAAGTTGCGGCCGTGCCACATGACGGTGTGAAAGCCCGCCTCCTGCCGGCGATTCACCAGCCGTATCACGACTTGGCCAAGCGTGTTGAACACCGTCAATTTCACCTGAGCCGGCTGCGGCAATTGATACGCAATGCTGGTCGAGGGATTGAAGGGATTGGGATAGTTCTGGGCAAGACTGAAAACGCTTGACTGACGGTGCTTTTCTGCGACAACGGCGGCCGCAACCGCGGGTTTGTATTTGATCGTCGTAATGGCGGTCCAACAATCTTCAGACAAACATAAACATGCTTGCCCTTCGGAATAGCCCGTCACATACAACGCGCCGGATTCGGCGATTTTCAAATCAACTACATAGTCGTTTGTATGCCCGGGGCCATCATAGATTTCAGACCACAATTGGCGCCCATCCGCAAAATGAAATTTCGCCGTGCGAAAATGTAAAGAAGAAGCGTTGCAACTCTCGTTTCTTTCATTATAAATGTAGCCAACTCGTCCGGACAGATAAACGTTGCCAGAATCATCGACGGCAAAACTACTCGCCATGTAGTGCTGATAGCGCGCAATACCCTCAAAACCGGCCACCCATTGAGTCTTGCCGATGGAATCATATTTTACCACGCGATAGTAGGGCTCGCTTTGACCATTGACATAAACACTTCCTGCAGCGTCAACTAAAATTCCATCGGCACGATCCCAACCGCCATGCCACGCGCCTTCGAGACTGGCGATCCATTTTTTGACTCCATTGCTGTCATATTTGATCGTGACGAAATCTTGCGCAGCGCTGCCCGTGACATAGACATTTCCCGCCATGTCAACCGCAAGCGCACGAGCATCATCATCGTTGTTCTTGACATCGAGGCGCTTGCTCCATTTTCTTGCGCCGTGGCGATCGTATTTGATCGTCAAATAGTCCCGACCAGAATCCAAACCGGCGCTGCTTCCCGTAACATAGACACTTCCAGCACTGTCCACTGCAATACCTGCTGGCTTGTCTATGCCATTGGCCGGCCCGTTGTAGTTTGCCTGCCATGCCAACGATCCGTCTGAAAGGTATTTGACCGTCAGGTAATTCTGATTGCTGAACATGGTCATATAGACGCTGCCAACATGATCAGTGACCAGGGCAACGGGCAAATCATTTGTATTGGCATTCAGATTGTGCAACACGCGCCAGCGCAGCACGCCGTTTGCGTCGTACTTGGCAACAAAACCATGACGCCCTGCCACCGCGCTGGTCTGGCCCGCAATCAGAACATGATCGGTCGCGTCGACTGTAATCAAATTCGCTTGAGCCTCACACGGGAAGAAGTTTTGTTCGCCGCCATGTGCGTCATATTTCAGCACTCCGCGTATGCCGCCCACGGTGGCCAGGATACAAAGATTCTCTTTGCTGTCAATCATAAGTTTTGAAGGATAACCATCACCCCAGCCTTCCCCTCCAAAATCTGAAAACCATTGCATCGCACCCGAGTTGGAAAACTTTGAGGTGGCAAAATCATGATTCCAAGCATTCTGCCACTTTGTTCCAGTCAGATAAACGCCGTCATGGTTGTCCAGTTTTAGTGCAGCCGGCAGATTGATGCTGTGGCCACTACTGTCGTGGCGCAACGTCCATTGTTCTACTCCGGCAGAATCGTATTTAATCGTTATGGCCGTGGCATGCAATGATGATTTCTCGCGAACGCCGGTAACGTAAACGTCGCCATTTTCATGAAGCGCAAGTGCCTGAACGTCATAGGAGGAAGTCTGCGACTCCGGCGAGCGCTTGACCCACAATTCGCGGCCAGAGCTATCGTATTTCAATGTCGCAAACACAGAAACGCCGGCAGAATCAAAGCTGGTTCCTGCGACAAGAACATTTCCAGTAGCATCTACAGCAATTGCTCTGGCATAGTCATTCAGATTCTTGGGGCCGTTGTAGCGAACGATCCATTGTTCTGCACCATTTGGATCATACTTCATCGTGACGAAATCGTCGCCGGTAGAACTTCTCGCACTTGTACCTGTGACGAATAAATTGCCCGCCGCATCCAAAGTCGCAGCCGGAGTGCGATCGGCGTTATGCCCCGGACCATCATACGAGCGAATCCAAAGTTGGGAGCCTTCGTTGTTATACTTGGCCGCAACCAGGTCGCTATTTTTTCCCACGCCACAAGTTCCGGTCACATAAATATTGCCGGCCTCGTCGAGCAAAAGAGCCGAGGGAGAATCCGGCTCATCTTCGCGGCAATCGAGCGAGGCGATCCATTGTTGCCGGCCGTTTTGATTGTATTTGATCGTCACAAACTTTCCGCGTGAAGCAGACCCGCTTATTCCCGTGACATAGGTATTGCCCTTGTCATCGAGGGCTAACGCGGAAATCCGATCGTCTGCCGTTCCGCTGCTGTGAAAACGCGCCACCCATTGCTCAATGCCGGCAGCATCATACTTGATCGTCAAGAAATCCCAGCGGGAATCATCGCCCCAACTGCTTCCTGCCACATAAACGTTGCCCTCCTGATCAACCACCAAGCTTACCGGGGTGTCATCACCGTGAAACGGGCTGTCGTAGGATGCCGACCAAAGTACCCGGCCCTGCAAATCATATTTGAAGGTTTGAATGTCAGTGCCAAAGGGCATGTTTTCGCTGCTGCCGGTGACGTAAGCATTCCCTTCCGAGTCCATTGCCAAAGCTGTGGGGCGATCGTTTGCAGGTGTTCTTGAGCTGTAGTGCTTGATCCAGGAGGTTTGAAGTTCATCCGAATAAGTTTGTGATTCTGTCATTTCGCTAATGGACTGTTCGATCGGAGAGGCAATCACAGGCCGAGAGATTCCGCTGGCAAGAAAATGATGCAAGGAAAGTCCAACAAGAAAAAGGCCGGCCCAGAATAGAAGTTTTGAGGATTTCATTGGCGTCGCAAACCCATTCATCTGCGAATGTTCAAACAGAATCGTCTGTGTTGACCGGGAGGCCACACAGACGATTCGAAACAAATTGCATTTGATTAGGCGCGTTTCTCCCCGACTATTTTGCCAGTACCATCTTTTTCGTCTCCACGAACCCGCCTTCCACTTCCAAGCGATAGTAGTAGATCCCGCTGGGCACCGCCTCGCCGGCATGATTGCGGCCGTGCCACATCACGGTGTGAAAGCCTGCCTCCTGCCGGCGATTCACCAGCCGCGTGACCACCTGGCCCAGGGTGTTGAAGATCGTCAACCGCACCTGCGCCGGTTGCGGCAGTTGATACTGGATGCTGGTCGAGGGATTGAACGGATTCGGGTAATTCTGACGCAAGGCAAAACTTATCGGCTGCGCCACTTCGATCTGAATTGGGCCGTGGCTGATGAGATTGCCGCTCAGGTCGATCTCCTCGAGTTTGTAAAAGTAGCGGCTGCCGGCGCTCGCGGTTTCATCCACGAAAGAATACTCGCCGCCCGGCCGCGGTGGGAGAATGCCGCTGTTGAGCTGGTGATATTGGCCGTTGCGCGCCTGGCTGCGCAGCACGTTGAAGCCGGCAAAGTTGATCTCGCCCGAAGTTGTCCAGCTCAAAATCACCCCCTTGGCATTTGCCGCGCTCGCCGAGAAGCTGAGCAGCGATACCGGCACTTTGATCACCCAGTCCGTAGCAACGTGATCGGCGCCATCCGACACAGTGACCTTGACGGCGTTGTAGCTCTCCGCAGTGATCAGCGTGTAACGCGCAGAGTCACCGCCGACCGGCAGGCCGTTCCGCTCCCAAATGAAGCTGAGTGGATCGCCGTCTTCGTCAGCCGCCTGCACTCGCAGCGTGAGACGTGCCTGTTTGCCGGGTTCGGTAATCAACGTAGTGTCGGGCTTACTCGGGTTCGCGTCGCCCACCGGGCTGCGGCTCACGATGCGCGGCGGACGGTTGCGGTTCAACACTTCGAGGCGCACGATTTCGATGTCGATACCGCCGCGATTATCGCGCACATAGAAGGCCGGTTCATAGATGCCCGCGGCATTGAGATTCGGCACCCAGGTGAAAGTCAGCGTCGCGAGTGAATCAAAAGTGGCGCCCGGCGGCAAATGGCCCGCGCCGAAACGAATGGGATCGCCATCCTCATCCCTGGCCGCAAGGGTGAACTCCACCCGCTCGCCCTCGGTCAAGCGCCGATCCGGCAGGTCGGTGAAAATCGGGAAATTGTTGGTGAAGCCGTTGGCGATAAACTCGACTTCCGGCAGGCCGGAACGAATGACTTTGACGCGATTCGCGCCGGGATTCGCACCGAGCGTCAATGCCACGGAAGCCACGCCGTTGCTGTCACTCAACGCGCCGGCACTGGAGAGATTGGGCTGGCCGTTGAGATAGCCGCCGCCGGCCGTGATCACAAAATTCACCGACTCATCGGGCACGGGATTACCGAAGCGATCGGCCAACTTTGCCTGCAACGGAAAGTTAAGCGGCTTGCCCACGGTGCCGCCCTGGTTGTTGGTGCGCGGCACCGCCGCCATGGCCGTGGCCGCCGCCGCGGTCGCGTAAACCGTCACGGTTTGCGGCGCAATCGGCAACGTGCTGACGCGGGCGCGAATTCTTCTGGGTCCGCTCACGTTGTCGAACATGATGGTAAAGCTCACCAGGCCGCCGTCTTTGCTGATGGCCTCCGGAGCGAGCAGCATGCCGGTGCCGGAAACAATTTCGAGCCGCACCGGAATGCCGTCCACGCCGTTGCCAAAACGATCACTGACACGAAACGCAGTCACTGACAGCGTGCCACCCACCGGTGCCGAGGGCGCGGTGGCAAGAATGGGATTCATACAGCACGGCTGGCCGCCAATGCCGTTGGCGCGAAAATCCAGCGGTGAGCCTTCCAAGCCTTCCGAGCTGACCCGCAGCGTGTTCAAACCCACTTGATCACCCAAGCGCCACGCCACCGTGGCAAGTCCATGAATGTTGGTGCGCAGCACCGCATGGCTCACATACCCGCCGCCAAAGGCCACGGCAAAATGCACATTGATGTTGGCCACCGGCCGGTTGGTGTTGTCGGTCACTTTGACGCTGATCGAATCCGGCAATTCCTCGCCGGCGATGCCGGCTTGATCATTCCCCGCAATGCTGAGCAGCTTGCGCGCCGGCCGGTTGACGGCATTGGCGGTGAGGATGATGGGGGAGTTGTTCAGACCGGCGGACTCCGCCCAAATCTGGCTCTCGCCGGTGGTGCCGCCGAAGACATAGTGGGTCTCCGCAATGCCACTGGCATTGGAGTTGACGCGCAGGCTGCGGTTGCCGTCGGGAAAGCGGCCGTCTCCGGCTTTCACGGAGAAGATCACCGGATGCCCGGCAACGCCATTGCCGAACCGGTCTTCGACTTTGATGCGCAGAGGATCGGGCGTCGCAGTGTAGAGATTGCCAGTTTGACTGTTACCGCTGGTCAGTGACAATTGCTGCGCGGCGAGCGCCAGAAACTGCACGGTCGAGCCGTTGGTGATGCTGATGCCGCTGGTAACGCGCGCCGTGATCGTCTTCGCGCCGGCGCGCCGCGAGGCGAAGCTGCCGGTGGTTTTGCCGTCTCGGTCCGTCTTTTTGGTGGGCTGCGAAATCTCATTCGGGCCGTTGGTGACTTCGATGATCACCGCTTGATCGGGCACGGGATTGTCATACACATCTCGCACGAAAATGGTGACCGGCATGGGCGTCAAACCGTCAGCCGGCACGGCCCCGCTCGCTTGCACGTAGGACGTGATCGCGCTTGGTTTACCGCCGGTGGCAAACGCCACAAATCGCAGGGGCGAATTGTTCAGGGGATTGACCCCATCGTTGGCGGCGGCCTGCACGAGCTGGCTGTCCGGCACCACGGCCGGGCCGAGGCGCAACGTCAACTGGGCGATGCCGTTGTCATTGCTCATCACCGTGGAATCGCTGGCGCCACTGCTGAAATTGCCGCCGCCGCGCAACACCGTGAAGCGCACCGGATGATTCTTCACCGTGTTGCCGTTGGCATCACGCACGCGCACGCGAAAAGGCTGCGCCAACAACTCACCCGAACTGCCGGTCTGCCGGTTGCCGCCCTCGGTCGCCAAGCTCGCGGCCTTGCTCGCTTCCGCGCTCGCCACAAAGCGAACCGGCGAGTTGGTCAGCGGAATCGAGCCGTTGCTGGCGCGGGCTTCGACCACGTTGTTGTAGCTGCCGGCTGCCGGCCCCAGGGTGAGCGTCACTTGCGCGCGACCTTCGGCATTGGTCTTGACGGTGTCGCTCGACTGGCCGTTGAAATTCCCCCCTCCTGCCGCCACTTTGAAGATGACCTCGACATTGGCCACGTTGTTGCCGTGTTTGTCCACCACCTTTGTCACAAACGGCACGCCGAGCTGGTTGCCCACGACCCCGCGCGCGCTGTCGCCGGCAACTTTGGACAAACTCGCCGGCGCATCCACTTCTGCGGTCGCGGTGAATTGCACCGGCGAGCCTGGCAAAGCCGGAGTGATCATGGCGGTGGCGCGATTGGCCACGGGCCGAATGCCGAGGCGCCAGCGCACGCGCGCCTGGCCCAGCGAATCAGTTGGCACGGTCTTTTCCGTTACGCTTCCCTCCAGCTTGCCGCCGCCCTCCGTGATTTTGAACACCACCTCGCGGCCGGCGATGCCTTGCTCTGCCGAATCAAGCACCGCTGCCGCCAGTGGATTGAGCAGGAATTGATCGACAATGCCGGTCTGTTCATTGCCGGAGGCGAGTCTGAATTGCTTCAGGCCATAATTTACCACCGTAAAGATTTTCGGTGAGCCATTTACCGGCTGATTGTTGTAAGTCGCCGAGGCGCGCACGCGGTTGGTGGCGCCTGGCGCAGGATCGCAGGTGAAAAAGGCTTCGGCATCGCCGGCAGCGTTGGTGTTGATGGTGACTGTGGCCTTTCCGCCGAAACTGCCGTTGCCCTGGGTGACTTCGAATTTCACCGGAAAGCCCGGCAAGGCATTGCTGTTTTCATCTTTGATGCGGATCGTCAGCGGCTGCTTCAGCACATGGCCGGCAGAGCCACGCTGATCATCGCCGGCAACTTTGGTGAAGGAGCCGGGCGTGGCAGCGATGCCGGTGAAAATGATCGGGCTGCCGCTCAAGGCGCTGGCCGAAGCTTCCACCGTGTTCGCAACATTGGTCTGACCGCCCAGAATCAGTGTGATCGCTGCCCGGCCGTTGGCCTCAGTTGCAATGGTCTTGGTCGTGCCGCCCTCTTGAAAACGGCCGCCGCCCGCGGTGATTTTGAACGTGACCGCCACGCCGCTGACACCGTTGATGCCGGTGACATCGGTCACGCGCGCCACGAAAGGCTTGCTCAACGGTTGATTGACCGAGCCGACCAAATTGGTTTCGCCGTCCGGCTGCAGCACTGCGGCCGGGCCGGCGGTGACGTTCGCCGTGAAACTGATCGGGCTGTTCGCCAGACTGCCCACCAGCGCGACCGCCTGCGCCTCCTGGCTGCCCACCGTGTCGCCCACCGTCCACGTTGTTGCCAACCGGCCGTTGCCGTCTGTCGCCGGATAGAGCTGGACGTCATCCACAAAAAAGTGACCGCTGCCACTGGTCTTGAATTGCAGGGGCCGGCTGCCGACGGTGCCATTCACGCCGAAGAGTCGATATTGCACCCAACTCTCGCCGGTCGCCGAAGGCAACAGATCGATCGTTTGCTGCAACAACTCACCGGTGCTGCTGCTCTGCTGCCAAACCACCTGGGCGGTGCCGCTCACGACTTTCGCCCAAAACGTCAACACGTAGTTGGTGCTTTCCGCATACTTCGGCGACTGGCTCACACCCACGCCGCTGCGCGCCGCGTTGATTTCCAGGCTACGCAAACCGGCTTTCGGCGCATTGGTGGAAGCGGTGACTTCGCTGGCGGTTGGCGAGTTCAACAGCGACCACGAAGCCGGCGTGGTGCCGCTGGCGTTTTCAAAGCCGCCGTTGCGAAAACCGGTTTGTGCTGCCAGCGTACCGCCGCCGCGTTTTGCGGTGAACTCGATCGGCACGTTGGGCACACCCGCGTTGCTCTCTTCCAGCACGCGCACGGCGATTTTCTCCGGCAAGGGCGTGCGCACCGCCGCTGTCTGATTATTCCCGCCCACCCGATTCAGCGTCTTCGCAAAGCCGGAAACCGCAGTGGCCTTGAAGAGGCGCGGCGAATTGGTGAGCGGAATGCCATTGCTGCCATAGCTCCGTGCTTCCACTTGATTCTCAGCCTGCACCTGCCCCAACGTCAGCGTGGTGAAAGCTCTGCCGTCGCGATCGGTGAGGCTGGTATAGCTGCTCAGCCGGCCGTCGCCCGCGGTAATCACCCAGCTCACCGGATGCCCGGCCGTGGGATTGTTGCCGGCATCGTACACACGCACGGTAAACGGCAGCAACAGCTCTTTGGCGGCCGCGCCGGTTTGATTGTTGTTGGTCATCTCGGCCAGCCGCACCGCCGCGCCGCCCGAGGCCACGGCAGTAAACTGCGCGGGCACGAGACTCTTATGCCGGGCTTCGATTTTCACCTCCCCCGAGGTTTGGCCCAGGGTGACGATTGCGCTTGCCTGGCCGTTGCCATCCGTGACAAAGCCGGGGTCTTCCAATCCGGTGGGAATGAAATTGAGATCCGCAGTGATGATGAATTTGTCGAGCCAGGTCTCTTCATAGCGCGCCTTGAACTCGAGGGTGTGGCGGCCGGCCGCGAAATTGAACTGCCGGGGATTGAACTGCGGATTTTCCGCGGGACCGTTGCCGCGGCCACTCAATCGGTTCCACGTCCATTTGTCGCTAATTTGCCCTTGAAACACGTCATAGATTTGGTCGGCACCGCCATCGACACTGACCATCCAACTGCCGGCCGGCGCTTGATTCTTGCGGCTGCGTGTCCAAATGATGTAGGTTCCGGCTTGCGCAATGTCGAAAGAATAGGTGGCTTTGGCATCCTGGGTGTTGCCGGCGGGATAGGTGAGGTATTTGCCGCGCGCTGCCTCGGCATCATTGCGCACGCGCAGCGGCGCCTGAATCGTGCCGGACTCGGCTTCGATGCGAATGTGCCCATCCGGCGCCGGCGGCGGCGCGACCACGGCCTCGCCTTTGGTCACGACGAAATCCACCGTCTTGCCGGGCGAGGGATTGGATTCGGCATCCACCAGTCGCACCACCAGCGGCTGCGGCAACGTTGCGCCGACCGAGGCCACTTGATCATTGCCCGCGACCGCCGTGATGCTGGCGGCCTCCTTGATCGGCACCGAAATGGAAATGGCATCAATGGCGTTCTCCGGACCAGCGGCAGCCAACATAAAGCCGGCATAGGGCCCGTTTTCGAGCTTTTGGGGATCCGTCAGTTCGCGATCAAAGCTGCCGTTGACGAAAACCGTGAAGGAGTTGAATTGCTCGGTGAGGTTGTACTCCACGCGCATGATGGCGCCCGGCCCAATCTGTCCACCGAAGGAATTGCCGCTGTCGATTTGATTGGTGAGCGTGCCGTTCTCCACGCGCCACAGGATCGTCTTGCCGGAGGAGTTGTTGTGCTGAATGAAATAGCCGTTGGGCCGGCTGGTGGCGTTGCTCGCCATCACCAAGATGCCGCTTTCATTGATCGGGCCCAGCACCGCGGTCGGCGCCCAGGTCAACGAAACTTCACGCGGATCGCGGCGCGTACTCAATACTGCGGCTTGGTAGCCGGAGCCGTTGTTGTGAACCGCGCCGTTCACAATTGCCACGCCCGCGCCTGCCACCCACCCTTCTCCCAACGCCGGACCGGGGCGCTCAAAGTTGTCGGTAAGCGCGGCCAGCAGCGCGGTCGTGCCTTGCACGACATTCGAAATAGTGCCGGTGTTGCCGCCGTCATCCACGGCTTTGACGGCGAAGTAGTAGGTGGTACCGCCCTGCAAGCCGCTGACTTCGAGATTCTCCAGCGTGCCGACCAACGACGGTGGCTTTAGGCCGAGGGCACGGGCGGCAAGGTTGAAATTCGTCGCAGTGATGGCCGTGGTGGAATAGCGCACGTCATAGCTGGTGCACTGGCCGATGTTGCCGTCATCGCCGGGCGCGGTGAATTGCAGCGTCACGCCCGCGGAACTGGTGCCGAGCACACTCAGGTCGGTGATCGCACCGGGTGCCGCCAGATCGCTGGCCGTCGTGGCAAAGAAATCGTCAACTCCGTTGTTGGTAGCGCCGTTGATCTGCACGCCGGCGTAGAGCAGACCCTCGTTGCCCTGTCGCTTCAGCGGATCAATCAACACGCCGTCGAACACGCCGCCGGTGGTCACGGTGAATTTGTGGCCGTCGGAATCCGTGGCGATTTCGACGCGAAACACCTCGCCCACCGCGGGCGCGGGCGCGCGCGCCGGCTCAATTTGAATTGCCGGATTCACCGGCACGCCCTCGCGCAATTCATGCAGGCGGATGGTGTTTTCCCCCGTGCTGCTGTTGACGTTGTGAAAAACGAGATAGCCGTCGGCAGTGTTGGGATCGGCGCTGTTGAGCATCACCGCCAGGCCGGTGAAGGCGCGGCCCACGGCGTCACTGTTGGCGCCGTATTTGAATTCGATGATGCGCGGGTTCGTCATCTCTTTGGGAATCGCCAGGAAGCGGTCCCAGGCATCGACGGTGGAGGTATTGACCAGTTCGTTGTTCTTGATCTGCATCGCGCTGTTGAACGCCCATTTGGCGCCCAAACCCGGACCGGTGCGGTTGAAGTTGTCTTGAAACTCCCGCACCACTTGCGGCGCGTGATTCTTGCGAATCTCTTCGAACCACACCTGGGCAATGACGTCATAGCCGGCATCGTTGGGATGCACGGTATCGAACATGCGCGCCGTCTGCCAGTTGGGATCCGCGAGAAAGCGCGTGTTGAGATCCACCAGAAAGATCTTCACGCCCTGGGAGCGCTTGGTCAACACCAAATCGGGCAGCAGGGCGTTGAGCTCTTCGATCTCGCTCTGATGGCTGTCCTTGCGCGGCAGCAGCGTCGCGAGATAGATTTCGATCAGGCCGTTGAATTGAAAAATGTTGTCGATGATCTCGCCGATCTCGTTGCGCGTGCTGGTCACGCCCTGATTTTGGTTGAGATCGTTGGTGCCGATGAGCAACAGCACGAGATTGGCAGGATTCTTCTGCAAGTAGGATTTGACGTTGTCGCGAACGAGATCCGCCCGGTAGCCGCCGTGCCCCTCGTGCTGCGTGTCCGGGAAACCGGTGCCGCCGTTGAGACTGCCGACGAAATCGAAGGCAATGCCCTCGTTGGTGAGACGGGTATAAAGCCCGCTGCGATACGCGGCGGCGTTGGAGGAGCCGTCGCCGTCGGTGATGGAGTCGCCGAGCGGCATGATCTTCAATTGCGCGTGGGCGGCAACCGCGCAGAGCAGAATGGCCGCCAGCGTCAGGCGCCATTGCCGGCGGACCGGATGATATTTCTCGCTTCGAGTCTTGCGCAGGTGGGCAAAAGCGGATACCAGGCTGGGGATCCAAGACGCACTCACGATGTCATCTCCTGGGGGTAAAATCTTGAATCGGCTCCGCCCTCGCTGGCGGAGAATCTGTCGACGAAGTCTTCAACCAACAACTCCCGGCGTCGATTGTGCAAGGAGAAGAAAAGCGGTTCTCACCACACGAAATGCACACTCAATCAACAGTCCGCGTCCGTCCGAGAACACGGCCGCCCAGGCGCTGCACCATGAACAGAAGCAAATTCAATGCGACTGGTGCACACTGCGGAGTCAAGCGCCCGGACGGTTCTCCCATTTTCTGAACAGACGCGAGTTCGCAATTAGCGGTCAAGCCTCACCGGCGGCATTGCCGCCGCCTTTCATTCAGGCCAAATGACCTTATTTGGCCAACACCATCTTTCTGGTCATGACCAGGCCGTCGGCCTCTAGGCGGTAGTGATAAACGCCGGAGGGCACGGAATTGCCGTTGCGATCGCGGCCGTCCCACACCACGGTGTGAAAACCGGCCGGCTGCTCGCGATGCACCAACTGCTTCACGAACTGGCCCAGCGCGTTGTAGATCACCAGCCGCACTTGCGCCGGCCGCGGCAGTTGATATTGAATGTTGGTGCTGGGATTGAAGGGGTTCGGGAAATTCTGGCTCAGCGCGAACTCCGTGGGCAGCGCTGCCTCGATTTGGATCGGACCGTGAGTGGTCACGTTACCGTTGGCATCGACATCTTCGAGCTTATAGAAATAGCGGCCGCCCGCGGCAATGTCGGTATCGACAAAAGCATACTCGCCTGCGCTGCGCGGCGGAATCAGCTCGCGGTTGAGCTTGGTGTAGGTGCCATTGCGCGCCGCGCTGCGCAAGACATTGAAGCCGAGATTCTGGCTTTCGCTGCCTGTGCGCCATTCCAGCTTCACCCCGTTTCTGCCGTCGGCACTGGCCGAGAAACTCACCAACACCACCGGCACTTTGATCTGCCAGTCTTCCACGACCTGATCGAAACCATCTGAAATCGTGACGCGGACATAATGAAACACCGGCACGCCCACGAAGCGATAGGACGGAGCATTGGTGCCGACGCGCACGCCGTTTTGTTCCCAGGCGTACGTCAAACGATCGCCATCAGGATCATCCGCCACAACGCGCATGGTGAAGCGCGCCACGCCGGTGGAGTCCACCACCACGGTGGAATCCATGCCATTGCGATCGGGCAGGCGGTCGGGAATCCGGCTGAGGACAACGGGTGACCGGTTGGTGTTCTTCACGGTTATGCGCACCGCCTCGATATCAACCCCACCCTTGCCGTCACGCGCGAAGAACAGCGGCTCGTACACTGGGCCGTTGTTGGAGGTGTTGAAGTCCGTGCGCCAGGTGAAGATGCGGGTGTTGAGTGAATCGAAGGTTGCGCCCGGCGGCAGATTGGCGGCGCCATAGCTGATCTGATCGCCGTCATCGTCGCTGGCGCGCAGGGTGAATTCCACCCGGTCGTTTTCGAACACAACTTGATCCGGGACATCAAAGAAGATCGGGAACTTGTTGGTGAAGCCGGAGGCTTTGAATTCCACATTGGGCAGGCCGGATTTAATCGCCACGGCTTGATTGAGGCCGGGCGCAGCGCCCAGCGTGAGGGTGGCGGCCGCCACGCCATTGGTGTCGCTCAAGGCCGATACACTCGGCAAACCATTGAAGCTGCCGCCGCCGCCGGTGATCACAAAATTGATTGATTCATTGGGCGTGGGATTGCCGAAGCGGTCCAACAGCTTCACCTGCAATGGAAAATTGAGCGCACGATTCACGGTTCCGTTTTGGTTGTTGGTCCGCGCCACGGCGATCATGGCGACCGCCGCCGAGGGCTTGACATACACCTGCAGCAGCAGCGGCGAACCCGACAACCCCGGCACGATGGCACGAACGGTGCGGAATCCACTGAGATTATCGGTGTTGTTCAGCCGCGTGCTCGCGATACCGCCGTTGCTGGTGTAGCTCTCCGTCGCGGTGAGGCTGCCGGTGCCTTCGATCAACTCAAACGTGACTTTCTGGCCGTCGACGCCGTTGCCGTTGCGGTCGCTCACTTTCACACGAATCGGATCCGAGAGGCCGCCGACATAGCCGTTGACCACGCCGCCCAAATCAGCCAGACAGCAAGCCTGGCCGCCAGTGCCGTACGCCGAGAAGTCAATCGGGGAGCCTTCCAATCCTTCCGCGCTCACGCGCAGCGTGTTCAAGCCGGCATTGTCGCCCAATCGCCAGGCCACCTTGGCCTCGCCAAAGACATTGGAATTCGCCAGCGATCGGTTAACGCTGCCGCCGCCGAAGGCAATGGTGAAACGCACCGGCACGTCGTAAACCGGCCGGCTGTTGACGTCGGTCACGCGCACCGCGATCGAATCGCGCAACACTTCGCCCGCCACGCCGGTCTGGCCTTCGGTGCCGGTCGGGCCGTTGCCGCCGACATACACCAGTTTGCGCGCCGGACTGTTTTCCGTGGTTTCGATGAAAATCACCGGCGAGTTGTCGAGGTTGGCGGACTCGGCATAGACCTGGCTTTCACCCGCGCTGGCGCCGCCGATGAAATAGGCGCGTGCGATGCCGGCTTCATCCGAAAACACCTGCACAGCCGGCGAGCCGCCGAACATGCGGCCGCTGCCGCGCTTCACCGCGAAGGAAACCGGATGATTCGGCACGCCGTTGCCGAAGCGGTCCGAAACTTTCACCGACAGTGGATCACGCACCGCCGCATTCACGTTGCCCCTTTGATTGTTGCCGCCGCGCAGCGCCATTTGCTGCGCCGCCTGCGGCGTGAAGGTGACGGTGGCGCCGGCGGTGATCGCGATGCCGCTGGGAATGCGCGCCGTCACAACCTTCTCACCCGAGCGTGTGGAAGTGAAGCTGCCGCTGGTGATGCCGTTGCTGTTGGTCACCTGCGTCGGCTGGGTGATTTCATTGGGCCCGTTGCTCACTTCGATGATGACACTCTCGCCCTTCACCGGGTTGCCGAAACAGTCGCGCACAAAGATCGTCACCGGCATCGGCGTCACGCCGTCAGCCGGGTTGCTGCTCGAGGCGGCGGTCACGTAGGACTTGCCGTCGCACGGCCGGCCGGCGTTGGCATAGGCCAGGAACTTGATTGGCGAACCGATGAGATCACCGGTGATGCCGTCATTCGCGGTGGCATGCACCAACTGGCTGTCGGGCTTGATCACGCCGCCCAGGCGGTATTGAATGCGTGCCACGCCGCTGGCATTGGTGACGATGGTGGTATCCGTCGCGCCCGTGGGGTGAAATGAGCCGCCACCCCGCTTGACGCTGAAGCTCACCGGATGTCCTTCCACGCCATTGCCGTCCTTGTCGTTGATGCGCACCCGGAAAAGCTCTGACAACAAATCACCGGCGCGGCCAGTCAGGCCTGAGCCGCCGTTGTTCACGATCGTCACCGCGCGGCTGGCGGTCGCGGAAACGCGAAAACGCGCCGGGGAATTCTTCAGCGGAACGGAACCGTTTTTGGCTTCGGCCTCAACGACGTTGTTGAGCAGACCGGCAGTAATGCCCAGGGTGAGTGTCACCTGCGCCTTGCCCTCGGCATTCGTGATCCGTTTGAGGCTGGGCTGGCCTTCCAAAGTGCCGCCGCCGCTTTTCACTGTAAACGTTACCTCGATGCCCTGAATGCCATTGCCGTGCTTGTCGGTCACCTGCGCGACCAGTGGCGTCGGCAGCGGATTGCCGACCACGCCCTTGCTGCTGTCTCCTGCTGCTTTCACCAGGATTTCCGGCGGGCCAACTTTACCGGTCGCCTTGAACAGCATCGGCGAGCCTTGCAGCGCAGGGGGATTGCTGGTCGCGGTCACGCGATTTTCACCGGGCTTGGTGCCGAGCCGCAGAGTTAGTGCAACGAAACCGGTCGTGTCCGTCTTCACCGTCTTCTGCGTCACGTTCCCTTCGAGCTGGCCTTCACCGGCAGTGACTTTGAATGTCACTTCTTGATTGGCAATGGCCTTGCCGGCCGAGTCACGAATCGACACCTTGAACGGTTCCGGCAGCAATTCCCCCACAATGCCTTCCTGTTCGTTGCCGCCCTCGAGTTTGATGCGATTCAAGCCTTGCGCGCGAATTGTGAAGGTCTGCGGCGAACCGGCAACCTGCTGGCCATTCACTGTTGCGCTCGCCTTGATGCGATTCATGACACCGGGGGTCGGTCCACATTTGAGCGATGCGCGCGCCACACCATCTGCTTCGGTGCTGAGCGTGATCGTGCTCTTGCCGTTGATCGTGCCGCCCCCTTCCAATACTTCGAACACCACCGGATACCCGGAAATGGCTTTGCCGCCGGCATCGGTGATGCGAATGGAGAGCGGCGCATTGGTGAGATAACCGGCGGAACCGCGCTGGCTGCCGCCGCCGGAGATTTCGAATTTGCCCGGAACCGCCGCCACCGCGGAAAACGTGAGCGGGCTGCCGCTCAAGCCCGAGGCCGATGCTTCAACGCTGTTGGGGGCGCCATTCTGCGGGCCGAGCGTCAGGATCACCGCGGCCAAGCCATCCGTCCCGGTGGCGCGGGTGAGTGTAGTGACGCCGCCCTCCAGTTTGCCGTTGCCCGCAGTGACTTTGAAAGTCACGTTGACTCCCGCCACGACATTGACGCCGGTCAAATCCGTCACCTTTACCACAAACGGCTGGTTGAGCGGTTGATTGGCGGAGCCGACCTGACCATCACCGCTGTTGGCGCCGTTTTTCGCGAGTGTGGCAGCCGCGCCGGCCCTGGCATTGGCGGTGAATGAAACCGGCGATCCGGAGAGGTTGGCACTGCCGGCGAAGGCACGCGCCTGGACCTCCTGCGTCGTGGCGGTGTCGCCCAACGTCCATGTGGCAGCGAGCTCGCCGTTGCTGTCGGTGCTGCTGTTGATCTTGACGTCATCAATCAGAAAATTGGCGGCGCCGGAGGAGCGCAGGATCAAGGCGCGCTCGCCCGCCTGGCCGTTGGTCACGATGGCGAGATATTTTACCCAATTGTTGCCGGTGCCGGAGGGCAAGATATCGATGACGCGCTCAGAGAGATTGCCACCGGCATCGTTCACGCGCCAAACGACGCGCGCGGTGCCGCTCAACACTTTGGCGTAGAAGGTCAGCGTGTAGTTGGTGTTGGCGGCATACTCAAAATTCTGGCTCACGCCCACGCCGGTGCGGCTGGTGTTGATTTGCAGGCTGCGGTTGCCGCTGCGCGGCGAGGAAGTGGTGAGTGATACTTCATTGCCGGTGGGAGCACCCTCCAGCGACCAGTTCGTGGGCAGGCTGCCATTGAAACTTTCAAACCCGGGATTGCGCAGCGCCGCTTGCAGGCTCACCGTTCCGCCGCCGCGCAGCACTTCGAATTCCACTGAAAATCCCGATACACCACCGCCGCCGGCATCCGCGACTTTCATGACCAGCGGCTGCGGCAACTTGGTGCGCACTTGCGCATTTTGTCCGTTCCCGGAGACGCGCGCCGCCGAGGCCGCGAGCTTGGCATTTGCGGTTGCCGTGAACACCACCGGTGATCCGGTCAGCGCGAGGCCGCTGGCATTGTGGCTGCGCGCCTCCACGCGCTGGTTGGCCTGCACACTGCCCAGCGTCAGCGTGGTGGTCGCGACGCCACTGATATCCGTGACGCTGGTATAGCTGCTCAGCTTGCCTTCGCCCTCCAGCACCACCCAACTGACCTGATGGCCGGCCACGGCATTGTTGCTGGCATCGCGCACGGTCACGGAAAACGGTTTCGGCAAAGCCTGGCCGCCCGCGCCGGTTTGGTTGTTGCCATTGTTGGCGGCAGTGATTTCCATGCGCGCTGCGGCTCCGCCTGTGGCCGTGAGCGTGAAGCGGGCCGCCGGCAACGAGGCATGCGTCGCCTCCACAAAAAACTGGCCGGCTTTGTTGCCGAGCTTCACCTGCGCCCGCGCCTTGCCTTCGCTATCGGTCACGAAGCCGGTGTCCTCGGCGCCTTCCGGGACGAAATCAAAATCTTTGGTGATGATGAACTTGTCCAGCCAGGTCTCGGCATAGCGCACTCGAAACTCGATGGTGTGCGTGCCGGCAGTGAAATCAAAAAAACGCGGGTTGAATTGCGGATTGGAGCCGTAGGTGATATCGTTGCCGCGATCCGACATGCGATCCCACGTCCAGGTGTTGATGATCTGGCCCTTGAAAACGTCGTAGATGAAAATCTCGTTGTCGACTTTGATGTCCCAGCTCACCGCCCGGTCGGAATTGTTGAGGCTGCGGGTCCAGATGATGTATTTGCCGGCCTCTGGAATTTGAAAGGTGTAGACCGCCTTGGCATCCTGGGTGTTGCCCGAGGGATAGTTGATGTACTTGCCGCCGGAGGCTGCCGCGTCATTGCGAATTGCAATCGGGGCCTGCAGATTCCCGGCTTCGGCTTCGACGCGAATGTTGCCATCGGGCGAGGGCGGCGCCGACAGCACCGCCATGTCAGCCGGAGAGACGGCAAAATCGATCTTCTGGCCGGGCGCAGGATTGCCGTCCTCGTCGGTGAGCGCCACCACCAGCGGTTCGGGCAATTGCTGGCCGATGGAAGCAATCTGGCCGTCGCCGGAATCAATGCGCAGGATCGTGGCCGGCTTCACCGGAAATGCCAGCATGATCTCGCCGAGGGTGGCAGTGGGATTGCCGCCGTTCAACATGAAACCGGCAAAGTTGCCGGTTTCACGCTTCAAGGCATCGGCAAATTCACGATCGAACTGGCCGTCAACCGTGACTTCGAAGATGTTCGAATTTTCCGCTGCCGTGATCTTGACCGTCATCACCGAACCGGCCGTCGCCACGCCGCTGTATTGCGACAGGCCGCCGGCAATCTGTTCCAGTTCGCCACTCGCTTTGACGTGCCACAAGTTGGTACGGCCGCCGCTGACGTTTTCGCGCTGAATCAGATAGCCGGAAGCCGTGCTGCTGCCGCTGCTGGCCATCACGAAAATGCCGGTGTGCTGTAGCGCTTCCGGGGTTGCGGTCGGGCCCCATTTGATCGTCACTTCCTGCGCGTTGCGCCGGGTGCTGAGCACGGCCCGCTCCCAGCCGAATGAAGTACTGACGTTTTTCACTTCGCCACCGGCAATTTGAATGTTGGCGCCGGCAGCCCAATTGCTGCCCAAGCCGGGTCCCGCCCGTTCGAAGTCATCCTTGACGGTGGAAAGCAGCGCGGTGGAGCCTTGCACGACGTTGGAAATCTTCGAGGCATTGTTCGCCTCGTCGAGCACTTTGATGGCGAAGAAATAGGTTTTGCCCGAGCTCAAGCCGGTGACGGTCACGCGCTGCACCGTACCCGCGGGCGCGGGCTGATCATTGACATTTGCCGCGGTCGCGCTGCTGAAATTGTTCTCGGTAATGGCGGAGGCCGCATAGCGGACATCGTAGCGGGAGGCGACACCGGTATTGCCGTCGTCGCCGGTGGCGGTGAATTCGAGCGTCAAAGTGGTCGAACTGGCGCCCACCACACTCAGGCTGGTGATGGCCGCCGGCGGCACGGCGTCCGAGGGGGTGCTGAGCGAGACAAAGTCAACGCCGTCATTGGTGTTCCCGTGAATCTGAATGCCCGCGTAGAGCACCTCGCCGTTGCCGGCCACCTTGTCGGGGTCGAGCAGGATGCCGTCAAACGTATTGTTGATGTAGACGGTAAATTTGTGACCGGAGCCGTCGCTGTCCAGCTCGACGCGCAGCGTGTCGCCGATGTTGGGGGGCGGCGCCAACGCGGCTTGATCCGCGATCGCCGGCGTGCGCGGCACCCCGTCAAACAGCTCGAACAGTTTCAGACGCTCGCCGTTGTGCACGACGAGGTAGCCCTTGGCGGTTTTATAGCTCGTCGTGCTCAAACGCACCGCAGCGCCGGTAAAGGCGCGGCCCAGGCTGTCTGAGCGACTGCCGAACACCAGTTTGACCACAGTGGGATTGGTGAAGACTTTGGCGATCGCGAGAAAGCCGTTCCATTGATCGACGGTTGAGGTATTCACCAACTGGTTGTTCTGAATCTGCATGGCCTCGTTGGCGTCCCAGTTTCCGCCCAACCCCGGTCCGCTGCGGTTGAATGTGTCTTTGAATTCCTCCACCTGAATCGCGGGGGGCGTGGACGCCGAGAATTGCGCGAAAGCTGTTACGCAGAAAAGGTGGCTGGCGAGAAAAAGGGTGCAGAGAGTTCCCAAGCATGGGCGCACAAAACGCGGGCGGCGCAATGGCAGTGCGCAGGCAGGCGCGCCTGACTGAAGGATCCAAGTTGCTCTCACGATGCAGCACTCCAAGATGTTGATGCACTCGAATCGTCAAGAAGCTCGAATTGTCTGATGCTGCCGCCCTCACGCAAGGCTTGTGCCAGAGGGAATGAACCGCTCCGCGCTCTGGCGGGCGCGTTGCAATCCGCGATGATCAGGCCGCATTGCTAGCTGGGCTTGGCAAATCTGCCTGCAGAAATCCGTTCCGGAATTGGTGGGACGCCGCCGCCGGCCCGCACGGGCCGGTGCTCCCTGGCGCGGAATGTGGGATGGCAGGTCACCCTTGCTGCAGTCGGCGCAAGGAAGATCAAATTGATTTGTTTCACCGCGGACACTGTTTCAGAGGCAAACAAGGCTTTTGTTCGAATCTGTCAGGCTGGGTAAGCATGCCTCCGGCATCTGGCAGTATGTACCGACTTGCACGAAAGCTGCGGACGGGCAACCGCCTTCTGCGGCTGACAGGTGATCGCCAAAGCCGGGCTGCGGGCGCAAATCACGGCCGGTGTCGGTGCAGCCGCAGCGTCATGGGTTTTGCTTGGGTGGGAATGTGCCCGCAAGGTGAGGGCACTGAGGCGGGGTACAGAAACACAAACGCCGCGTGCTCCCCTGCGGGAACTCGCGGCGTTGCACTCGTTGCGCGTTAACAGCCGGCGCTCAAACGTCCGCCATCGTGCTTTCCAGGTCGGCCATGTTGATGTTCTGGCCGAGCAAGCGCGGCCCGTCCTTAAAGAGGACTTCGATGCGGGTATTGTTGTGGATCTTCGTGATCACACCGATGCCGAAGGAGCGGTGCCGAATGGCCTTGGTTTCGGTAAAATCGTTCGCGCTGGCATAGTCTTTTACGTCGGTCTCCGCGATCTCAGCTATCAAAGAATCATAGTCCTTCTTGCGGCGCGTGGTCTTGGGAGCGGCCTTTTTCACCGTCTCCTTCGCGGCGGCCGCGCTTTTGTCGCGATAAATGTGCTCGTTCTTGCAAGCGTTGCACATCACGCGTGAAATGCTCCCGTCCTTCTTGACTTTGATGATGGTATGTAAGGTGTCGGTTTTGCACTTGCCGCAACGGGTTTCGACTTCCCGACCAATGAGTTGGTCAGCAGAGGTTGTAGGCATGGATGGAACGTCTCCTTCAAAGAGTGGGTCGACTGCCGAGGTTTGCACCATCGCTCGAATTCGCCGCAAAAATAGGATTTATTTTTGCAAAATACAAGTGTTTGGTTGCATTATTTCATGGTGCGCCTGCGGGCTTGCGCTTCAGTCATAAATTTGCTATCATCAGCCCACTTTCACTTTGATCCGGCACACGCATGCACGATTGCGGCCGAAGCAGGGCAGCAATCGCAATTCGAAGGGAGAAGCGGCCGTGAATCCTGTTCCTAGCTCCGAAACCAGACAAACTCGCACACTCTTGCCCAAAGACCTCGATCGCCTGCTGCACGGTGATCATCACGATCCCTTTTCGATTCTGGGACCGCACCTGGTCACCCTCGATGAAGGACAGGGCCTGGCCATTCGCGTGTTCGCGCCCGAGGCCGAAGCCGTGAAGGTCATTGACCTTGACCGCGGCGCGGCCACGGCCATGAGCAAAGCCAACGGCATGGGATTCTTCACCGCGATATTCCCGGACCGCACCAGCCGCTTTCGCTACGAGTTGGAAATCATCAACCGCTATGGCCAGTCGTACCGCACCGCGGATCCCTATGCCTTCCTGCCCATTCTCACCGATTTCGATCTGCATCTCTTTGCCGAAGGCAATCACTGGACCATTTACGACAAGCTGGGCGCGCATTTGATGACGGTGGAGGGCGTGCCGGGTGTGCACTTTGCCGTCTGGGCGCCCGCCGCACGGCGGGTAAGCGTTATCGGCAATTTCAACAATTGGGACGGCCGGCGCCATCCCATGCGGGTGCATCTCAGCGGCGTTTGGGAGATCTTCATTCCCGGCCTGCAGGCCAACGAACTTTACAAATTCGAGATCAAAACCCGCGAAGGTCATTTGCGCGTCAAAAGCGATCCCTATGCGCTGGCAACGGAACTGCGCCCCAACAATGCGGCGATCGTGACCGAACGCAAAAGGCACCAATGGCAGGATCAAGACTGGATAGCCGCGCGCCGGGAAACATTGTGGCTCGATCGACCCATGTCGATTTACGAAGTGCATCTCGGCTCGTGGAAGCGCAAAGGCGCCGGCGAAAATGATTGGTGCAGCTACCGTGAAATCGCGCCGGAGCTGGCCGCTTACGTCAAAGACATGGGCTACACTCACATCGAGCTGATGCCGCTGATGGAGCACCCTTATGATCCCTCCTGGGGCTACCAAGTCACCGGCTATTTCGCGGTGACACGGCGCTACGGCACGCCCGAGGATTTCGCCTATTTCGTCGATTTCATGCACCGCAACCATATCGGCGTGATCATGGACTGGGTGCCGGCCCACTTTCCGAAGGATGACTGGGCGCTGCGCTGGTTCGACGGCACCGCGCTCTATGAGCATCTTGACCCGCGCCAGGGCGAGCATCCCGACTGGGGCACGCTCATCTTCAACTACGGCCGCAATGAGGTGCGCAACTTTCTCATTGCCAGCGCGCTGTTCTGGCTGGAGGAGTATCACATCGACGGCTTGCGCGTCGACGCCGTGGCCTCCATGCTCTATCTCGACTATTCCCGCCAGGAGGGCCAGTGGCTGCCCAACAAGTTCGGCGGCCGCGAGAACCTCGAGGCCATCGACTTCATCAAGAAACTCAATGAAGTCGTGCACGATCGCTTTCCCGGCGCCATCACGATTGCGGAAGAATCCACCGCCTGGCCGATGGTGTCGCGCCCCACTTACCTCGGCGGCCTGGGCTTCACCTTCAAATGGAACATGGGCTGGATGAATGATTTCCTGCGCTATATGCGCGAAGATCCCATTCACCGCAAGTATCATCAGAATCTCATCACCTTTTCGATGTATTACGCCTTCACGGAAAATTTCATCCTGCCGCTTTCCCATGACGAAGTCGTGCACGGCAAGCGCTCGCTCCTCGACAAGATGCCGGGCGATCTCTGGCAGAAGCTGGCAAATTTCCGCGTGGCGCTCGGCTACATGTACGGCCACCCCGGCAAGAAGCTCACCTTCATGGGCAGTGAGTTCGGCCAGTGGTGGGAGTGGAATCACGCCGACGCGCTCCAGTGGCATTTGCTCGACAATGAACACCACCGCCAGTTGCAGCGCTTTGTCAGAGATCTCAACGCCCTCTATTGTCGCGAGCCCGCGTTTTATGAAGTCGACTTCTCGTGGGAAGGCTTTCAGTGGATCGACTTTCAAGATTTCGACGCCAGCCTGATCTCCTTTCTGCGGCGCGGCAAGAACGCCGAAGATGTTCTGGTCTTTGCCTGCAATTTCACTCCCGTAGCGCGGCCCAACTACCGCATTGGCGTGCCCTTCCTCACTTCGTATCAAGAAGTGCTGAACAGCGATTCCGAACTCTACGGCGGCAGCAACGTCGGCAATGCCGGCTGGGTGCACGCCGAGCAACGGCCGCATCACAATCAGCCCTACTCGATGGAGATCACTTTTCCGCCGCTCGCGGTACTGGTATTCAAAGGCCGCCGCGAGTAAACGGAATAACGCAACGCGCAGGAAGGACAATCCACCTTGGAGAATTTGGCAGTTTGGGGCAGCATCGCCGGGCTGGGCCTCGCTTCCGGTGTGAATTTGTATGCGACGGTGTTGGCAATCGGCCTGGGCACGCGTGTGGGATTGCTGCAGCTCAATCCGGCGCTCGGGCATTTGCAGATTCTGAGTGATCCGATCGTGCTGGCGGTGGCGGGCGTTGCCTACCTCGCAGAATTTCTGGCGGACAAGATTCCGTGGATTGACAGCGCCTGGGACAGCCTGCACACTTTCATCCGGCCGGTGGGTGCTGCGCTGCTGGGCGCCACTGCCATCGGCGCAGTCGATCCCGCGGCCAAAACCGTCGCCGGTTTGCTGTGCGGCGGTGTTGCCCTCTCCGGCCATTCCACCAAAGCCGGCATTCGCTTGCTCGCCAATCACAGCCCGGAACCATTGACCAATATCGGGCTGAGCTTGGGCGAAGATGTTTTGGCAGTGGGCGGCACCTTCGCTGCCTTGCAGTACCCAATCGCCACCCTCGCGGTCATCGGGCTTTTTCTCATCCTGTTCCTCGCTTTGGCCCCCCGGCTCCTTCGTCTACTGCGTGCTGAATTGCGCGGCATTCGCTTTTTGCTGAAGAAGCTGCTCTCCTTCCCCACCCCTCTGCCGTTGCCACTCGTGGAGACGCTGCCGGAGAGTTACCGCACCTTTGCAGAAAAGAGAGGATTGCTGCACAACCTGCGCTGCTGCCTGCCGTGCGTGATCGGCGCCGGCGTGAACGGCATCCGCCACGCGGCTGCCTTCTTTTGCCTGAGTGAAGAACGCGCCTTCCTGCTGACCCGGCGCTGGTTCCGCGTGCGGGAGGTGCCGCTGGACCTCACGCGCGGCGAAGCGCAGCACTTCGAATCGCGTCTGCTCTTTGATGAATTGCGCTGGCAAAGCAACGGAAAGCGGCGCACGCTTTTCTTCTATAAGGAAAGCGCGAACCGCGGCGCAAAGATCCTGCAACTTCTGCCGAGGCCGGCCGTGCGTGCCGTAAATTGATTTGGCGGTTACGGATTCGAGCAGGTTGGCCGGTATATCTCTGGCCGTTCATGCCAACGGCACGCAATTCCATCTTTGAAAGGACGTCGATGAACGAGATTTTGGTCGCGGTTGTTTTGGGAATCGTCGAGGGGCTCACTGAATTCCTGCCGGTCAGCTCCACCGGTCATCTCATCCTGGTCGGCAACTGGCTGCAATTCACCGGCGAAAAAGCCAACACGTTTGAAATCTTCATCCAACTGGGCGCCATCATCGCGGTGTTGATCTACTTTCGTAATCGCATTTGGCGGCTGGTGAGCGCGATGCTGGGAAAGGCGCAGTCAGCGGACGGGCTGACGGTCGACCAAGCGCGGCGCTTCGGCGTCGGGGTCATGCTCGCCTTCGTGCCCGCGGCCCTCATTGGATTTTTCTTTCACGACCTGATCGAAGCGCTGCTGTTCAATCCCAAAACCGTTGCTGCGGCATTGATCGTCGGCGGAGTCGGCATCATCCTGATCGAGCAATTGCACCTGCGCGTGAAAGTCGATACGATGGAAGACATTACGTGGACGCAGGCATTGGGCATTGGTTTGGCGCAATGCTTGTCGTTGATTCCCGGCATGTCGCGCTCGGCCTCGACCATCATGGGCGGGCTGGTACTGGGCTTGAGCCACGCCGCCGCCGCCGAATTTTCGTTTTTTCTCGCCATTCCCACCATCTTTGCCGCAACGCTTTACAGCCTGGCGAAGCGTTTCAGCCTGCTTAATGCCGATGATGCCGTCATCTTTGCCGTGGGCTTCATTGTGTCATTGCTGGTGGCTTGGCTGGTGATCGCCGCCTTCATGTCGTTCATCAAGAAACACAGCTTTGAAGTCTTCGGCTGGTATCGCATTGTGCTCGGCTTTGTGATTTTGGGCATGATGCTGTGGCAGGGCTGAGAGTCGCAGCGCAATCGTGGCGCGCCCGGCGGCCGGCCTTGCGGGTCAGAACAGTCGGACTCTCCTGAACCCGCGATGGCGGTGCACGGTTTCCGTTTTCTCCCGCGATCAGCTCTGCTCGCCGTCCGTCGACCTTCATCAAAAAGATTTGTTGAAATTTTGCAACGCAGTTTCTACGTTCCTGCCAATGCCCAAGCCGCCGGGCAGATTTGAAAACCTCTTTGCCGGGGGTGACATGCAAAAATATCCGTTGCGCCTTGCTGAATGGCCGGAAAACGAGCGCCCGCGCGAGCGTTTGTTGAAACACGGGCCGGAAAGCCTGTCGGATGCCGAGTTGCTCGCCATCGTGCTGCGCACCGGCAACCACGGCCAGTCAGTGATGGATCTCGCGCGCAAATTGCTGGTCGAAGCCAAGGGCTTTCGCGGATTGGATACCAAGGCCGCGGAAGAGCTTTGCCAGATGCACGGCATGGGCATGGCCAAGACCGCGCAACTCAAAGCCGCGCTGGAAATCGGCAAGCGGCTGTCACGGGAACAGCATGAAGAACGGCCCTACATTCGCACCAGCCGCGACGTGTTCGACTATCTGCACCTGCGGCTGTGCAATCAACCGCGGGAGCAATTCTTCATTCTGTTGCTCAACACGCGCAACCGCCTGCTGCGCGAACGCAAGGTGTTCGAAGGCTCGCTGCAGGAAAGCATGGTGAATGCCCGCGAAGTGGTGAAGTTTGCCATCAACGAGCAGGCGGCCGGCATCATCTTCGTGCACAATCATCCCAGCGGCGAGCCGGCGCCCAGCCCGGAAGACTTGCGCGCGACCAAAAAACTCAAGAGCGCCTGCGAAGCGGTTGATCTGCGTGTGCTCGATCATGTCATCATCGGCAAAGACCGTTACCTGAGCTTTGCCGAAGAAGGCTTGTTGTGAACAACCTCCCGGGTTCGATGCCGTGTCTGCTTCCACCTCGAAAATCAAGCTCCTGCCCCTGGATCTCACCAACAAAATCGCGGCCGGCGAAGTGGTCGAGCGCCCGGCCTCGGTGGTCAAGGAGTTGATCGAAAACGCGCTCGACGCCGGCGCCACGCAAATCACCGTGGTGGTGAAGGACGGCGGCCGCGTGCTCATTCAGGTCGTGGACAACGGCTGCGGCATGAGTCGCGAGGATGCGCAGATGGCGTTTCAGCGCCATGCCACCAGCAAAATCGCGACCGCCGCAGATCTGGAGGCCATCCGCACGCTCGGCTTTCGCGGGGAGGCGCTGGCCAGCATTGCCTCGGTGGCGCAGGTGGTGCTCAAGACCATGGAGCCGGGGGCCACGGAAGCAACTGTGGTGGAGTTGGAAGGCGGCGTGCAATCCAATCTCACCATTGCTGCGGGCACGCCCGGCACCAGCATCGCGGTCAAAAATCTCTTCTTCAACACGCCCGGCCGGCGCAAGTTCGTGAAGTCGACGACCACCGAATACCGTCAAATTCTGGCGGTGATCAACCGTTTTTGTGTCGGCTATCCCGGCGTCTATTTCACTTTCGTGCACAACGACGAAGTGATTCTCGACATGCCGCCCGCCGGCAGCCTGGCCGAGCGCGTGTTCACGCTTTATGGCAGCCGCATGCGCGACGCCCTGGTGACGCTGCAGGATCGCGGCCCGGCTTGCGAGATCAGCGGTGTGCTCGGCAAACAAAGCACGGTGCGCAGCAGCCGCGGTGAGCAATTTCTGTTTCTCAATCACCGCTACATCTCCGATCGCTCGCTGCAGCATGCGGTGATTTCCGGCTATGGCGAAATGCTGGCGCATGGCGGCTTTCCTTTCTTTGCGGTGTTTCTGCGCGTCGATCCCACCCGCGTCGATGTCAATGTGCACCCCACCAAAATGGAGGTGAAGTTTGCTGATGACCGGCTGATCTATGCGCTGTTGCGCACCGCGGTCAAGCAAACGCTCAACACCAATGCGGTCATCCCCGTGGCAAACGATTTTGCCCGGGCGGTGCCGGTGATGACCTGGCCGGCCGCGCCGGAACGGCCCGCGCTCGAGGGCGAATCCCCTGCAGCCGCGCCGGGGCCGCACAATTTTGCGCCGGCCGACTTTCGTGTTAGACATCCCGGCCGGCAGCTTGGCCTGCCGCTGCCGCCGCCAACCACTCCCGCCGATCGGCCGATGGAGCTTGCGCCGGAAGCGCAGAGCCGTCTCCATGAGCGCACCAATGTCTGGCAAGTGCACAACCGCTACATCTTTTCGCAGATACCCAACGGGCTGGTGGTGATTGATCAGCACGTGGCGCACGAGCGGATTCTGTATGAACAGGCACTCGAGGCCTTCACCAAACAAGAGCCGGCCACCCAGCGTTTGCTCTTTCCGGTGGTCGTCGAGTTAAGCGCAGAAGACTATGACATCGCCTTCGAGATGCTGCCCTTCCTGGCCAAAATCGGCTTTGCGCTCAAGCCCTTTGGCCATCGCACGCTGCTGCTGGAGGGCGTGCCGCCCGGCACGCGCTACTCCACCACCCTGCAGGACAGCAAGGTCATTCTCGACATGGTCGACGAATACAAACGCGGCAAGCGCGAGAAGCTGGAGATTCGCGAGAACATTGCGGCCTCGTTTGCCTGTCACTCCGCCATTCGTTCCGGCGACCGTTTGACGCTGGCGAGCATGAATGCGCTCATCGATCAACTGTTCGCGACCAAGTCACCGTATTTTTGTCCGCACGGCCGGCCGGTGGTGGTCAACATTCCGCTGGCCGAACTGGACAAGCGATTCGGCCGTACCTGAAAGGCCTCGCGACGGGATTCGTGTCTGTCCGAAAATGTTTCAACCTCGGCTGAGCCGGATTTCCAAGACTTCGCGCTCGGTGGAGACTCTGAGGTTTTTGATCTGCACCTTGAATTACCATGATTCCACAACCTGCTCGCCTGACTCTCTCCGACACGCTAAGCCGCCCTCTGCGCGATTTGCGCATTTCCGTTACCGACCGCTGCAATTTTCGCTGTGTCTATTGCATGCCGAAGGAAATTTTCGGCAAGGATCATCTTTTTCTGCCGCGCGCTGAATTGCTGACTTTCGAAGAAATCTACCGCCTCGCCCGTCTGTGCGTGGATCTCGGCGTCCGCAAGATCCGGCTGACCGGCGGTGAGCCGCTGCTGCGGCATGATCTAGAGCGGCTGATCGCCATGCTGGCGGCTTTGCCCGGCCTCGATTTGACTTTGACCACCAACGGCTCCTTTCCGGCCAGGCGGGTGCAATCCCTGAAAGACGCCGGCCTGCGCCGCATGACCGTGAGTCTTGATTCCCTGGACAACGCCGTCTTTCAAAAAATGAATGACGTGGACTTTCCGGTCGAGCGCGTGCTGGAGTGGATCGAGGCTTCCGCGGCGGCGGGATTGACGCCGGTCAAAATCAACATGGTGGTCAAACGCGGGGTGAATGAGGACAGCGTGGTGCCGATGGCGCGCCATTTCAAAGGCGCGGGGCACATCGTCCGCTTCATCGAATATATGGACGTCGGCAGCAGCAACGGCTGGCGCATGGATGAAGTGGTGCCAGCGGCGGAAATCATTGCAGCCATTGATGCCGTGATGCCGATCGCGCCGGTTGATCCCAACTATGCCGGCGAAGTGGCGGAGCGCTATCGCTACCGCGACGGCAGCGGCGAGATCGGCATCATTGCCTCGGTGACGCACGCGTTCTGCCGCGACTGCTCGCGTGCGCGCCTTTCCACCGACGGCAAACTCTTCACCTGCCTGTTCGCGGCACACGGCCGTGATTTGCGCGCTTTGCTGCGCAGCGGCGCCTCCGATGCCGAATTGACCGCGGCAATAGCCTCGGTTTGGCGGCAACGCAGCGATCGGTATTCGGAGATTCGCAGCGCGGCCACGGTGGCGCTCGCCAAAGTGGAAATGTCCTACATCGGTGGTTGAGAAGGCAACATGAGTGATTGGTTGCATCATCCCGATCGGCTGCGCTGGAACGAAAAATTTCAGCGCCGCGGCATGGGCCTCTTCGGCCATGAGCCGGCCGAGTGGCTGGTGGCGCATGCCGCGCTGTTGCGCCGGCAGCCGTGCGGCCCGGCCCTCGATCTCGCGTGCGGAGCGGGGCGCAATGCCTTCTACCTGGCGCAGCTCGGTTTCAGCGTGGCAGCGGTTGACATTTCGGATGTCGCGATCACCTGGCTCACCGAACAAGCGCAGCAGCGTGGCGTTCGCATTCAACCTGCCGTGATGGATCTCGCCAGTGCGACGCTGCCGGCGGCGCGTTATCAAGTCATCATCAACTTCAACTATCTCGAGCGCCGCCTCTTTCCTTCCCTCAAACAGGCGCTGCTGCCCGGCGGCCTGCTGATTTTCGAAACCATGACCAAAGACCAGCTCGAGCTGACGGGCGGGAAATTCAATCCCGAGTTTCTGCTCGATCACAACGAACTGCTGCAGGCTTTTTCCGAATTGCGCATTTTGCATTATCGCGAGACGGTCATCCGCGGCTGCGCCGATTGCGATGAAAAAGCCGTCGCCAGCCTGGTGGCGCGCAAAAGATGAGTGACGCTTCCCTCCTTACCCAAGCCCTCGTGATCGCCGGTCCCACGGCCGTGGGCAAAACCGAGGTGGCGCTGGCGCTCGCCCGCCGTCTGCCGGCAGAAATCGTCTCGGCGGATTCGCGGCAAATCTATCGCGGCATGAATATCGGCACGGCCAAGCCCAGCGCGGCGCAGCTCCGCCAAGCGCCGCATCATTTCATCGACATCCGTAATCCCGATGAGTGGTATACCGCAGGCGAATACGGCCGCGCGGCGCGCGGCGTAGTCGGGGAAATCATGCAGCGCGGCAGAACGCCATTAGTCGTGGGCGGCTCCGGCTTTTATTTGCAGGCGCTGCTGGAAGGCTTTTCCGCGGCCCTGCCTTCGGATTTGCGCTTGCGCGCGCAGCTCCAGCAACGATTGCAGGACGAGGGTGCGCCCGCTTTGCACCGAGAGCTGGCGCAGATTGATCCGGCAGCAGCCGCGCGGCTGCATCCCAATGATGGCCATCGCCTCGTACGCGCGCTGGAGGTTCATCGGCTCAGCGGACTCACGCTCACGGAGTTGCAGCAGCACGCAAGCGAGCCGCCGTCCTTTCGGTATCGTTTTTTCTGCCTGACTCTGGAGCGCCACCGGCTTTATGAGCGCATCGACCGGCGCGTGCTGGCCATGTTGGAGGCCGGGCTGCTCGAGGAATGCCGGCAGTTGCTGGCACGCGGCTATTCTCCTCAGTTGAATGCGTTGCAGACCGTCGGCTATCAGGAAGCCTTCCAATTCTTGAATGGAGAGATTTCGCACGAGGAAATGGTCACGCTGATTCAGCGCCATAGCCGGCAATATGCCAAGCGGCAGTTAACCTGGTTCCGCCGGCGGCCGCACTGTGAGTGGCTGGCAGTCGAAGAGAGCGATCTTCCCGCGCAAGCAGCGGAATCGATTCTGCAGGCAATTGCCGGCGAGAGCGCCCGGTGAACCCCTGCCCAGCGTGCGATTCGCCTGAGCCAAATTCTGGCGCGCGTTTCGCTGAAGACACTGCAATTCCGGCGGCGAGGTGAACATCGTTCACTGAGGCGTTCAGGCGCACCGCCGGCGGCCCGTTGCCTCAAAATTAAATGTTACCCAAATTTGTGAGAACTGGGGTGATTTTGCTTTATTGTTCTTTTGCTGTTGTCTTTTGGTGAACGAAAGTGAAAATGCTTTTGATCTTTGTTTTCATCTGCTCTTGT